>NZ_JAMYSF010000045.1:0-26535 GCF_040321775.1 Mesorhizobium sp. M0243 | reverse complement strand
GTTCCCAAATGGCATCGCGAACCTCCCGGCGCAAAGCACGCCAAACTGTTCGCGATGTCCTCGCACACCTGTTCGCGATGTCTCCGGTCCAAACACCCCCTTGCGGGGGAGATGGCCGGCAGGCCAGAGGGGTGTGTTCAAGTGCTGAGCGTGCCGGCATGAACTGCATCAGAGGAGCAACCCTTGCCAGCTGAAGCCGCATCGCCCGAGCCCATCCTGCTTGCCGTCGAGGGCATCACCAAGCATTTCGCCGGCGTCACCGCGCTGAGCGATGTCTCGCTCGACATCCGCCCCGGCGAAATCCTCGGCCTGCTGGGCGAAAACGGCGCCGGCAAGTCCACGCTCTTGAAAATCCTCTCGGGCGTCATGCCGCCGTCGGGCGGCCGCATCACTTTCGACGGTGCCGATTATCATCCATCCAGCCCGCAGGATGCCAAGCGGCTCGGCATCGTCACCATCTACCAGGAACTGAGCCTGATCCCGACGCTGACTGTGGCGGAAAACATCTTTATCGGCCGCGCGCCGATCGGTCCGCTCGGGCTGGTCAGTTGGAGGCGCATGGAGCAAGAGTCGCGCTCGATCATCGCCCGCGTCGGTCTCTCCATAGACCCGATGACGCCGGTGTCGGCGCTGTCGGTGGCCGAACAGCAACTGGTCGAGATCGCCCGCGCCCTGTCGCTGAAAAGCCGGCTGATCATCATGGACGAGCCGACCTCGGCGCTGACCGAGACCGAGGTGCAGCGGCTGCTGTCGATCATGGATCGGCTGCGCAAGGACAAGGTCGCCATCATGTTCGTCACCCACCGGCTGGAGGAAGCGTCCGCCATATGCGATCGCATGACGGTGCTGCGCGACGGGCGGCTGGCCGGGCATCTTAACCGCGAGGGCGGCCCGATCGCGCTGCCCAAAATCATCGAGAAGATGGTCGGCCGCGCGGCGTCCGAGCTCTACGCCCGGCCGGCGCAGCGCGCGGTTGCCGGCGATGTCGTGCTGTCGGTGCGCGGTCTGCGGACCGTGCGCGACCCCGAGGCGCCCCACGCCATCGTGCTCGACGGCGTCGACATCGACCTCAAGGCCGGTGAAATCCTCGGCGTTGCTGGGCTTGTGGGGTCCGGCCGCACGGAACTGGCGCGCGCCATCTTCGGCGCCGACCGCATCGCGGCCGGCACCATCACGCTCGACGGGAAGCCGATCGCCCCGGCATCACCCGCGGACGCCATTGCGCTCGGCATCGGCCTGCTACCGGAGGACCGCAAGCACCAGGCGATCTTTGCCGCGCTGGGCATCCTGCCGAATTTCTCCATCGCTTCGCTGGGCAGCTTCAGCAACGGTTTCGGCTTCATGGCCGAGCGGCGCGAGCGCGATGCGCTGTCCGGGTTTCGCAAGATGCTGTCGATCCGCATGGCTTCGGCTGAGCAGGCGATCGAAGGCCTGTCGGGCGGCAACCAGCAGAAGGTGATCCTGGCGCGCTGGCTGGCGCGCGATCCGAAAGTGCTGATCGTCGACGAGCCGACGCGCGGCGTCGATGTCGGCGCCAAGACAGAGGTGCACCAGATCCTGGTGCAGCTTGCGGCGCGCGGCATTGCGGTGATGATGATTTCGTCCGAGCTGCCCGAGGTGCTTGCGGTGTCGGACCGCATCGTCACCATGCGCCGGGGCCGCATCACCGGCCAGATGCCGGGCACCGAGGCAAACGAGGAAAGACTGATGGAACTGATGGCACTCGACCGCAAGGAGACACTATGAGCGTGGCGGGGGAACAGGATCAGCGCGGCGGCATCAACTTCGCGCGGCTTTTGATGAGCTTCGGGCCGCTGCTGTTCCTGGTGGCGCTGATCATCGTCTTCACCGTGCTGAAGCCGAGCTTCATGGACCCGATCAATTTGTTCAACATCACAAGGCAGATATCGATCACCGGGCTGATCGCGCTCGGCATGACCTTCGTCATCCTCACCGCCGGCATCGACCTGTCGGTCGGTTCGCTGCTCGCCTTCTGCGGCATGGTCGCCGCCGTGGTCGCCAAGGGCGGCACCGCCAACACGCTGTCGCTGTCGACGAGCGGCACGCAAGGGTTCGGCTGGTTCGCAGCGCTCTTGGCCGCCGTCGTTGTGGGCGCTGCTGCCGGCGGGGTGCAGGGGCTTGTCATCACCCGGCTGAAAGTGCCGCCCTTCGTCGTCACGCTGGGCGGGCTGACGGTGTTTCGCGGGCTGACGCTGACCATCTCAAACGGCGGCCCGATCTCGGGCTTCGACGCCTCGATGCGCTGGTTCGGAACCGGGCTGATCGGCCCCGTGCCGGTGCCGGCGCTGATCTTCGCGGCCGCCGCCATCCTGTGCCACATCGTGCTGCGCTACACGCGCTACGGGCGAGCTGTCTATGCCGTCGGCGGCAATGCCGAGGCGGCAAGGCTGTCGGGCCTGCGCGTCGACCGCATCCTGGTCTCGGTCTATGTCATCGTCGGCTTCTTTGCCGGGCTTGCCGCCTTCGTGCTGTCGGCGCGGCTGAACTCCTCCGAAGCAGTCGCCGGTATTGGTTACGAGCTGACGGTCATCTCGGCCGTCGTCATCGGCGGCACCTCGCTGTTCGGCGGCATCGGCTCTGTCGGCGGCACGGTGGTGGGCGCGGCGCTCATCGGCGTGCTGCAAAACGGGCTGCAGTTCAACAACGTCTCGTCCTACACGCAAAGCATCGTCATTGGGCTCATCCTGATCCTGGCGGTGGCGTTCGACCGGTGGCTGAAATCGCGGGTGAGAAGGTGAGGAGCAAAGGGGGAGGAGCGGTTGGCGCCCAGGCACCCCCCTCTGTCCTGCCGGACATCTCCCCCGCAAGGGGGGAGATTGGCAGCTTCGTCCTCGCCGCTTTCTCTTCAACGTTGAAAATTGGCGAAAGCAGTCATGACGTCCAATCTCCCCCCTTGCGGGGGAGATGTCCGGTAGGACAGAGGGGGGTGCCTCGCACCTGCGCTTGCTAGGGACCCCCATTCCTTGCAAAACAAGCATGCTTTGCTAGAAAGACTTGGGGCGGGTGGCATCGTGAGAGAACCTCATGTTGGCCGATATCATCAGACCGATCACCTTGAGTTTTTCGCTGCTGCGGCGGTTCTGGCCGCAACTCGTGGCACTCGTGCTGGCCGGCGTGCTGGTCGGCGATCTCCTCATGCAGCTCGCGGCGAAGGTGGCGCTGGCCAATCACTTCGCCGGGCTGGCGATGCTGACGCTGGTGGCGCTGGCGCAGCTGGTGGTGACGGTGGCGATGTTCCATGTGTTGCGCCCCGGCCTGCCGCATGTGCTGGCCGCGCAGCGCAGCGCGGACAAGGCCGCAACCACCGAGGCGCAAGCCGTCAAGGAGCCGGGTGCTGTGGACCGGCGCGGCTCGCGGCTGGTGCGGATGATCACCATCGCGCTGCTGCCGTTCTTCGCCTATTACGCGGCCTGGGGATTTCTGGGCGACATCGTTCGCCAATATTCGCGCGCCACGCTCGACCAGGCCGATTTCGGCCAGAGCGCCAATGTGCTCGACGTGCTCGATTCGCGCTGGCTGCTGGTCTCGGTGGCGGTGTCCTGGCTGATCCACCGGCTGGCCAAATTCATGCAGACGAAAACGAAAGCCGCCTCGTTCTGGCAGATCGTCGTGGTGATCTGCGAGACCAACTGGATCTTCGTTGGCCTCTATGTGATCAGCCGCTGGAAGGACTCGGCGCTGCAATGGCTGATGAGCCGCAATTTCTGGTCGGCCCTGCAGGCCTCAGTGGACGGGCTGGCGAACCCGGTGCCGATGGCCTCGGCCGCCCCCATGGTGCCGGTCGAGTCGATCGCGCCATCGACGGTTGCCGTCAACCTGTTCTTCTTCATGTTGCTGCCGCTGATCTGGCTGGTGATGGCGGCGCTGATCTATGGCTATGACGTGCGCGACGATGCCGCCCTGATGCGCGTGCACGGCCGGCTGGAGCGCGCCGGCCGGCGCTATGTCGGCCTGCCGAAATTCCTGCGTGATTTCGTCGAGCATTTCATCGCCGGTTACCGCTCGCGCTATCTGCCGATCGCCAACGGGGTTCGGCTGACAGTCAGCTCCAGTCTGGTGCTTTTGTGCACGCTGGTCGTCGGCTACCGCTTGCTCGACTGGGGCGCTGCCTGGCTATGGCTGGGCACGACGCGGCTGATCGGTCCGCACGAGCTCGACGTCTGGCAGATTTTTTCGCATGGCGTGACGCTGCTGTTCGGCAGCCCGTTCCAGGATTCCTCCACCGGCATCCTGATCGAGCCGCTGCGCATATGCTTTCTCGCCGCCGTGCTGGAGACAGCGTTTTCGATGGCGAAGCGGGCGGGGAAGTGAATTCTCTCCGTTTACGGGGAGAAGGACGCTCACTTCGGCGGCCTCTGAAAGCGCAGGAACCACGGCCGCTCGCTGCCCAATCCGACAGCCGGGCGGATGGTCTTGATGGCGTCCTCGGGCACGATGAAGGTTTCGCCCACGGTGATGATTTCGCCCTTCTTGGCGCCGGAGAAGATCGCCGAGGTGCAGTTCATCACGCCGTCCGGCAGGCCGACGCCGGAGATGAAGTCGGACAGCCAGCGGCGCCCGGCGGCGTCGGTCAGTATCACCTTGCAGCCCAGCCACTGTTTTTGCAGATCGGGGTCGCCAACCGTTACCGCAAAGGTGGCGATGACGGCGAAGGCGTGGTCGGGCAAGCGGCCGGCCTTGCCGCCGCGCAGATCGGCCAGCCGCCACTCGCTGCCGCCGAATGGCACGGACTGGCCGAACTCGACATCCCTGGCGATGAGGTCGTCGCCGTGCAGCCATTCACGGACGCTGTCATAGCTGGTCTCGGCCAGCGTCAGCGGCAGCAGGATAGCGAGCGCGGCAAGACCGCGCCGGCGCCATTTTTTCTCGGTCTCTCGGCCTTCGTCGGCGGCTGGTTCGAGATCGGTCGAAACTGCGGTCATGCCTTTGCCTTGGTCTTGCTCAGTGTTGAGAGTTTCGAGCGCAAACTGCGCTGCGGAATTGCTTTGGGTTCAAGCTGGGTTACTCTGAAACGATTGAGCTCCCTGCATCGGAGAACAAAATTTGCAGAGTCCCGAACCGTTTCAGATTTCCGCGACGGATTTCTGGCTCCTGAGCCACCGGACTGACTCTGCTCTGCCCGGGTACCTGGTGCTTGGTTCCAAGCTGCCGACCAACAACCTCTTGGAACTGCCGCAAGCGGCTCTGGCCGAATTGGGCCCATTGCTTGCGGAAGCTCAGAAGGCATTGACGTCGCGGCTGCGGCCTAACCGGCTCTACATCAGTCGCTACGGCCATTCTCCGGGTCATTCGTTCCATTTTCACCTGATACCTGTCTATGACTGGGTCGAACGGCTCTTCTGGTCCGACCATCGATATCGATCCCTTGAACAGTTCACTGATGCGTCAAGCGAACCGGGCACCGATGGCGCGGAACTCACGCTGTTTATTTGGAGGGAATTTTGTGAGCGGGCCGATCCACCCCCTGTCGAAGGTCCTTCTGTTGCGGAAGTGATTGCATTGCTGCGCCAGGTCATGGGCAGTTAGGCTTGCGCGCCCCTTCCTACAGTCGCGCATCAAGATCGTATTGCGGCAAGACATCCGCTGGCTGGCCATCGGCGCCGGTCGGCACCGCGTCGAGGCTGATGCGGGCCTGGGCGTCGAGCGGGCCGAACCGGCGCGCGGCGACCAGCAGGCTGGCGCCGGGGATCTGGTCGGGCGGCATCTCGAAGATGAACAGGCCGCGTCTTTCCAACCCCGGATCAATGGAATGCGGCGGCATGTCCTGGCGGTAGCCCAGCCGTTCGCTCTGGTGGTAGCGCAGGCCGGTCGGGCCTTGCCAGGTGCCGTCGGCGACCGTGGTGGAGGTGCTGGTGGCGGTGAGACTGGTCGTCACCACCGCCCACAGGCCGCTGGTCGTCAAAAGCTTCTCCTGGCCGAACTGGTCGCTCTTCAGCGTGCGGGCAAAGACCACTCTGTCGAGGCGGACAGCGAAGCTGCGCGCCCGCACCGTGTCGTGGACGGCGCCGTCGACCGGGATCGGTGCGGTGAGCTCGGCATAATGCGGCTTCGACACCTGCATGCCGTAGCTCAGCGCCACGGTGGTGGCGAGGATCAGGAGATTGCCGATGGCCCGGATATTCATGAGCCGCCTTTCCGTGAGTCTGCCACGGGCAGGTCGACGACGGGCAAGGTGACGGTGCCGAGCCGAGTGGGATTGAACCAGCCGGGCGTCCCGTAAAGGTTGTCGCGCGGCTTGAAGATCTCGGCGATGATGCCGAAGCTGAGATTTGCCGGCACGATGGCGTCGCCGGCAAGCGGCCAGACATAGGCCATGCGTTCGGTCATGCCGGGATGCAGTTCCGGCGTCAGAGTCGAATCACGGGTCAGCGCGATCATCGGCAGGCCGTCGAGCAGAGCGAGTCCGTCCGGCGTGAAGACATTGAAATAGGCCTTGTCGGATTGCGCCGTGCGATTGGTCAGGTCGACCTCCAGCACCAGCGCCTTCTGGCCTGGTTTCAGCGGCACGCCATAGACCTTGGCGCGGCTGACATATGCACGCACCGGCTTGAGATGCCAACGCCCGGCATCGATGCCGGCATCGGGCGGCAATTGCGGCGGGGCGTGGGGGGGCAGGGCGCCGAACGCGCCCATCAGGCCGGCGACGAACAGGGCGGCGATGGTTCCCGCGCCGGCCGTTATCCAGGTTTGAAATTTTAAGCGGGCAGTCTTGAACATTCCAAACTATGCACGTCGACGATCAGCCACCCCTGCGCAGTCTAGAAAGAAAAAATTGCTGATGGAACCCGCAAATGGCTGGTCCAGCCTCACGCTGCTTCGCGCGCCCATAGAAGATGGCCATGGCGACGAAAATACCGCGCCACCAGCCGCTGTTGCTTGGCCCTGATCAGGTCGGGCAGGCGCCGCTCCTGGCGCCAGCGCGGTATGTTGCGCCAGCAGGCTATGAAGCGGACGGCGTCCTCGATGGCCTCCTCCGCCGAGAGGGCCGGGCCAATCGCGGCCAGGAACAGCGCCTCCGACGGTTTCAACGCGTCGATCACCGCCTTGCGCCTGACGTGATCCTGACGGGCGTGGGCGATGCCGTTGCGGCGGATGGCTTCGAAGGCTTCAAGCAGGGCCAGGCTGTCGCCGGCGTAACCGCAGGAACGGGCAAAATCGGCGGCAAGGGCGTCCATTATCGCTCCCGGGTTTGATGCAATGGGCGGGTTCGTGCTCCGACTCACATTTGCATATCCAGCGTGAAAGCATAACTCAAATTACCTTAGAAGAAAAACTTCTGGGAAAGTTTGAAAACTGCGACTCGACTCCGGGCGCAAAACACAGGAATATGCGAACAAATCAGGAACAAAGACGAGGCAGGGGCGATGGCATTGCCGGGCAGGGAACCAACAATGGCGCATGTCGCCTCGATCTCGGTCGAGTGCGCGGATTGCGGCCGCAACCGTTGGTGGCGGCCCGATCAGTTGAAGCGGTTCGGCGTGACGAGGAACACGCCGCTTGCCGCTCTGTCGGGCCGCATCGTCTGCTCGGCCTGCCGTGCCGACGGACTGCCGGGGGCGACCGTTACGATCCAGGCGGCCTTCATCGACGAGCGCCAGCGCGTGCGTAGCGAAGCGCAGATGCTGAGCGATCGCGAGGTGCCGCTGGAGGGAGCGCGGCGGGCTTGAGTCTTGTCGAAAGGGTGAACGGCCGGTTCGCGTAAGCGAATTGATCGTGCCAGTGGCACGATCAAAGGCCAGCGAACGCCGGGGCGCTGCGAAGCAGCGGGGACCCGGCAGGTGGATCCTGCGCTACCCGGCCCTTCGCAAGCTCAGGGCGTTCAAGGCTCGAAAAGCCAAGCAATTGGCTTTTCGTCCGCTGTGCGGACCGCCTTTCACCCCCGCAAGGGGAGAAGGCAAGAAGCGCTCCTCAATACCCCAGCAATTCCTTCAGCGAAATCACGCGCCAGACATGTTTGATGGCGTAGCGGTTGAAGGTCAGCGTCTTCGGCGGATTGTATTGCTCGACCACCAACTCGCCCGCCGTGCGTTTGACCAGCTTCTTGATGAAGGCCTTGCCGATGTGCCCGTTTTCTTCCGGAAACATCTCGATCACCACATGGTCGCCGGGTACGGCATCGCGGCCGCCGCAATAGATCATGTCGCCCGGTTCGTAGCGCGGCACCATGGAATCGGAAAGCACGTGCAGCGCGAACACCTTGGGGAGGTTGCGGATGCCCGGCGGGCGCTGGACGTAGCCGGCGGGTTCGCCGTTCAAGGTGAAGTCACCGTCATCGCCACCGACGGCGGCGCCCAGCACCTGGATATCCATCGGCCCGGCGGGCAGGGGGGTGGCATCGGTGACGATCTCGGCATCGGCCACCGGGCCGGAATCGTCGAGGAAGACGACCTCGCCCTTGCCGAGCGCCACCGGGTCGACGCGCAGGAAGGCGGCGGTCTTCAGGAGGTTCTCGGTCTTGGGCAGATTGCGGCCGGTTTCCCAATTGCCGACGGCGGCGACATCGGTGTCGTTGTGCTCCGCAATATGGCGCATGACCAGGCCGCGCTGCTTGCGCGCCTTGCGGATCGCCGCCCCGACCTTGATCGACAGTTCCGTTTTTGCCATGGCGCCCATGTGAGCGATGAAAGCGGCTCTCGTCTATGAAAGAATGGCTTGCATATTCTTTCGAGTTATGCTTATATCTGGTCATGCAAAACCTGTCCAGCTTTGATGGCGCCGAGTCGCCGGCCTCACGCGAGGCGCATCCGGCGGTCATAACCGCCGCCCATTCCCTTCCGCCCCGGCCGTCCTCCTCCCCGGCCGGGGTGAAGCCCGAGGCTCAGTGCTTGACTGCACCAGCCTCGGGTCCGGTCCGCCTGTTTCCGGCGACCGGAACGGCCGGAGCCGCCGCTCCCAGCGGCTCCGGTCCCCAATTCGGCCGGCATGGCGCCGGCGCTGTTTTTCCGGCTGGCCGATCCTGCATCCGCACCGAGGACGGCACCGTCATCCTGTTGGACAGGCTAACGGGCAGGGCGGTTTCCGCCCTGGACAGAAACACGGCCGAGGCGCGGCTTTTGCACCTTGCCGGCGGGAAATCGGCCCAATCCGGCTGAGGCTGGCCGGCTGACAGCCGGCTCTTGAAAAACAACCTGACTGCGGCCCGGCCACCGGGTCGAACCTTGACGCTGCCCGACGGCGCGCGGCCGAACTTTGGATGGAGCTGGTATATGGCAAGCTATAGCGACGCGGAATTGCACGAGATCGGCCGCTGGCTGAAGGACGGGCTTTCAGCCTCCAGGATTGCAGTCGCGTTCACCGCGCTGCGTGGCAGTCCGGTGTCGCGCGACGCCATCATCGGCATCGTGCATCGTAACGCCATGCTGGGCGCGATCGGCTTTGCCAATGGCAAGGGGCCGCCGCCGCGAGCCAGACAGGCCGGGGGCAAGCGCGCTGGAAGCAAGCGGGCCGATGGCATGTCGGCGAATGCGACGCGTGCCGTCGGCAAGATGCATGGCGTGCTTGCCGCCAAGGATATCCATGCGCATGAAGTGGCCCGGCCCAGGCGCGCCCATTCGTTCGTGCGCGAGGCGGGCGTGCTGATCGCCGACGGCGTAGCCTATCGCCTGGAGGTGCCGGCGCCGCCGCGCGCGGCCATCGGCCGGCAGCCGCATGGCGTGGCGATGCGCTTCGTCGATTGCCTGTTTTCACGCTGCCGCGCGCCGCTGGATCTGACGGTGGAGGAGGATTCTGAAAACGATGCGCCAGGCAGCCGGCCGGGCGCCGATATGCTGTGCTGCGGCATGCGCACCACGGCGCTGAAAAGCTATTGCACCTATCATCAGGCGCGCTTCCAGCGCCGCGTATTTGTGGCGGGATGAGCCCGCTCCCCCGTTGCTGCGCCAGCCTCCTCATCCGGCCCTTCGGGCCACCTTCTCCCCGCTGGGAGAAGAGGAGGGCACCGACGGTGCAAGTCTCCTCTCCCCTCGGGGTCCGAAGGACGGGCGAGACACGTGGCTCGCCCCGGAATGGTCAGCCGAACGAAGCGGAGGCTGGGTGAGGGGGCTGCCTCGCCGCACAGAGGTGGAGGATCTGAGATGAATCAAGCCCGGAGCAAAATCGCCAGAATCTTACTTCGGCATCTGCCGGCCCTGCTTGGGCGTGCGGCTCTGCATGCTCCTTGCGTCCATCGCCATCGCCGGGTTGCCTTCGGCGATCAATATGCCGGTCACCCGGGCAAAGCCGGTAAACACCTTCATGGCGTCGGCTTCGGAAATCTGCGCGGCGATCGCCGCGCTGCAGGCGTTAAGCGCGCTGCGGTAGACATGGCCGCGTCGCTCCAGCGGCCAGCGCTGCAGAAAATCGGCGGCTTCGCTGACGCTGTCGATCTCTTCGACCTCATCCTCCACCCGCACTTTGAGCGGCACTCCGGTTTTCATCGTACCCACCGCGTTCACCTTCGCTTTGCGCGCGGCTCTGTCTACCGCATCCTTAAACGCGCCCCGCTGGCGGGCGGTTGCATCAATTTTTCGGCTGGCTGGCGATCCTCATGGACTAGCCACCGCGTTCAGCCAGTCATGGGCGCGGCTTTTGGGCCTGGCCACCAGTATGTTCTGTTGCTTGGCCGCCCTGGTGAAGGCGTCGAATGCGATGCGCTGGCAGCAGGTGCCGTCGACGGCGAGCGTAACCAGCCGCGTCGCCTCGAGATAACCAGGTGCTGTCTTGTCGGGCCATTGGTGGCGCAGTGCCTCGGCTGCGCCGGCCACCGAACTGACCAGCATGGTTTTGTTGTCGCAAAAGCGCACGGTAACCGGCATGAAGGCTGTCATCGGCGAACCTCCCCTTGGCGTGGACGCGACATAACGTCGAAAGCTCGCGCCGGTTCCATCAGCCTGGATGCCGGGCGGCAAGGATGCTGGCGCAGCGGCGAAGAGGCGACGACCTCCGGTTCAACGGACGACCTCCGGTTCAACGAAGGCCAACCGAACGGCGGCCCTCTCCGCCCTGCCGACCATGTGGGGAGATGCCCAACAGCGCGAAGGATCGCCGCTTTGCCGTCCTCCATCATCCCAAGCCAACCAGGAGCCTTCCATGAGCAAAAAGACCATACCCGCAAAACCGCAGGCGCCGAAATTGCCGAAGGGCGAGGCCGAGCAGGTGCGCATACGCCGCCAGATCGGCCATGATTTCGCGCTCAGGGATGACGCCTTCGGCCGCAAGCGGCTGGCGGCGGGCACGCTGGAGGCTGCTCGTGTCTACGAGGTGTCGAATGACGGCCACGCCGCCGCCGGCGGCATCGTGCGGGTGCGCGCCATCGATGCGCTTATCGGCATCACCTCGCTGTCGCGCCAGCAGCGCGAGGCAGGCCTGCGCTACCGCGAGGATTTCCGCTGCAGCCAGCAGGCTGATGTCAAGCCGATGCGCTGGACCGAGCGCGTCGACGGCGGCCGCGAGGGCGGCGGCATCGCCGACAGCGTTCTCGACGCCGGCAGGGCCTATGCCGCCGCCACAAGAGCGCTAGGCCATTGGGAGGTGGCCGCCGTGGTGCGACAAGTCTGCTGCGCTGACGGTTCCCTCAAGCGCCTGTCCGAGCAGACCGGCGAGGGCCGGAATGTGGTGACAAAGCTGCTGAAGGTGGGGCTGGATCTGCTGGCGGTGCATTACGGGATGATGATGAGGAGGTGAGGTGGTGAGGTGGTGAGGTGGTGAGATGGTGCAACGGATGGCTCGCACGATGCGTAAAACATCGCTA
This sequence comes from Mesorhizobium sp. M0243, assembly GCF_040321775.1. Classification (NCBI taxonomy): domain Bacteria; kingdom Pseudomonadati; phylum Pseudomonadota; class Alphaproteobacteria; order Hyphomicrobiales; family Phyllobacteriaceae; genus Mesorhizobium; species Mesorhizobium sp. M0243. The sequence continues at coordinate 14,786 of NZ_JAMYSF010000045.1, read as the reverse complement.
GCCTAGGCGTTTGCATTCCCAGGAATAGAATCGTGAAAGCCGTTTTCGATGTGAAGCCGGGTTCTGGCTACGACGATGACATCACCCGCCGCTATCAATTCCCCGCTCGCAGCAATTATCTGGACGCTGCCCGGAACGCCATTGGCGACTGGGTGCTGTTTCGCGAACCGCAGCGCAATGGCGGCCGTCGTGCGTATATCGCCTATGCGCGTGTAACAGATGTCTTGCCGGATCCTGACCGATCCGACCGTTACTATGCCCATGTGACGGACTATCTCGAATTTCCTACACCGGTGCCTTTCGTTAAGGATGGCCGCTACGCGGAGGCGCTGTTGCGCGAGGTTCTCGACCCCAGCCACGTCGGCCAAGCCGTGCAGGGCAAGTCGATGCGCCCGATCCTGAGTGAGGATTTCGACAACATCGTGCTGGCTGGTTTGAATGAGACACTTGACCCTGCCAACGCCAGAAGGCTCAGCCCCGACATGCTGCCGCTGGATGTTCCATGGCCGATCCAGCCTGGTTTTGCCGGACAGCCCGGTTTTGCCGAGACGGTCGATCGTCGGGTCGAACAGATCTTGCTGAACCGCAAAATCCGCGACGCCACCTTCCGGTTGGAAGTCTGCCGTGCTTATGAGGATAAATGCGCAGTCACCGGCTTGCGCATTATCAATGGTGGCGGCAGGGCCGAGGTTCAGGCCGCTCATATCAAACCTGTCGCGGTCGGCGGGCCGGATGTTGTCCGGAACGGCATCGCGCTATCGGCCACCGTGCATTGGCTGTTCGATCGGCATCTGATTTCGATAGACGAAAACCATCGACTGCTGGTCGCGCACAACCGGGTGCCGAGCGAATTGAGAAATCTCTTCCGTCCGGAATCCCAGGGTTTGCATTGGCCCAAGGATGCGCGGTTGATGCCACATCCGGCGTTTCTGGCTCATCATCGCGAGCTGTTCGCGGGGGCGCATTGATTTGCCGCGCCGCGCCGCCCCTCATCCGCCTGCCGGCACCTTCTCCTCGTATAGACGGGGAGAAGGGAACCTCTAAAACAAGGCCCTCTCCAATGGCCCCGCCAGTGTCTCGGCAAAGCCCGTCGCCAAATGGTGCCTGTCACGAAACGCCAGCTTGCCTGATATGACGACGTGGCAGGTGGTCGGGCCGCAGAATTGGTTGGTGAGGTCGATGTAGCGGGTGTCGGGTACGCTGGTCACCACGGCGCGCTCGGCGGCGGCGGTGCTGTCGTTGGCGGCGTCCGCCCTTGGCGTATCGCAGTGCGGCGAGGGGGCTTCGCGCCACCACAGGGTGCGCGCCACGCAGGAGCCGGCGAAGCTGGCGTTAATCGGCGTGTCGCGGATAACAGCCGTCTCGACACCGGCCCGGCTGAAGGCCTGCAAGGTCGAGCGCAGGCCGGCCTGCCAGCGCGCTACTTCGGCGGTGCGTTCGGCGGCGGGCAGGTCGCGGGTCAGATTGCCGATGGAGAATTCGGAGATCACCACCAGGCGCGGCTTGCGGCGGATGATCTCTGATATGGCCTGCTCGCGCCAGGCGTCGCATTCGGTGTAGTCGCGCTTCAGCACGGTGTTGAAGGTGGAGAGCCGCGAGGCGCGGCACGATGATTTAAGATAGGTGATGACCTTTGTGTCGTTGCGCTTGGCCGCCTCGATCAGCGGCGTCGACCACTGGTCGGCGTGCGAATCGCCGAACAGCACGATGGTGCGGGTGGCATCGGCCGGGCCGAACATGCAGGGTTTCGGCGTCACCGTTTGGAAGTCGGCCAGGCAGTTCTTGTCGACGGCCCGCGCGATGGAAGGTCTTTCGACCGCCTGCTCGATGCCGCGCTGCTCGGGGCCGATGTTGCGCGTGGCCAGATGCGCATTGGCATAGGCGACCGCCACGCCGGCACAGGTCAGGGCGAGCGCCGGAGCGAGCGCGCGAGCGCCCACCGTCAGCCAGGCGCCGCGCCGCGCCGGGTTCTCGATGAGGTGATAGGTGAGCACCGACAGCGCTAGCGCCAGCACGCCGCAGCCAAGGCGCTGCGGCACGGTAAGATCGGGCGCCAGCATCCCGGCGTAGACGATGACCGGCCAGTGCCAGAGATAGAGCGAATAGGAGAGCGTACCGATCCATTGCAAAGGCGGCAGCGACAAAGCGGCGGTCGGTCCAAGGGCGTGCCAGCCGGTCCGTCCGTTGGTCTGCTCCCCGCCGACGCCGCTCAGCAGCACCAGCACGGTGCCGGCAACCGGCAGCAGCGCGTACCAGCCGGGGAAGGGCAGGTCTTCGCTGAGGCAGAGATAGGCGGCCGCGATCAGCGCCAGGCCGAGCCAGCCAAGTGCGGCCCGCAGCCAGATGCGGTGCTGCAGCAAGGCCATGGGGACCAGCGTCGCCAGGCCGCCGGCGGCGAACTCCCAGGCGCGCAGCGGCGAGAAATAGAAGGCCCAGGCCGGAGCGGCGCTGGTCAGCCACAGGCAGGCGGCGAAGGAGGCAAGGCCGGCAACGCCTATCACGGCTGCGGCCGTTCGCCGGCCCGGCCGCAGCCAAGCGGCCAGCAGAAGCAGCGCCGGCCAGGCCAGATAGAACTGCTCCTCCACCGACAACGACCAGAAGTGGATGAAGGGATTGCTGGTGGCGTCGGCGGCGAAATAGTCGAACGACCAGCGCAGCAGCCACAGATTGATGGCATAGGCGGAGGCGAACATGGCGCCGCGCGAATAGAGCGCCTGCTCCTGCGGCGCCAGGATGAAGTAGCCGGCGGCCAGCGTAACCAGGATGACGAACAAAGCTGCCGGCAGAAGCCGCCGCGCGCGCCTGGCATAGAAGCGCCAAAGGTCGAGCCGGCCGGTCTCGCCGATCTCCTGCATGAGGTGGGTTGTTATCAGCCAGCCCGAGATGACGAAGAAGATGTCGACGCCGGCAAAGCCGCCGGGGAGCGCGGTGAGGCCGAAATGGTAGGCGACGACACCGCCGACAGCGAGCGCGCGCAATCCTTGTATGTCCGACCGGAACGATGCTGCCACGACGGCTCCTTCGTGCAAGGCCCAGCCCCTGCGCAACGTCGGCCGGGCAGGCTGATATCGCAATGCAACAAATTTATCGCAGTGCAACATAAAACAATTTTGTCGCAGTGCAACATAGCAGGAATGGAAATGGGCCGGCGCGCCGGCCGGGCTTGATCGTTGCGTGGCGGGCTTGGCCGCGCGCCCTGCGGCAGACGCAAAACAGCCCCGCGAAGGGGCTGTTTCTCATCGGTTCGCTGGATTGCTACTTGCTGCCGCCGTTCGCTTTCACGCTGCTGCAGAATTCCGGATGGCTGTTGGCCGCAGTGGCGTCCTTCGCCTCGTCCTCGCAGGCCTTCATCATCGCGGTCTGGTCGTCCGGCGTAAGGGCCTTCCAGGCCTTCACGAAGTCGTCGTTGCTGACCATCGTCTTCATGCCGCTATCGGTGTAGAAGGGCTGCATCTTGGCCGGATCGTCGAGAGCCGACGTGCCGGTGTCGCCTGCCGCAAGCGCGGAGCCGGCAACCATCGAGAGCGTCATCGCGCCGAAACAGATCATCTTGATGTTCATGGTGTACTCCTCCTGTTGCTTGGGATCGTCGAAGCAACGATCAGTTGGAAAACGACAGGTTTGGGTGAAAGTTCCGGCATTTTTTGCGCAAAAATCCCGAAACGAAGAAAAATATAGTCGAAAAACTTGAAACTTTCCCCGATTTTTCCCGTAGAAAGCGAGTTTAGCGGGTCTCGCGTGCAAGACTGACCACCAGCCGATCGACGCTGGGGTCGTCGAGACTGACGATATGGGCCATCAGCATCGCTCGCCTCATGCTGATCCTGGTGACGTCCTGCCGCATGATGACCGACACAAAGGCCGGCCCCGATCCGGTGAGGACGATCGCCCTGCCGACCAGAACTGGTTCGGAGATGGGCGCCCACTGTACGGTCATGATCGAGGGCTCGCTTGTCTGGCGGCGGTTGATGCCTGTGAAATAGATCCAGTTCAGGCGCGAGATCGCCACGCCGTAATGGTTGCCGGGCATTCTCGAACCCCCCTGGCCATCGCCCGGAGCCCAGCGCGTTACCCGCCTGAAGGTGACGAGATCGGCCTCACGCCGCACGAAGGTGACCGAGCGCATCAAAAAATCGGGTCGGCCGGGGATCGAAAAATAGGTGAAATAGGTGCCTCCGGCGATGGCGGGCGACGGCGGCCGCACCATGTTCTCGTACAGTGCCTCGCGCAACGTTGCATTGCTGTCGCCCTTGGCTGCCGCGGCGGCCGGCTCACGATACAACTCATCCTCGTCGATCTTGAAATAGTCGCAGATCAGCCTGGCGGTGGCTTTGTTGGGAACCGCCTTGCCTTGCAGATAGCGCTCGAACTGGGTGCGGTTGATGCCAAGCTCACGGCACACCGCGCTGACGGAAGCGTGGCGTTGGACCAGCCGCCTGAGATTGGCGGCGAGATTCTCGCGGATTGGCACGACATCTCCCCGACAGACGTACGGACCAGTATTAAAGCGATAGCTTATATACACTTGCATGACGTAGCGAGGGTGCGAAGATGGACCTTTGTCCAATAGGGCGAGGATCCCGTGGCGCGTAGACTGTACGATTTTGACAGTCCGGCTATGCAAGCCCCGCAAATGGGCGTATTTCGGTGGCAAGAGCGACCTCAGATCGGCCTCTCGACATCCTGCAATGGAGGGCGGTTTGGATCATACCGGCCTGGTCGAGCTTCTGGACTACACACAAGCGCAATTGACGAAGATCCGCCAGGCGGTCGCGGCAAGCGAGCACGCCGGTGCCATGTTCACCATCGACTGCCTTGTCGGAGCGGCGGCCGAGCAGACGAAGTGCAAGCTTGCAAGTCTGGAGCATGCCGGCTTGCCGGTCGGCAGGGATGGGCCGATTGGCCGAGGCGCATTTGAAGGCGGTGCGGCGCTGCCCGGCAAAGCGACATCGGGCAAGCCGGATGCCGGCGGCGACCGCTCCTGATCAGGGCGCGCCGATCTCGCCGATCAGCCTTGCATATTCGGCCTCGGCTTCGCCGTAACTGCCATTGGCAAGTTCCAGCAGCCCGGCGCGGTCACGAATGACGATCTCGCCCCGACGCGAGCGGATCAGCGCGCGGCCTTCGAGCAATTGAAGGGCAACGGTGACGCCCGGCCGCCTGACACCAAGCATGATGGCCAGGAATTCGTGCGTGATGGCGAGATGTTCGCCCGGCACGCGGTCGTCGCACATGAGCAGCCATCGCGCCAGCCGCTCCTCGAGCTTCAGCCGCGCGTTGACGAGCGCGGTGCAGCCGGCCTGGGTTTGTAGCACGTTGATGAAGCGCAGCAGGAACATGCGCATGGTCGCACTTGCCGCCAATGCTGCCTTGAATGCGCCGGCTTCGATGCGGATCGCCTCGCCTTCCAGTTGTACATAACAGGCATGCGGCGCACGGTCGTCGCCCATCACCAGGGAGTATCCCGTCATGCCTTCGAAGCCGATGAAGCCCACTTCGGCCTCTTGGCCGCTCGCCGTGCTGGCGACCACCGAACCGATGCCCTGTTCGATGAAGTAGACGGCCTCGATCGGAATATTCGGGGTCACAAGCATCATGCGTAGCGGCAAGTCGCAGCGCTGCATGTGCGGCTCGAGCAACGCCAGATCATCCGCAGGCATGCGTCGCAGCAGTTGGTTTCGGTATTGATGATTTTTGTTGGGATCAGACATGGCGTGGCCCAATGCAGGGCAAGAGCCATCCAATCTCCCAGCCGTCCGTGCCCGTAAAAACGTGCGGACGATCGCCTATGTATAGGGGCGCAGAACGAATAAAGCTATGAATGCGATGTGAAATTCGAAGCACGGCGCCCCCCAACGCCCGTTCGCATATGAAAAGATCGGCCTGAATGTTAGTGTCGGAAACGTACCAAGCGCCACTTGGTACAAAACCGACATATATCTTGAGAGCGTCGGATCACGGTGAGGGCCGATAAAATCCGCCGGCTAATGACAAAGCGCCATGTCGCGCTGGGCCTGAGAACCGTTCGAAAAAAGAAGGGCAGACCGGCGGGAGAATTGTACGATACTTACTGTGATGAGGCCGATGTTGACTCTTGCTCAGTCCGATTTCATTTTTTGATCCACAGCGTCAAAGGAAGTGGTCGCTGCTCCGAAAGGGGCTTCTTATGTCGAGCCTTCATAAGCGCAATCCCGGTTTCCATCCTTCCGATCTGCAGCTGTGCCAGCGCGTCTTCGATCGGGTCTGCCTGGAGCGCAAACTTGACCGCATGTCAGGGCAGTCGGACGTACAGCGGCTGGCAGCCACGGTGTTTTCGCTGTTTCAGAATGGCTGCCGCAATGAAGGCGAGTTGCTCGAAAGTTTCAGGCGGACCCGCCAATGACCAAGGCCAGGATCACGTCCGCGACACCGGCAGCCAAAAACGAACCTTACGACGCTGCGATCTTCGCCCGGAAATACGGCATGTCGCGGAAGGCCGCGGAGGTCGTGCTGTCCGCGAACGGACCGTCCAGAACGGCTTGTGACGCTGCCGCGCGCTCTTTTATGGAAGCGGTTGCCCGCAGAGCGAAGAGCAGCCATGAACACTGAAGTTGCGAGCGACTGCCGTTTCGCCGCCGACCCGCGGGCGCGTCCAATGCTGCCTTTATTGGACGCCGCGAGGCGTCAGCCTGTCGGCCCTATCACTCCTGAAGTGGCTTGCTGCGCCGTCACGGCGGAGAGTTTCTGCCGTTTGAGCAGCATCGGTTTTTCATAGATCTTCTTCATGTTCATGGCTTCCTCCGCAAAGTTCGATTGCGGCAGCGTCATCGCCGGCCGCGCTCTTGTCAAGCCGACTTTGTCGAGGGTCGGTCGAGGGGACGAAAATCCATGCCTCAATTCCTGTCGGCCGGCTTGGAACGCATGCGCGAAACCGTTTCGCGCTCGGCGCGCTTGGAGCGCAGCGGCGGCAGGCCGCGGTCGATCAGGTCCATGTCCTCCAGCACCATATCTCCCATGCGCTTGAAGGCGATGTCGAGCGCGCCGGCACGGTGAGCCGAGCGCAGAAAGCCGGGCAGGGCGCGCACCGGATGGTCCCGCGCCAGCGGTTCTTCGGGGAAAACGTCGCTGGCGGCGACGATGTGGCCGCTCTTCACCGCCGCCATCAGCGCCGGGAAGTCCACCACGCCGGCGCGGCTGAGCAGGATGAAGGCAGCGCCCTTGCGCATGCCGGCAAAGGCCTCGGCACCGAGAAAACCCTGGTTCTCGCTGGTCACCGAGGCAACGACGAAGATGAAGTCGCTGGTCGACAGCACCTCGTCGAGAGAGGCCGGCTCGACGCCATTGTCGATGAGGATGGATGGCGGCAGCCAGGGATCGAAGACTTTGGTGCGGGTGCGGAAACCCGACAGCAGCCGGTTGAGCGCCCGGCCGAGATCGCCGAAACCGATGATGCCGACATCGGCGCCGGACAAGAGCCGCGCCGTCTGGTTGCCGTCGCCGCCCCACAGTTCCTGTCCCTGGCGGAAAGCGAGATCGGCATCGACGATGTCGCGGGCGAGGTTGAGCGCCATGGCAAGGCCAAGCTCCGCGACCGGCTCGGCGAACACCAGGCCGGTGGTGACGACATGGATGCCGCGCGCGAACAATGTCTCGTAGGGCATGTTGTTGATGAGGTTGGTCTCGACATTGAAGACGCAGCGCAGCGCCTTCATCCGGTCGAGCGTTTCGGGCGATATGGGCGGCTGGCCGATGATGTACCGCGCCTCCGCCAGCACGTCGGCCGGCAGTTTCGCGACGCCGTCAGCGGTCGTCTCGACAATGCGATATTGCGCCTTGAGCCGCCCCAGCTGCCGGGCTGTGAAGATCAGGTCGAGCGTGCGTGGTTCCGGCGCACTGATAACCAGCGGCAAGGTGCTGTTGGACATGACTATTCCCTCTGTTCCCGATGGCCAAAATACCCTGGATGAAACGATTTACAACATCGCGCGGGGAGGCGAGACGGGGCGCTGTTGCAAGCGCGTTCAGCACAGCCCTTGGGCAGGACCAAGCGGGGCCAGACGGAACACTAGCCGTCTCTAAAAGTTGATGCTTGCGGCATGTGGTGCCCTCCATCGCCTGCCGAAGATCGGGGCCTCAGATCGGCCCGCGCCTTTCCGCCGAGAGAGCGCGGGCTTACGCCATGCTGGGCGCCCGCCGCTGTCCCAGATGCCGGACCTTGCGGCCGATGATCATCAGCTGGCGCGCGGTGTTGTTGCGCAGGCGCCTTGCGCGCCATTCCAGTCCGGTGCCGGCGGTGATCGACTTGGCATAGTAACTCACCCGCATGCCATCCTCATCGGCAGCCACCTTGACCGGGTCGTCATAGAAAGCGTTGATCTTGTCAGCCGCCATGCCTGGTGTTTCGAGCCATCGTGGAATGTGAACCGAATGGAGCTGATCGACGTCGGTCATCACCCGGCCGATGCCGACGCCCGGTGCTGGACACGTCGTGCAGAAGGCATCGCCGATGAAGATGACCCCGTCGCGGCGATGGCCTTGCGTGGTGCTCAGACTGATCTGTCTGACCTCGACAGGACTTGCGACTTCGAAGTTGCCACATCGCGCTGCTATTTCGGGCATCAGCTCGCAGAGCATCTTTTGCGGCTCCTGGCGAAACGCCCGCGTCCACGCTTCGGCCACATTGCGATAGAGGAACATGTTCGCCCGCATCTTGTCGCCGAGGGGAAAGATGCTGATGTAGGCGATACGGTCGGCAGCCCGCCTGCTGTAGCAGGTGACGGACTGATGACCGAAATTACGCGGCGAGATGGCGAGGTCGAATCCCATCGACAGTGAATGCGCCTTCGATTGCTCGATACGCTCGACGCCGACAGCGCGCCGCACCGCCTCGCCGTGGCCGGTTGCCACCACCAGCAGGCGGGCATCGATGATGGTGCCGTCGGCCAGCACAAGCCGCTGCCGGTCCGGTCCAGTCGAGACTTCGGTTACCTTGCCGACCGTCAGCGGCACTTGCGCGGGCAAGGCGTCGCGCAGGCCATTGATCAGCGCGCCATAGGAGAATGTGAATTCAGCCTTCTTCTCATGCGCGAAGAACTGGCCGAGGCGAAACACATGCGTGTCGGTCGTCGAGGTGACGAGACGCTTGAGTGTCGCATCGAGGCCGAGCTTTTCGAACAGCAGCATCTGATCCATGCCGATCTTCTCGGCCCGGAACTCCTCGTGGTGGACGCGGTGCGGATCGATCAGCGCCACCTTGCGCCCGGCTTTTCCCAACAGCATGGCTAAGGTGGTCCCAGCCATTCCGGCGCCGACGATCGCCACATCGACTTCGGCCGGGCCAGCCTCTGAGATACTCATTCTGCTGCTCTTTCTGGTTGCAACTGCACGTTTCACAATCTCCGGTAGAAAATATCTTCCGGACCTAAATCAACCGCAAGCAACCGGTGCGCGTGCCTGGTAGTAACCAATGGTTAGGTTAATCGCGGACCCGCTGCTTCCAGCGCGGTGCGATCGCCGAGCCATCGATGAACTCAAAGCCGCCAGCCTCGTTGAGCGTGTGAAGTTTACGCCCACTCCATAGCGCACCTGAATGCAAGATGGTTTCAACGACCTGCTCCATGCCGATCAAATCAAGGTGAGAAATACGTGCGATGCCAAGCGCCGCGCCATAGCTCCTGCGGCAGTCCTGCACCGGGCGCAGCAGGTCGTTGCCGCGCCTGACGATGCGGCCGGCCGGGCGCGCCGAGGCGATGTCGATCAGCACGGGATTTTTGGGATGCGGCGTCCAGGGGCCGCGAAAGTCCGGCGCCGACCACAGATGCAGCGCGTCGGAGAAGGCGCCGCCGCCGTCGCGGACGGTGGCGAACAGCCACCAGGCGCCGCCATGCTCGACAAGCGTGGCGTCGCTGGCCACGACACCGGACAGAAGCGTCGCCTCCTTGACCCATCCGCCGGGAAAGGCGGTGGCCCGGTAGAGATCGACGGTGCCGTTGGCGCAGCTTTCCGGCACCATCCAGACCTCGCCGTCGCGCTCGAAGACGAAGGGGTAGGAGAGATGGTAGGGCAGATCCAGCACCGGTTCAGGTCGTCCGAGCGGGCCTGCCGGGCCGAAGGGCACGGCGGAGATGATGGCCTTGCCGAGCCGGTGAATATAGTCCTCGACGAACAGGGTCAGCTGGCCCTGGTAGAGGATGGGAAACGGATCGGCGTAGAAGCGGCTGCCATCGTCCGGCAGCTCTTGCCATCCCGACGCCGGATGCGCACGCAGGTCGAACAGATCGGAACCCCCGGTTTGCCGCCAGCCGACCTTCCAATGCGGCGCGTTGTAGCAAAGGTGATAGATCTTCTGGACGATCCGCCGCGCCAGCGCCTTGCCGGCTCTGACCCCAAGCTTGCCGGCCGAGGGCATTGGCGGCGGGCTGCCTGCCTGCGCCGGCTCTGGCAGATCGGGCACCGACTTTGCCGCGCCTGACATGGCAGCGACGATCAGGCTTGCTGTGCGCGCCAGCATATCCTGGAAGGACGCCAGCGCGATGCCGCCATATTCTGTGCCCAGACGCCCGGCGGCGATCGCAACGCCGTTCTCATCGATGCGGGCAAGCGGCGTGCGGCCGGCGAGGATCAGGGCCAGCAAGGCCGCTTCCCCGCTGGCGCCGTCATAGGTGACGCGCCAGACCCGTGTGCTTTCCAGCCTGACATCGCCGCAGAGATCGACGACCAGGTCAGGCGAAGCGGGGGACCGCCGATAGGGCGCGAGCGCCGAAAGCGGCACACGCTTGGCTAGTCCATCATGGGCCAGTCCATCATGGGCCAGTCCGTGTATCGCCGTTTCGAGTTGAAACAGGGCCGCGGCGCTGCGCGGAATGCCGCCGCCCGCCGGCCTGACATCGACGGACAGTTCGACGTCGCCGAGCGCGGCAAGGCGCTCCAGCAGCGTGAGATGAAAGGCGCGGACGCAGTCGCCGTCCAGGCGTAGACTTATCTCCATGGTGGAGGTCCGAAAAGGCGGTGTCCGGCCTTGCCGGCCAGGCCGATCCGGTCAAATTTTAGCCCCATCCGCATCCGTCTCCGCTCGCTGCGTAGCCAACACCTCGATATGTATATTTTTAAGCAAACCGCGTGCCAAAATTCACGTCACCTCTCAACATAATTAACAATGTTTTAACAGTTGGAGGAATAGCTAGGTTAGCGCCGCAAACTGATCTTGCCGGCATATGGAGTATTGTCGGAGGCAGCCATGCAATCATCCCTGCCCATGGTTCCTCAGCAACACTCTCCGGATGCGGCCCGCGCGGGATCATACGCAGCTTCGACTGTCGAACTGGGTGATCTGAAGCGCATCCTGGTGCGCCGCCGGTTCTGGATCTTCGGCACTGTCGCGCTGCTGACGCTGGTCGCCCTTCTCTACGGTCTTTTTACGCCCGCGCTCTACAGCTCGGCGGCGGAAATCCTCATCGATCCGCAGGACCTGCAGGTGGTCACCAACGACGTCAATCCCAGCCGTATCTCACCCGATGGCGGCATCACGCAGGTCGAGAGCCAGGTCAGCGTGGTCCAGTCGACAGGCGTGCTGATGCGGGCGATCGCGGCGACAAACCTGACGCAGGATCCGGAATTCAACGGGCAGGGCTTGCTGTCGCGCCTGCTCGGTTCGGCATCGGCCGAAGGCGACAGGTCGGTGCAGACACTCGACGCGCTGCGCCGGCGCCTGGCGGTGAAGCGGGCCGACAAGGTCCTGGTCCTCGACGTCATCGTCACCGCCAAGAGCGCCGACAAGGCCGCCCTCCTGGCCAACGCCATCGCGCAGGCCTACCTGGTCGATCAGGCGAGCGCGCGCGCGAAAATGGCCAGGGACGCCTCCGAGTCGATCACCGACCGGCTGGACGAACAGCGCAAACGCGTCCAGCAGGCCGAGAATGCCGTCGAGGCCTACAAGTCCGCCAACAACATGGTGATGGCCGCAGGCAATCTGGTCAGCGACCAGGAACTGACCGAGATCAACACGCAGCTTGCGGCGGCGCAGAGCCGCACCGCGGCGCTGAAGGCGCAGGTCGACCAGATGCGCCGCCAGAGCGGCACGGCGGACGCAACCTCGGAGGCGATGCGCTCGGCGGTGATCTCGAGCCTGCGGGCGCAAGAGGCGACGCTGGTCGACCAGGTCTCGCAGCTCGGCACGGAGCTGGGGCCGCGTCATCCTTCGCTGATCGCAGCCCAGCAGCAGTTGCGCGACACGCGCCAGCTGATCGCGCGTGAGCTCGGCCGCATCGCCACCGCCACCGAGACGGACTACGAACGGGCGCTGGCCAACCAGCAGGCGCTGGAAGCCAAGGTCGCCGGCATGAAGAGCAAGTCGCTCGACACCGACCAGGCCTCGGTGCGGCTGCGCGAATTGCAGCGCGATCTCGAGGCGCTGCGTTCCGTCTACTCGAACTATCTCCAGCGCGCCCAGGAGACGCGCGAGCAGATCAATGTCGACAGCACCAATGCGCGCATCATCTCCAATGCCATGCCCGCCTTGAAGAAGAGTTGGCCGCCTTTGCCGCTGCTGTTGCTGGGCGCGATATTCGGCGGGCTCGGGCTCGGCACCGGTCTGGCGTTGATCGCCGAATATTCCTCGCCGACGGTGCTTTCCAGCGCGCAGATGCAGTCGGCGATCGACGCGCCGGTGCTGGGCGTGGTGCCGGCAAAGTCGGGCACTGGCCGGCGCTGGTGGCCTTTCGGCGGGGCGCGCGCCGTCGCCTCCAGCCAGAAGACCGACGCCGTCGTCGGCCTTGCACTGAGGCGCATGTTCAGTTCGGGCCAGCGTCCGGCGGACTGGCCGCTGGTGCCTTCCATCCTGGTGACATCGTCGCCGGGCGAGGGCGCGCAGCGCAGCCGGGTGGCGCGGCTGCTGGCCGATGCCGCGGCGTCCAGGGGCAGCCGTGTGCTGTTCATCGATGCCAATGCCGGCGGCGGCGACCAGAAGGATCGGCAGCCGGGAATCCTCGATGTGCTGCGCGGCGAGTATGCCTTCGAGGCCGTCAGCCATTACGCCGCCGGCAGCAATGTTGCCGTGCTGGGCAGGGGCCGCTCAAAGGCGGTCTTCCAGGAAGCGCATGGCATCTATTTTGCGCAGCAGATGCTGGCGCGGGCCAGCCGGAGCTTCGAGCTTGTCGTCATCGACGGCGGCGCGCTGGCCGACAATCTCAATGCCTCGCCGCTGGTCGCCATGGCCGACGAGATCGTACTCGTCGCCACGCTGAACGCCACCCCGATGCGCGACGTCACGACGACCGCGCAGGCGGTTTCCGTGATGGGGCGGTTGCCAACGGCCGCCTTGCTGGTCGACGAGGCCGCCTGATATGGCGGCCAGTTGGAGCGCAAGCGCTTCGAACCATGGTGTTGCCGCACCCCGCGCCGGCACGTCGCTCGATGCGCTGACGCGCTTCGGACTGATCGCGGCGGTAGCGGTGCTGTTCAGCATCTCGGGCGGCATGCTGTGGCTGGTCGGCTACAATTATGATGGCCTGTTCGGCAACCCGGCGACCAAGATCCACCCGTCCACCTATCTCATCGTGCTGCTGCTTGCCTGGCGCTCCTGCACCTTCGGCAATCCGGTCGGCTATCTAGTGCATGTCGCCGATAGGCGTCCGGCCAGCGCGCTGATGGCCGCCATATCGATCGTGCTTCTGTTCGTCGTCATCGCAAGGCAGCGGCCCGGCATGGCCGGCATGATCGATACGTTCGTGGCCGCGGCACTTCTGGTCCTGATGCTCAGCGAGGACGACGAACGGACCTTCGCCGGGCTGCAGACCGTCGTTCACGTGGTCATGACGGCGAATGCGCTGCTTGCCCTTTTCGAGTTCGCCACCAAGACGCTTATCTTCCCCTATCGCCTGGACGGCGTGGCGTTTACCACCGATCTGCGCTCGAGCGCGCTGCAGGGGCATCCGCTTGCCAATGCCATGGTGACGTCGATCTATGTGCTTGCGCTGCTCTCCGGTGCCAGATCCCTGTCGATGCCTGTGCGGATAGGGTTGATCGGCCTGCAATGCGCGGCACTCGTCGCCTTCGGCGGCCGCACGGCGATGGTGACGACGGTGGTGCTAGGCGGCTGCTACCTGCTTTTTCAGGGCACCACCAAATTGCGCCAGGGCCGCGTCAATCTCTTGGGTGCGGCACTCGGCTTCATGCTTGCCGCACTGCTGCCGGTCGTCATCATAGTGGCGGCATATCTGGGCTTTTTCGACGCGCTGCTGGAGCGCTTCGTGTCGGACAGCGGAAGCGCCAATGCCCGCGTCGAGATGTTCGAGCTTTTCAAGCACCTGGAATTGCGCGATCTGATCGTGGGGCCGGATGTCGAGCTGATCGACAGCCTGCGCCGCATCAACGGTCTCGAACAGGGCATCGAGAACCCGATCATCCGCACGGTCCTCTATCAGGGCGCCTTCTTCACCCTTTTGCTGACGTTCGGCTTCGTGCTGTTCCTGTTCGAGGTGGCGCGCCGCTGCCATGCCGGCATCTGGCTGCCGATGCTGGGCTGGGTCATCCTGATCAACACTTCGGAAAGCGTCGCGTCGAAGACGACGCTGCTGACCAAGTTCGTGGTGCTGGCATTGGTGCTTTACCGGCCGGCGCGGGTGGTGGTGAGACAAAGGGCGCAGCCGGCGCAAACCTGGACATGACGAACGAAAACCTCCGCGATTAGCTTTGGGCTCGCCGCGCTTCGTCATCCTAGAGCGATTCCTATTTTGAGAGAATCGTAGGATTCCCAAAGCCGGATGTTTGTGATTCAAGATGCTGGCTGGATTGGAGGCCAGCATCTGATG
>NZ_JAMYSF010000044.1:0-29415 GCF_040321775.1 Mesorhizobium sp. M0243 | reverse complement strand
ACGGAAGTCTCCCTCCCCCTTGTGGGGAGGGGTTAGGGGTGGGGGTCCGTGCCGGGCAGACATCTCAGGAATTCCATATGCGATAGCCCTGCCACGAGGGGGGAGATTGGCAGCTTCAACGCCCACCAGACACACCCCAGAAACAAGATTCAACATCCGGGAAAAACTCGCGAAAACATCGCCTGTCATAACCACCTTCGCGGCGGTCAAGCGGGCCGCGGCACAACGCGAAGAAATGGTCCCGAAACATGCAACGACGTTCGACCGGACGGATCGGTGCCCTGACAGGCATTTCGCTCGCCATGCTGGCGGTCGCACAATCGGGTGCGGACGCAGCGGTCACCCGGAGCGAATATTGCAGCCAGCTCGGCCTTCAACTCGACGGGGCCATCCAAACGAAAGTCGCCCCAGGCACCAGCGCAAGCCAGATCGCCGAGGCAACCGCGCTCCAGGACAAGGCGAACCGGTTTTGTGCCGAGCGCAAGCAGGCGCAAGGCATCCGGAGCTATGCCAATGCCCTGAAACTTCTTGGCGTGACACCGGTCGACCTGAACCAGTGACAGCAACCATCAATTCTTGAAGAAAAGGCCGCCTCTCTCGCAGAGCGAAGGCGGTTTTTCCAGCGCATCGCACCGCGGAAGCTCCTGTCGACTACTTCTCGCCCAGATATTGGAAAACGGCCTGCTTCCACCAATCGCTTTCGATGGTCTGGAGGGCGACATCGAGAGACTTGCGCAACGGGCTGCCGAGCGGCAGCGCAATGGCATATTGCTGCTGGTCGAAGGTCGCATCGAGAACCTGCAGGCTTGTCGCGTAATTCTGCCCGACCAGCCAGCCAAGCAGCGGCTTGTCGTGCACCAGCGCATCGATCTTGCCGGCGCGAAGCGCGTTGAGGCCTTGCTGGATCGAGGCAAAGTCCTGATGACGGATCTGGGTCGAATCCAGATAGGACGCCGTCGACGAGCTCTGCACCGCGCCGACCGTGACCTGGGCGAGATCGCTTTCGCCCTGCACCATTCCTTCCATCTGCGTCACCGTCAGCACCGATGTGACGCCCGCGGTGAACACCGCGATGGCAATGATCGATCCCATCATCCAGAGCGCGGCCAGCACGCGCCCCGGCACGGTTCGCGGACCGAAGTCGCCGGTGCTGGCTTGCGTCGCGGCGATGGTCGACCACCACATGCTGGAAAACAGTCCCTTGGCGACGCCGCCGCCGAAATCGTCATTGTGCCGACGTTCGAACATCCAGATCAGGACGCCGACCACCACCGATATGATGACCAGCCCCAGCACCGCCTGCAGGAAGCCGAACGACGTCAGGGCATGCAGCACCGGCCGCCATGACGGCTGGTTGTTGAGCGGTGTCGCAATGCCGAGCCCGGTCGTGAAGAAGGGCTGCGTGAAGTCGACGGCCTTTTCGCGGTCGGCCGTGACCGTGATCGCGGCCATCGCCGCATCGAACCTGCCGTTGACGACGCCATCGATCTGGTCCTGCACGGCAGGCACTTCGACATAGCGGAAGCGAAGGTTGAGCCGCCCGGCGATTTTCTGCCAGAGGTCGATGCTCAATCCCGACCAGCTGCCGTCCTGCAGCTTGAACGCAAAAGGCGGCGCCTCCTTGATCCCGACCGAGATCTCTTTTGCCGGCGAGGCCGAGGGAGAAGCCAGGTCGGGAGACGTCTGGTCGGGCGAGGTCTGGGCAAGCGTGGCGCCGGCTCCCACACACGCGACGATGACAATGAGACCCAGCGCCATCGTCCACGAAGCAACTCTTCTCAACGGCAACGACTCCCAGCGTCCGCCGCTCGATCGTCGCGGCTTTCGAAGGGTAGCCGCCGTGCCGTCCTTCGTCCACCGGCGATGTCGTTGCTGAAGCAGCCGCGCGACGCGCCGACCATCGAATTGCGCAAAAACAAGCAGTTGGAACAATTTCACGATTCAGATCCTGAAGCGCTTCGCGCAACGCCGGATCCCGTGCGGACAGGCTTGCCGTGCCGAAGACGAACTCGCGCCCAAACCAGCCCACCCCAAACCTTACTTCCTGCCTTGCGGGTAGATCGTCTCGCCGCGCTTCAGCATTGCCACAAACGTCTCGATCTTCTTCTTGCGCCCGGCCTCGGTCTTCATGTTGTGGGTGCGGAAGGCGAGCGCGAAACGGTTCTGGGCACTGAGCTTTGCCAGCATCACCTTCGCAGCGGGTTCGGCGTCTATGGCAGCCTGCAGGTCGTCGGGGATTTTCATCTCCTTGCCGCTGCCATAGGCGCGCGCCCAGCGCCCGTCCGCCTTGGCCGCCTCGACCTGTTTGAGCCCATGCTCGGTCATGCGGCCCTCCTCGACCAGCCGCGCGACATTGTCGATGTTGATCAGGCTCCAGATGCTCTTCCGGCTGCGCGGCGTGTAGCGCTGCAGGAAACTCTTGTCGTCCAACCCCTTGCGCACCGCATCGATCCAGCCGAAGCACAGCACCACGTCGATGGCTTGTTTGGGGGTGATCGACTTCAGTCCCGACCCCACCTTGTGAACCTTGATCCACACTTCGGTTTCCGTGGCGTGGTGCTTGCCGAGCCATGCGTAGAAGCTGCCCGGATCCGGGAATTCATGGACCTTGTCGGGATCAACCTTGACCGGCGCCATTAGCCGGCCTGTCCTTTCGGTGTCGCTCGCGCCATCAGTTCCCTCTCTGTCGTCCCTGGCATTGCCCGTCATCGACCAGAATGGCACGAGTCGCTGTCAGTTTCCGGCAGCAAACTTGGCGGGCGCCTACGGCGTTCCTTCGCGCCCCTCGACCTGAACATTTTTCTCCCGGCCCCGCTGTATGAAATTTCGGAATACCTGCCATGCTCGTGCTCGGGCACGCCATCTCGCTCCCGGGGGAATATGCCATGAAATCTCTGTTGCTCGCCTTTGTGTTGTCTCTCCCCACGGCCGCCCTCGCCGAGCCAATCGAAACCCGGAAGATCATCACAGCGGTGACCGGGGACTTCAACGGCGACGGCGCCGTCGATCTCGCCATGGTGGTGGAGACCGAGCCCGGCCACCCGATGGATGTCCACTTCTTCCTCAGGGACAAGGAGCACAATTACCTCAAGCCCGTCGAAACCGTGCACGAGCAGATCCACGGGGAATGGAACGGCTACGACCGGCCGGGTTACGAGAACTCCGACACCGAGCCGGAACTGACGATGCTGCCCAACGGTTCGATCAAATTCTACCTGCCGGCGATGCCGGTCGGCAGCGAACGGACCGACATGACGCTGACCATCGCCTGGCGCGACGCTGCCTTCATCGTCGCCGGCTTCGCCTATGACCATGATGACTATTTGAAGGAGAATGCCGAAAGCGCCTGCGAGTACAATGTCCTGACCGGCAAAGGCACCGGCAGCGAAAAGCAGCCGGACGGCAGCACCAAGCACAAGACCGTCTCGGTCGAAGGCCAGACCATCGCCTTCAAAGACTGGAACCCGGGCACCGCCTTCACCGCTTGCGGCAACTGATCGCCCTGCATCATCGGCGCTTCCGATAGCGCTATCGGTTTCTTCCGTTTTCACTTGCCGTACCGAACTGCCAATTCCCTGCCCTTCTCCATCCAAGCAAAGGCAGAGCGAATGAGCATTTCAAATGAGAAAATCCTGATCGTCGGTGGCGGCTCTGGCATGGGTCTGGCGCTGGCCCGGCGCTGCGTCGAGGCTGGGGCCAGTGTGATCACCGCCGGGCGCGGCGAGGATCGGCTGCAACGGGCGCGTGAGGCGCTGGGCAATCCCGCCGGGCTGGAAACGGCCGTCGTCGACGTCACCCGCGAAGACCAGGTCGCGGCTCTGTTCGCGGGGATCGGCGACGTCAACCACATCGTCAGCACCGCCGCCGACATCGAAGGCTCCTACCAGCTGCTGCCGGCGCTTGACTTGAAGGCGGCGCAAAAGGTTGTCGAGAGCAAGCTCTATGGCCCGCTGCTGCTCGCCAAGCACGGTGCGCCACGGCTGGTAGCAACCGGCTCCATGACCTTCGTTTCCGGCATCGCCGCCTACCGGCCAGCCGCGCGCGGCTCCGTCGTTGCCGCTGTCAACGCAGCGCCCGAAGGCCTCGTACGAGCGCTGGCGGTCGAGTTGGCTCCGATCCGCGTCAATGCCGTGTCACTCGGTTGGGTCGACACCACGATCTGGACGCAGGGGGCCGGCGATCGCAAGGACGAGACCCTGGCCGCGATGGCCGAGCGGCTGCCGGTCGGGCGGATCGGCCAACCCGACGACATCGCCGACGCCATCGACGCGTCTACTGCAGTTGCGGCTTTTTCATAAAACTGCCGCGGTCGGCCGATTTGACGCGCAGCCAGGTTTCGCGGCCGTCGCGCAGCACCCGCATTGGAATCTCGGCCCCCGCCGAGCCGCTCTCCCACAGCTTGCGGTAGAAATCGGCCAGCCCGTCGACCGCGCCGTCCCGGATGTCGGAGATGATGTCGCCCTGGCGCAAGCCGGCCTTGGCCGCCGGGCCGCCCTCGGTCACGCTCATCACCACCACTCTGCCGTCGCTTTCGGCCGACAGGGCGCCGAGCCACGGGCGCGGCGGCTTGGCCACCTGGCCGCGCGTCAGGAGGTCGTCGAGTATGGGCGGCAACAGATCGATCGGCACCACCATGTTGATGTCGGCGACCTCGCCGTTGCGGCTCATCTGCAGGCGCAGGGAACCGATGCCGAGCAGCGAGCCGTCAGCGCCGAACAGCCCGGCACCGCCCCAGGAGGGGTGCGCCGGCGCAATGAAGATCGCCTCGTCAAGCAGATACTCCCAATAGCCGGCGAATTCCTGCTTGGTGACGATCCTGGCCTGCACCGACTGGCCGATGCCGTCGGCCAGCACGACCGCGTCGCCGATCCTGGCCTTGCCGGCATCGCCCAGCGCCACCGCCGGCAGGCCGAGCGGCGCCAGCGCCTGCACCAGGCCGAAGCCCGATTCCTGGTCATAGGCCAGCGCGTGCGCGGGGATGACGCGGCCGTCATGGCTGGTCAGCCAGACCTCTTCCGCTTCGGTGATGAGATAGCCGATGGTCAGCACCAGCCCATCGTTGCGAATGACGACGCCGCTGCCTTCCCTGAGCGTGCCGAGCGCCCCGGCCGTAAAGGCATCTTCGGGGACAGTGGCCCGCACGGCGACGACCGAGCGCGGATTGGGATTGATGGTCATGCTTTTGTCCTGGATGGGCTTTGGTGACATCTTCTATAGGTATGCCACGCAGGAGAAGGCGCAAGGGTGAGGAAGTGCCCAATTGCCGATGTTGGCTCCGAGGGCATCGATAATAGTTCAACGCAAGTTGAACTTACACATCCGCAGCCCTAGTTTATGGCGACCTGCCATCCTTCCCCGACACGAGGCCACGAAATGACCGACTACACACCGCCGAAAGTATGGACCTGGAACAAGCCGAGCGGCGGAGCCTTTGCCAGCATCAACCGGCCGATCGCCGGGCCGACGCATGACAAGGAACTGCCCGTCGGCAAGCATCCGTTGCAGCTCTATTCGCTGGCGACGCCGAACGGCGTCAAGGTCACGGTCATGCTGGAAGAGCTTCTGGCGCGCGGCCACAAGGGTGCCGAATACGACGCCTGGCTGATCCGGATCAACGATGGCGACCAGTTCGGCAGCGGCTTCGTCGAGGTTAATCCAAACTCCAAGATCCCGGCCCTGATGGACCGCAGCGGCAAGACGCCGGTGCGCATCTTCGAATCCGGTTCGATCCTGGTCTATCTCGCCGAAAAGTTCGGCGAATTCCTGCCTACCGAACAGCCGGCGCGCGCCGAAGTGCTGTCCTGGCTGTTCTGGCAGATGAGCTCGGCGCCGTATCTGGGCGGCGGCTTCGGCCATTTCTACGCCTATGCGCCGGAAAAGTTCGAATATGCCATCGACCGCTTCTCGATGGAGGTGAAACGCCAGATGGATGTGCTCGACCGCCGGCTGGCCGAGACTGAATATCTCGGCGGCAAGGACTATTCCATCGCCGATATGGCCGTGTGGCCCTGGTATGGCGGGCTGGCGCTCGGACGCATGTACAATGAGTCCGCCGAGTTCCTATCCGTGCAGGAATACGCACATGTGCAACGCTGGGCCAAGGCGATCGACGCCCGACCGGCGGTCAAGCGCGGCCGCATGGTCAACCGCGCTTTCGGCGAGCCTGCCATGCAACTGCATGAGCGCCACGACGCCAGCGATTTCGAGACCAAGACGCAGGATAGACTGGCCGCCGAATAGGCCATCGCGGATCGCGACAAAAGGAAACCCGCCACCGACGCGACGTCGGGGCGGGTTTTTCCCAAGGTCCAGTGCTGCGGGAACCCCTTAGGGCAGCACTTCAACGATCTGGCGGGTCTCCGGGTCGACGAGGACCGTCTGGTCATTGATCACCGCGACGCGGTATTTGACGTCGGGCACTTCACGCAGTTCGACAGTGTCCGGTACCGACGAGCCGAGCTTGAGTTCGACCCCCAGAAGGTTCACCGAGGCAAGCGGTTCCCTCTTGATGTATTCGCGAACGACCGTCTCCTGCTGCGGCTGGACGACGACGACGCTCTCCGCCAGCGCCGCACCCATGCCGCCCGTCAGGACGATGGCAGCCGCCGCGCTTGTAAGATAAAGTTTCATGACCGTCTCCTAGTGACAATTGAATTCCGCCCTCCATAAAAACTCCACCGCTGCCATGTGGTTCCATCCAACTTCAGAATTGAAGATGTTATGTTTGCAGCCCGGATATTAATTTGTTGCTGATCAAGCATGCGGCAGACAGCGCGGAAATGCTTGAAAACTTGCACAAATGTGTACGGACATTAGAAGACGAAAAATCCCTTCTGCAGCCGAATTGGCGAAGCACCTGTTGTCGCCGCGTCAAATCAGCCTCGCGTCCCTCTATCTCGACGATGGGAGCACGAAAAAGACTCGCCCCGCCGGGAGCAGAGCGAGCCATGGCAGTGCCGATAGAGGTGGCAACCTCACCGGTACTGCTAGAGGACGCGAAGCATGATCACTTGTTCCACCTGACGGCCTGAGCCATGCGAAGCCGGTCGCGCATGCATCATGTTCCCACGACGACGCCGAAATGTTCCCACGATACGCTGTGCCGAAACCTCCAGCGGGGCTATGCCCAGACAACGCTGTCTCTCAGTGACCAAACACCGTGATCGCGCTGTGGGCGAGGTTCCCCGAATTTGCCCGGGCGCACACGCGCGAGTGATCCTGGCCAGCCGGTCTCAAAGCTGGACACCGTCGCGATGCAATGGCGGGAAGGCGTCTACCGGATCCTGGCTCGGCACGATATCGTGCGAGCGCCTGAAGATCAGCCTCACGATGAGCACGAAGTAGCCGACCTGCAGGACAAGCAGCGTCGCTATCGTCCAGGCAAATGCCTCCCAGAAAGAGCCGGTGACCATATAGGTCCACACCGCGACAATGAGAGCCGTGGCTGACATTCCTACGAGAAACTGCCCAAAATACATGGTTTCCCCAAACCGCCGAAACCGCGCCGGTTCCAACCAGTCCCTGCTCATCCCATTTCCCGCGAACAACATTTCATTATTTTAGCAACTTCGCAAGTAAGCGGCCGATCGCCACTGCGCGCTTTCCATTGCGCGGCGACTTGGCAACGGTGGCGATCCGGCGCGCGGCGGCGGTGCCGGCGGGGCTGGGCTGACGCGCCAGCCGTCGAAAATCCAGAAGCACGCCCGCTCTTTGCACTTCGAGCAGGGGAACAAATGCCGGCACGCCGAGTTTCGCCTCCAGTTTTTTCAAGGAAGGAGGCCGGCATGGCACCGCGCAACAAACCAAGCGCCGACATCGAAGATGACGCACCGCAGGCGGATGGGCCTACCATCGAGCAGCAGGATTGGGATGCGATCAAGGGCGGCGAGATCCTGCCAGAGTCCGTGCCGGAAAACGGCGACATGCGTTACGGCGTCGAAAAAGACGGCGATCTGCCCGACGAGGACGACGATAACGCGTACCAGGACAGCGACGATGCCCTTCCCGATGATGAGGAAGAAGCCGCGATCACGCGCGATCAGACCCGCGAGGGCCGATTCGACGAGACGTGAGCCATTCGTCGCCCGAGACATGACTGCCTGTTGTTGAACTTGCCAAAGCCACATTTTCCATGCCCGGTTCGCGGGAAAATGTGCTTGGCCGGCTAAGTTTTCCGCCTAGGCATTATATCAGATTTACCTAAAATAGCGGAACATCCAAGGGACATTATCGGAACTGAACAAGGCCCCTTGGACTTTTGCGCACGACGGATAAGACCTTGGTCCTACAGGAAAAAGCAAAAGCCCGACGTGACCGATTGAAGCTTCCAACGAGGGAACATCGGGGCCGTGTTCGTCGTTTGTCGAAAGCGGCCCCGCCGGGTGCCATGCCTGGAGAACAGCGCGATGCCCCACCGATCCACCATCATCAAGACGGGCCATGGCCCAGGAACGGCGATCGCCGTGCTCATGGTTGGATTAACGGCGGTGGGCATCGTGTTCCTTCTACTCGGCAGTTCACTTTACTTCAGTGAGCAGCCTGCGGATCAACGTGCCCTGTCTTCCCCGCCCGCTCGATCGATACACGCGGCCGATAGCAAAGCGGCAAACTGAACGAGCTACTGCTGAGCCATAGCGAGATTGCCGCCGCGCAAGTCCTCCAGACTTAGGCCAGGAAGATCCGCCATTGCCGCTGTCTGCAGTGCGGCGGCCGTGCTGGTGATCATGCAGCGAAACGGACAGCTTCGGACGGTGTTTTGTCCATCGGAGAAGTTTTGGGTTGCTTGCATTAACATTAGATATATCTAATGTAGCGATGGCCGACGACCGCCAGAAGTCGGCTGGCCCGGCGTCCTCCCTTTGCACCTGGCTGCCGGGCCATTTCTTGTCCTCGCCTTGCCGTCTTCGCCTTTGTGTGGCGCGGATTCATCTTCGCGCCGTTTCGCCACGTATAGCTTCAGCCTCGACAAACAGCCTCCGGCTCGGCAGCCGCAGGAAAGATGCGGACGCCGAGCCCATCGCACTGATCAAATCGCTAGGACGTGCAGGCTAGCTGCTAAAATCGAAGGACGACCGAAGGGCCACGTCTGCGATAGCACCGGACGCGACGGCGACCATGCCGCCAGTAACTGCGGCAGACCCGTCTCCAACGCCGCCCGTGCCGGCGCCGGCGCCAGCCCCGATCCCGATCCCAGTCCCGATCCCAGCCCCGATCCCAGCGTCGATGGTCGACCGGCTGCACCTCCGCATGTGCACCTTCGTCGTCGAGGGCCTCTGCCTCAATTTCATCGAGAATGCCGTTTCCAGCGCTTGGAACACCGGCCGCTGCCTCGATCGGGCGAATTGCCCCTGCAAGGGCCGCGGCCCCGGCAATGCCAAACATCGCCGTCAAGAAGGATCGCCGATCCATAGTAACCTCCCAACGTTGCATAAGCTGAACGAAGCGCTCGGCTGCCGAATGAGCAGGCCGGCGCATGGTGAAAATAGAGGATTCGCCAGCCGCCGAAGCGGCTTGCGAATCCTATCAGCGCAGGAAGGGACGTTGCTGCGCCGATCGACGACATGTCAGCCAAGGACTATCCCCATCACCAGAAAGGTGACAGCTGTCGCGAAAATCGGTGCGAGCAACCAGCGCGCTTGGCCAACACTTTTGTCCATCTGTCTCTCCGAATTCCGGGAGACAAACAGCCATGAACAGAGAGCCGTTCCCGTCGGTAAGACCAATGCGCTCGCAGACCAGACTTAAGTCGCACGTCTCACCCGACCGAAGCCCCAGCGGAGGAACATTTTCATTTGGCTCAAGTTCAGTTGCCGTCAGCGTTGAACGATCCTGTCATGCTGACTCGCAAGGAGAAACGGTATGAAAATGCACCTAACGGGCGCCGCAGCGGCGCTATTGCTGTTGGCTGGTGTCGGCGCCGTTGCCGCTCAGGACGTTGTCATTCAGCCTGAACAGGACACGGTCATCCGCGAGTATGTGAAGAAGCAGCCTCTCGCTTCGGTCAAGGTTCCCGGTGTGGAACTGAATATTGGTAGCGCGTTGCCGGACACGGTCGAACTTCATGAGATCCCCGATGTCAAATACCGCTACGTGGTGGTCGACAACCGCACCGTCCTGGTGGATCCGGGCACCCGCAAGATCATCAAGGTCTACGATTGAATTTCGAACTGTCCAACCCGCCGCCAGCCATGGCGGCGGGTTGCCCAGCTTCCAATCAGGACGAGTGAAGATGACAAGCAAAGCTGTGACATCCCCTGCTTTGGCAGTTCGCCTGGCCGATCTCCAAGCCAGGATGCGTGATGCGCGGGTGACGGATGCCGAAATGAAAACCTTTCAAAAGGTCGCGGCCATCATGGAAGATCGTCATGGTCGGATCGATGCCGACGACCTGATTGCGGCATCGTTCCTCGCCGATCCGGTGCAGGACCCGGCAAACGCCCTGAGCGACATCCCGACAAGCCAGCAGACTTTTTGACTCCCTGACCGGGAAAGCGCGCCGAAAGTCTCAGCCGAATCCGCACTTTTGCTCCGGCCTATTCCGCTTTCGCGGAAGTTTCGAGCGGCCCGCAATGTGCAATGTTGCTAATGCGGCGGTACGAGCCGCCCTGGTTGACGCGGGCGCCCGAGCCATCCCAACAATGCGCCCCCCCGTCCGCGTCGACCACGGCAGCCGCCTGTCTTCTCTCGCGAAGTCCTCAAGCCGGCCCGCCTGATAATGCGCGCTGCGGCGACGGTCGGGCTTCAGCCGCCGACAAGCGCCTTTGTGGTCACCAGATTGACGCCGGCCTCGGCGAATTCGCCATTGTGCCTGAGGATGACCTGCTCGGCACTCTCGCTGGCATTGTCCAGCGTGCTGTGCACATCGGAGACCACGGTCACGCCGAGCCCTCTGGCGATGGCGCCCTTGACCGTCGCGGCCACGCAAAAATCGGTCTGTGCGCCCAAGAGCACGACAGCACTCGCACCCTGACCGGCAAGCCAGTCGCCGAAGGCAGGATTGCTGAAAGCATCGCGAACGGATTTGGCAAAGGTCGGCTCGTCCGCCGCTTGGCCGAGCGCGGGCCAAACCGGCCAGCCCAGCTCATCCGGTGCCAACGGGTCGCCATCGGGTCCGTCATGCCTGATAAAAGCGACCTTGCGCCCGCCGCGCCGCGCCCAATCGATCACCGCCTTGGTGCGCTCGACAATATCAGGCGCATCATGGATCGGCTGCTCGTGCACACCGTCGAACATGCCGGTCTGGAGATCGATGACGATGAGCGGCGCATTGTCTGGGAGGCTGGGTGCTGGCATGGGTTTTACATAGCACGGCGGACAGGGTGATCAAGATTTCGCTCATTCCGGCGCGCCGGCAAACAGCACCACGCCGTCGCCGCCGGTGGCCGGCAGTCGCGGATGGTGCGGTCGTTGCCGCCGGTCAGCACCGCGCCGTCGGCGGCGAAGGCCACCGCATAAATCGGGCCGGTCTGGCTGTCCAACATTGCGATCCGGTTGCCGCTATTGGAGGGCGGGCGCCTTGCCGCGCCTCCTTGGATTTATTGCAGTTTGCCGATTTCAGCCCGCATGGTTGACAGATGGCCGCAGTCTGGCATCATCGGATCGGGATTTTAGGAGAGTCTGATATGAAAAAAATCTATGTGAAGCCATCGTTCTTGAAAAAAGGCCGGTTGTCGGCGGTCACTGCGGCCAACGGCTCCTCGTTGCCGACACCGCAATAATTTCAGCGCCACCTGCTCCTGGCGCGTCCAAACCTCAACGCACCAGGATCAGGTCGTCCAACACCATTTGCCAATAGTGCTTCGTCGACAGGCGAACACGCGTTACAGCTTTGAGCATTGGAGCGTAGTGCAGCGGCGTTAGCGCCGACAGCGTGACCTCGTCGCTTGCAATCAGCTGCTCGCCAAGCCAGCTTTCGATCAGCGCCACCTCCCCTTCCGACGCCAGCCAGGCGGCGCTCAGCATGACCGAGTGAAAGCCGAACGGCCGTTCGCAGCTGAATTCGGCCGGCAGCCCGCTGCTGGTGTAGAGCACATGGTCGCCGGAAACATTACCATTGACATAGCCCTGGCTGTCCTTGGTGAAGTCGCGGGCCATCGCATTCAGGTTGCGCCACGCCAATCCGGCATGGCCAGCCGGAATTTTCCTGAGGCTGCGCGACGTCACATCGTCGAAATCGATCGTTTCGAGGGCGGCATCAGTGTCGATGCCGGCGCGTTGCGGCGACAGCAGGCCGAGATCCGCCGAGTAGGGCGATAGCGTCAGCCGCCGCGCCAAGCCGCCGCCGCTGACGCTGACCGTGTCGGCTTCTTCAGCCAGGTCGAAGCTGAAGACGGCACCCGGCGCCAGTGCCCGCGTCTCCAGGACGTACCCATTCCCCGACACGGAGAGGGTCGCTGGTCCATCGCCGGCGACGCGCCCGCTGACGCGGCGCGGCGGTGCCAGACCGACAGGCAGCAGCATCTCCTGCGATACCATCCCGGCCGGCGAACCCGGCAGCGGCAGGAAGTGTCGGGACTGAATGTCATTTTCGCTTTTCGCCTGCCAGCCGGGCGGCACCGAAACCACAAAGCGCCAGTTGCCCGGCTTGCGGATCACTGCCTTTCTGCTTTTCACCGACATGGGAAAGTTGGCAAAGCCGGCATTGTTGGTGCGCGCGGACGCGGCGAGCTTGCCGGCTTCGTCATACAGCCGCACCATGATCCCGGCCATCGGCCGGTCTCCGGCGCCGTATTTGCCGTCGCGATCGACATCGAAATAGACGAAGGACGAGTAATTGAGCATACCCCCGCGGGCGTTCCAATCGGTACGGACGGCATAGTCGGCAGCCGGATTGGTTAGCCGCCGTCCCTTGCGACGGCTGCGCTTCCGCCACAGCAGCCAGGACGCGACAGCAGCCGCAAGCACCACAATGGCGGCGGCCAGTATCTGGACAGCGCCCAAGTCAGGCATGGAGCCTCGCTTCACAAATCTCATGGGGGATTGCGTTCACGGGCGATCCGGCTGCGTTGGGCTACTTGCCGACAGGTTATTGCATGTCGGCCAAAAGCGAACCCGGATTTGGGACAGCGACATGCATCGAGACAAAGACTTAAAGCGCGTTGCAGGAATCCGTTCAAGCGCGACGCATGAAAGCAGTCGCCTTACTTCAATTCCACCCACACCGGCGCATGGTCGCTGGCGCCGTCCTCGCCGCGCACGTCGCGGTCGATGCCGGCAACGGTCAGGCGGCGTGCCAGTTTCTTCGACAGCAGGATGTGATCGAGCCGGAGGCCCGCATCGCGCGGCCAGCGGTTGCGGCGATAGTCCCAGAATGTGTAGAGCGTTTCCTTCGGATGCTTCTTGCGCAGGGCATCAAGCCAACCCTGGTCGAGCAGGCGCTGGAACGACGCCCGGCTTTCCGGCTGCACCAGCGCGTTGTCCTCATAGGAGCGGGTGGGGTAGATATCGCGCGGCTCGGGCACGATGTTGTAGTCGCCGGCCAGCACCACCGGCAGGCCGGTGTCGAGCAACTGTTCGGCATGCACCTCCAGCCGCGCGTGCCAGGCGAGTTTGTAGGCGAATTTCGGGCCGGGCTGAGGATTGCCGTTCGGCGCATAGAGACAAGCGACGATGATGCCGTTCACCGCCGCCTCGATATAGCGGCTCTGCCTGTCGGCATCGTCGCCGGGCAAGGCATCGCGGGTCAGCACTGGCTCGGCACCCCGCGCCAGGATGGCAACACCGTTCCACGTCGGCTCGCCCTTCCACACCGCGCCATAGCCGGCCGCCGCCAATGCCGAGCGCGGAAACTGCATGTCGCGCGCCTTCAGTTCCTGCAGGCAGACGACATCGGGTTTTGCCGCAGCCAGCCAAGCCAGCAAATTTTCAAGCCGGCTGTTGATGTTGTTGATGTTGAAGGAGGCGATCTTCATCGCTTCAGGAAGCGATCCGACCCGACCACGCCTTCACCGTCTCGGCCAGCGTCTTCAGATGGTCGGCCGCCGAAAATCCCGAGATGCTCTTGCGTGGCTTGAGATCATGGTCGCCATCCTCCAGCCAGATAATCTCGATGCGGTCGGAAAGGCCATAAGTCGCAACCCCGTCCCTGGTGCCGAACTCGTCGCGCGTGCCCTGGAAGATCAGCGTCGGCGTCTTCAACCCGGCGAGGTGTTTTGTCCGCAATTGCTCGGGCTTGGCCGGCGGATGGAAGGGATAGCCGAGGCAGACCAGCCCTGAAATCTCGCCCTTGGCAAACATCTCGTCGGCGATCATGGAGGCGACGCGCCCGCCCATCGACTTGCCGCCGATGATCAGCGGTCCCGTCACGCCCTTTGCCCTGAGGTCGGCTATCGCCTTGATATATTCCGGGTTGACCGTCTCGGCCCGCGGCGGTGGCTTGCGGTGGCCGTAGCGGCGCGCGGCCATATAGTGGAATTCAAAGCGCGCGACCTGGAAGCCGGCCGCGGCCAGCGCCTTGGCGGTGGCGGTCATCGAGGGCGAATCCATCGACGCACCGGCGCCGTGGGCGAGCAGAATGGTGGTGGGCGCGGTGTCGGGACCGTCGAAGAGGAAGGCGGTCATGGGGCGGTCTCGCTGGAGAGGTCGAGTTCCGTCACACCCCCCTCTGTCCTGCCGGACATCTCCCCCGCAAGGGGGGAGATTGCGCGCTCAACCGCTTTCGCCAATCTCCCACTTTGCAAGAAGGAGCGGGACGCCCAAGCTTCCGATCTCCCCCCTTGTGGGGGAGATGGCCGGTAGGCCAGAGGGGGGTGTTCAAGCGCCAGCATCACTCACCCCGCCGCCCGCGCCAGCTGCAGATCCACGAACTGCACGCCCTTGGCTGCAACCCGTGCCCATTCGGACTCCGCGTCGAGTTCGAGATACCGCGCCCATAGCCGGCGCGCCTCCAGCAGATTGCCGGCGTCGAATTCCAGCCGGGCCAGATTGAACACCGGATCGGCATAGGTCTTGTCGAGCGCGATCGCTTTCTGCAGGTGCCTTCGCGCCGAGGCTTCGCGACCTTGCTCGCTCATCAGTCCGGCCAGGTTGAACCACGCCTCGACGAAGGCCGGGTCGAGTTTTATCGCATTGATATAGTCGTGCGCGGCGTCCGCCGCGTGGCCGCCGGCGCGCAGGCAGTTGGCGCGGTTGAAGGCGGCAATCGCATCGCTCGGATCGATGGCCAGGCAGCGCTGGTAGAGCGCGGCGGCCCCATCATTGTCGCCCTGCTCCTCCGCCGCTTCCGCCTCGGCGAACAACTCCTCTAGCGTGTCGTCACCCTCTGCCCCGGCTGTTCCGAGATCGAACAGCAACTGCCCATCGAGTTCGCTCTGGCCGCCTTCGAGATAGATGGCATCGGCGCGTCCATGCTGCGAGCCGACATTGAGCGACTTGGCGGTCAGCGACGCCACCGGGCCGGAGCGGTGGACGGAGCGCGCGATCGCCCCCCATGTCGCGCCGCCGGCGATGAGCCCGGCATATTTGCGCGCCAGGATCAGGTCGCGGAAGGAATAGGGTTCAACGTCATGCTCGAACGCATCGAACAGGCCGAGCAGGTCGAGGTCGGAGCCTGATAGCCGCGACTGATCGATCAGCGATTGCCGCGACAGCGAAGACGCTTCCGGTGTCTTCATCAGTCCGAGAAGGCGCAGGAATCCGTTTTCGCTGATCAGCGTTCGATCGGCCGCGCGCTCGGCGGCGACACGGCGTTCGATCTCGGCATCGCCGTTCCTGGAGAGCCCGGCTTTGGCCAACAGTGTCCGGCCGAAGACGACATGCGTGGTGCGCCTGGTGATACCGCGCCGCAGCTGGCCGTGTCGGCGTTCCACTTCCCGCGCAGCCAGCCTGAGCGGAAAAGCCGCCAGCGCGCCTCTCGTGCCAAAAACAGCGCCGGTCGGTGCCGTCATCTCTTGCTCTTGCCGACCGCCTTCAGCAGATTGGCCTTCAACGGATTTTCAGCAGCACCACCCGCTGCCGCCTTCTTCGCGGCGGGCTTGGCAACCTCGTCGGCCTTGCTTTTCGACTTGGCCGGCGGCTTCGATTGCGACAGGCTCGCCTTGAGCGCATCCATCAGATTGATGACATTACCGCGCTCGGGTGCCGCCGCGATGATCGGCTTGTGGCCTTTCAGCTTCTCGCGGATCATCGTCATGAGTGCCGCCTCGTAGCGGTCCTCATAGTTCTTCGGATCGAAGGTGGTTTCCTTCTGCTTGATCAGTGCTTCGGCGAGCTGCAGCATTTCGGGATCGGGCTTGCCGGCTGGGATGTTGCCGAAATATTCAGCCGTGCCACGCACTTCGTTCGGATTCCTCAAGGTGCACACGAACATGCCGTTCTCGCGCGCGCCGATCGTCACCACCCGCTCGCGGCTCGACAGCACCAGGCGTGCGATCGCCAGCTTGCCGGATTTGCGCATGGCTTCGCGCAGCACGGCGAAGGTCTCTTCCGCCATCGCGCCGTCAGGCGCCATGTAGTAGGGCGCGTCCTGATAGATGACGTCGACCTCGTCCTCGTCGACGAAGGCCTCGATGTTCATCGTGTGATTGGATTCGATGCGCACCGCATCGAGGTCGGCATCATCTATGATGATGTACTGCTTGTCCTCGTATTCGTAGCCCTTGACCAGATCAGCACGCTCGACGAGCCCCAATTCGGGGTCGACCGGTTTCATGTTGATGCGGTTATGGGTCTTCTTGTGCAGCTGGTTGAAGCTGATGCGCTCGCTGGCGCTGGTGGCGGGATACAACCGCACCGGACAGCTGACGAGGCTGAGTTTGAGGTAACCTTTCCAACTTGCCCTGGGCGCCATGAAACACTCCTACGCGGCCACGCACTGACATTGACTGCAGCGCTTTCGTCCGAAGGACGAACGAGGCTGCGTAAATCCTACACCGACCCCGCACAATACAGGCAAATCCCTGACGAAATCTTCCGCCACGTCTTTGAGGTCGTGGCGGAGAGAATAATTCAAATTGTCGGAAGCGTCGATGGCGTTGGGTTCCTCGCCCCGCAACGCTCTCCCCCATTTCCTGGGGGCCGAGGAACCTAGTTCTTCAAGGTCGGCAAATCCCGCGCGAACTCGTCGATCTCGGCCCACGGATCGCCCGACGTCGCCAGCAGCCCCGGCAGGGAGGAATAGTTCAGATCCTGCGGCGCATCGATGGATTCGAGGTCACTCCAACTGACCGGCGTCGAGGCCGGCAGATTGGTGCGGGCGCGCAGCGAGTAAGGTGCTGCCGAGGTGTGGCCGCGCGCATTGCGGTGATAATCGATGAAGATGCGCTTCTTGCGGTTGTCCTTGCCCATGGTGGTGGTGAAGGTGTCAGGCGCCGTTGCCGCCAGATGCGTGGCGATCGCGCTGGTCGCCTGGTGCAGCTTCTTCCAGTTCTGCGCGCCCGTCACCGGCACGGTGATGTGGATGCCGCTGCCGCCGGAGGTCTTGGCGAACGGTACCAGCCCCAGGCGCTCCAATTCGTCCTTGATGTGCACGGCGGCCTCGACCACCTCGCGCCATGAAATCCCTTCTCCCGGATCGAGGTCGAGGACGATCTGGTCGGGCCTGTCGAGGCTGGTGCGGTGGGTGCCCCAGGTGTGGAACTCGACGACGCCGAACTGCGCCAGCGCCAGATACCCTTTCGCGCCTTCAACCGAGAGATAGGATTTGGTCTCGCCCTCGGAATTCGTCGCCTCGAATGTCACCACTGAGGGCGGCATGCCGGTGAAGGCGTGGCGCTGGAAGAAGCAATCCTTCGGCAGGCCGGTCGGGCAGCGCACCAGCGACACCGGCCGGCCGAGGATGTGCGGCAGCATGAAGTCGCCGACCAGCGCGTAATAGACCGCGATGTCGAGCTTGGTCGGGCCGGTCTTGCCGAACAGCCGGCGCGTCGGGTTGGTCACCCAGATTGTGGCAAGGTCGGCCTCGGCGATCAGCCGCTTGCGTTTGGACGAGACCGGCGTCGACAGGCCGACATCCCTCAAACCACGGAAGACGCCGTGGCGCAGCGCATTGTCTGAGGTGCGGTTGGCGTAATGAATGCGCGCCGACAGCAGCGGCCGCACCCAGTTCATCTCGCGCATGATTTCGCGCGGGACACCCTCGGGCGGGGTGGCGCCTTCCCGCAGCGGCTCCAGCCTGGCGAGCAACTCACCGGCGGTGGCGGCATCGAAACCGGTGCCGACCTTGCCGCGATAATGCAATTCACCACCCTCGAACTCTGCCATGCCGAGCGCCGCCAGCCCTTCGGCCGCATCGGAGATGGTGAAGCCGGCGATGACGAAGTCGTCCGACAGCAGTGCCTTGGTCTTGGTCCAGCTTTTGCTTCGGCCGCTCTGATAGATGGCCGTGGCGCGCTTTGAGACGACACCCTCCAGCCCGAGTTCCGACACCTGGTCGTAGAGCCCCTGCCCCGAACCTTCGACATGGTCGGAGAACTGGATGGCGGAATTGGCGCCGACGCCCGACAGCATCTGCGCCAGCAGCGCCTTGCGCCGGACCAGCGGCGCCTTGGTCAGGTCCCAGCCGTCGAGGTGGAGAAGATCGAAGGCGTAGAAATGGAGCTTGTTGCCGGCGCCCTCGGCCAGCGCATCCTGCAGCAGCGCGAAGCGGCTGATGCCCCGGGCGTCGAGCACCACGATCTCGCCGTCGATGATGGCATCGCGGCAGGGCAGCTTCGCGAACGCATGCGGCAGGTCGCCATAGCGCTTCGTCCAGTCGATGCCGCCACGGGTGATCAGCTTGACGACGCCGCCAGTGAGATGCGCCATGGTGCGGTAGCCGTCGAATTTGATCTCGTGCAGCCAGACTTGTTGGGTGTCGTCGCCATCGGGTGGTTTTGGAACCTGCGTCGCCAGTTGCGGCTCGATACGGGCAAGCATGGGAGCCTTGAACACGCCCGGCAGCGTGCCGGGCTTCA
Source organism: Mesorhizobium sp. M0243 (assembly GCF_040321775.1). Taxonomy (NCBI): domain Bacteria; kingdom Pseudomonadati; phylum Pseudomonadota; class Alphaproteobacteria; order Hyphomicrobiales; family Phyllobacteriaceae; genus Mesorhizobium; species Mesorhizobium sp. M0243. The sequence continues at coordinate 10,525 of NZ_JAMYSF010000044.1, read as the reverse complement.
GCGATCCCTGTCTGGGCGCGGGTTTGGTGGCGGGCTTCGCCGGCGCCGCCAGTTCCTCGATGCGCAATCCGGATTTGACGCTTTCCGGCCGGGCCGTGAGGATGTCAAGCGCGGTGTCGGCGGCGAGGTCGCGCTCCTTGAACAGCAGCCAGTTCTTCTTGTTTTCGTCTTCGCCGGGTTTCGGCTTCAGCCGGGTCAGCATCCAGCCGCCATTGAGCTTGTCGCCGGCCAGCCGGAACTTGAAGGCGCCGGTTCGCAAGCTCTTTTCGACGTCGTCCATCGGCGCCCATGTGCCGGTATCCCAGACGATCATCGGCCCGCCGCCATATTCGCCCTCGGGAATGACACCCTCGAAGTCGATATATTCGAGCGGATGATCCTCGGTCTCGACCGCCAGCCTCTTGTCGGCCGGATTGAGCGAAGGCCCGCGCGGCACCGCCCAGCTCTTCAAGACATCGCCGACCTGCAGGCGCAGATCATAATGGTCAGCGGTGGCGTGGTGCTTGTGGACGACGAAGCGGTTGCCGTCGCTGCTGACGAGCCCGCCAACCGGTTCCGGCGTCTTGGCGAATTCGCGTTTGGCGCGATAGGCTTTGAGCTTTGGCGGAGTCGTCATCGCCAGGATCGAAGCACGGCGGCCAGGAACAAGCCAGTCACGCTCTCAATCGTCAGCGGCCGGCGTCAACTCGAGCTCCGCCGGCGACAGCCCTTGCTGCAGCTGGCTCAGCCGGAATTCGTCGACCCAATAGGCCTCGCCGTCGACCAGAACCCGGGCCTGGTAGGTGCCTGCCGAAAAACGCTGCGCGGTGATGTAGACCTTGTGACGATCGAGCGCCTTGCGCACCGCGGCGCGCTTGGAATTCTGACCTGTGACGGGACTGAACATGACACTGCCCTCGGTCGCCCTGACACGCAACGCGGCCGCTGCCGGCAGCCTGACGACTGGGGCCAAGGATGGCGGAGACGCGCCGTCCTGTCAATTTCGCGGACAGCGCAGGATGCGGCCCGGTCAAATTTACCAATCTTTTGAATATGCTTGGGCCTTGGCCTGAATCAAGACGTGAAGCACACGAAGATGAACTGTGCACCACCACGCCACCAAAACTATCGTCCGTCGCTGCCGCTCTGCTACGCGGCCGGCGTGCCCGAATGAGCAGATTTTTGAACTTCCGTGCCGATGAGATCGAGTGTCCCCGCCGCAACATCGGCAACCTGGAGCCGCTGGACGCAATAGACCCCACCGGCGTTGTTTTCTTTACACAAACCTGGAGCGATGCATGGGCAAGGCATGGGCGGCTGGAGCGTCCGGTTGGGGACACCGAATGGGCCCCATTGCTCAGGCGACGTCAGACCGTACAGCCCCACCGCTGGAGTTCCGACAGAGGCCGCGATGTGCATCGGGCCGCTCTCATTGCCAAGAAAGATCGACGCTTCGGCCAACAATGCTGTCAAGACCTCAAGCGAGGCTTTTCCGACGACACTTGCGACCGGCGATGCTGCCATTTCAAGGATCCTTTGCGCGGCAAGCCCTTCATCCGGCCCACCAACGAGGAGGGATCGCAGCCCGGTTTTGGCGTATACCTCATCGATGACCGCAGCAAAATGTTGCGGCGGCCAGCAACGGCCTTCAAACCTCGCGCCGGCATGCACGGCCACATAGGACTTCTTCGCCAAAGCGTTTTCCGCAAGAAGCCTGGCACACTCTTCCTGGGCAGTCCTGGTCGGTTGCAGCCGAGGCGTTGGGTCCTGATAATCCAACCCGAGGGCGCTGAGTGGAGACAGGTTCCTGTAGAGATAATGCGGTCCGCCATGTCCGAAGGTCGCGGCGAGCACGTTTGCAAGCTGGATTTCCCAGAACTTCATCGGATGCTCGGAAGGATCGAAGCCGACGCGAAGTGGAGCCCCGATCAAGCGATGCATGATCCGCGAGGTTTTTGAATCGGTAAGGTCGATGCTAAGATCGAATTTCCGACGCCGCAGATCAGAGATGACGCCACGATGGTCGCTCAAACGCTTGAGCAGAGTCCTTCCTCTGCCACGGGATTCAAAGCCAACGGCCACATCGGCGATCCCTTGCGCGACAATGAACTGCTTGAGACCAGGCGCACAAAGCATGGTTACCGATGCTTGCGGATAAGCAAGACGCAGATTGCGAACCAAAGCAGATGTCAGAACGACATCTCCAATGTACTTCGTTTGAATAATGAGGATGGAACGAATCCCATCTCCTAAACTTGCATCCATCGATATGATCTGCCGAAAACGCCGACTTAAAAAATCTGCCGAGGACACTCATTTCTGAACGGCAAGCGGCGCTTTCAGATATAGAGCCAACCAACCCAGTCAACAAGCTTGCCGGCCTTGGTGCCTCTTTGCATCGGTCGTCGGCAAACGCTCGTCCTCAGTCCTTCAATCGCCGCAAGCGGCGCGTCAGGCCCTGGACGGCCTTGAGCAGCCGGGGACGCGACCGCGTCATGCCTTCGACCCGGCTGCGCAGCAAAATGGCTGCGTTCGCAGCCCTGCCCCGCACCGTCACCGGTTCGCAGATCTCGGCCAGTACCGAGCTCGAGGCACCGATATGTTGCTTGTAGCCCTGGCCGCCGACCGACAGGTCGAAATAGTCGAAGCCCCGCTCGCATCCCCACACCATCAGCTTGCCCATCGTCGTCAGGCCGGGTGAGACATTGGCGACCGTATTCTGGTCGATGCCGAGCAGGAGGGCGTGAAGTGTGCCTTTTCTCACCAAAACATAGATGGAGGCAAGCCAGGCTTCACCGACGCGTAGTCCGAAGAGCCGCACCGATCCGTTGGACAGGCCTTGTAGCGCCGCGGCGCGGTAGAAATCGACGACCGGGGCCTGCGTCAGGAGGTCGAAACGCCCGAGCTCACGAAAACGCTTGAGCCGCAGTTCCAGCAGTGCATCCAGGAGCTCCTCGGCCAGGTCAGGCGTATCGGCCTCGACCAGAGCGAGGCCACCAAGCTGTTCGAAGCCGCGGCAATGCTTGCGGAAGGCCTTGGCAAAGGACGGCTTGCAGATTCGCTTGATGAGCGTCTCCGGGTCGCCATGCAGGACGAGGCCGGAGGTGACCTGGATGGAGTCGCGCGCCACCGAAAGCAATGCCAGCGGATTGGCCACGCCGTGGACCTGCTGCGGAATTCCCGCGATATGGATGCGATCCGCCGATGGCAGCACGGCACGGACCGCTGCCCACATGGCGTCGGCACTCTGCCTAGTCCACGCTCTCCCATCCGCCAGCAGCGGCACCGCGTAGTCGCACACGCGGCAGCTCAGCCATTCGATCACGTGGTGGCCGAGAGCCCGGCGCCGCATCAGCGGCAGCAGCATGGCCGGCGCGCCGGTCACGGCGTCACTCACCTCGACGAGGACCAGATCCGCGTCTTTGGGCATCAGCCGTGCGGCGATTCCTTCGACCCAGGCATAATGCTGGTGGGCAGTGCAGACGCCGTGAGCTTCAAGGAGCAGCCATAGCAGCCTTACGGTGTCGAAGCTGGTGTGCAGCCGAGCCGTGAAGTGCGCGGTTGCATCAACGTTGGCGACAGTCGGGGAAAATGGCCCACCGGGCAAATCCCCTATCGGAGTCGTTCCCGCCGCGTAGCTTGCCACATGCTTCTCCCGTCATTCTGATCCCCCACGCAGGCGCCGCAAACCCCGCATCAGTCCCTGGAGCCTCTTCAGCAGCCGAGGTTTGGAGCGCACGAACACCTCGGCCCGGTTGCGGATCTCGATGGCTGCGCTCACGGCGCTGCCTCGCACCGTAATCCCGTGGCAAAGCTCGCGCAGGCCCGAACCCAAGGCACCCATATGTTCCTTATAACTCTGGTTGCCTACCGACAGGTCGAAATAATTGAAATCGCGCCCGCGCGCCCAGCTCATCAACTTGCCCATGATCAGAAGTCCCGGCGAGACATTGGGCACCGCGCCCTGATCGATTGAGATCAGCAGAGCATGAACGGTGACTTGATGGATCAGCAGGTATTGGACCGCGATCAGAGCTTCACCAACACGCAACCCGAAGAGCCGCACCGACCCATCAGACAGGCCCTCGAGAGCGGCGTTTCGATAGAAGTCGACAACCGTCGCCTGCGTCAGCAGGTCGAAGCGGCCCAGTTCGCGAAAGCGGCTGAGCCGCATCCGGACGAGGCCGCCGAAGATGACCTCCACCAGGGCCGGTGTGTCGGCTTCGACCAGTTCCACGTCGCCAAGCCGTTCGAGGCGGCGCCAGTCCTTGTTGAAGGCCTTGACGAAGGATGGCCGGCATAGGCGCTTGAGGACGGTTTCCGGGTCGCCGTCGATGGCGAGACCGAAGCTGGTATGCAGGGAATCGCGCGTGGCCGCGAGCAAGGCCAGCGGATTGGCGACGCCGCTGATCGATTGCGGAATTCCCGTGATCTGGATGCGGTCCGCCGGCGGCAGCACGGAACGCACCGCGGCCCACGCGGCCTGCGCCGATTGCGTCGTCCACGGGCTGGCATCGGCCAGCAGCGGTGCCGAATAGTCGCAAACGCCACAGCTCAGCCATTCGATCACCCGATGGCGGAAGGCCGGTCGCCGTATCAGCGGCACCAGCATTCGCGGCGCACCCGTGACGGCATCGTTTACCTCCACGATGAGCAGTTCCGCACCTTGCGGCATCAGCCGCGCAACGATCCCCTCGGCCCAGGCATAATTCTGGTGGGCGGTGCACACACCGTCCGTCTGGAGGCGCAGCCAGAGCGGCCTCACCGCTTCCAGGCTGGTGTGGAGCCGCGCCGTGTAGGCATCGATGGCGACGACGGTGGCTGGATGGGAGGACTGGCCATCGGGCGAGCCGGCCACCGCAGCAATTTGCACCGCCTGGACTGCCATGTTTTTTCCTATCGCTTTGCCGTAGCGAACGGCAGCGTGCGCCGCCACGCGCCCAACCGGCTGTCGCGCGCCTCATCGGGATGCTCGATATTCCACATGCGGTGATGCGCGAAATACCACGATGCCACGAGCACGAACATCTCGGAGACCGCGGAACCCAACAACGCCCACGGCGGAGACGCGATTGCCAGCAGGGCCGCGATCAGCGCCAGGCCGACGACCGCGCCGCCCGTGGTGATGAACGCGACGATCCGAAAATCGCCGAGTATTTCAAGCACGATGCGGGGCATGATATAGAGCATGATAGGGACGAAATTCGCGATCACGAAAAGTCCGATGAACCAGGTCGAAGCGTCTTGGAGAGCCTGGGATTTTATCATCGGCAGGACGAACATGATCGCACATCCATAAGCAAGGCCGCCGAGCCCCATGACGAGCGCCCAGATCTTGGCCTGCGTCCAGACACGGCCTGTTTCATTGTTCCGCATCAGCCTGGCGAGATCCGGCTGCGTCATGTTGACGAACGCAAGGCTGATGATGCGCAGCGGAGCAAACAGCACCAGAACCGCCGCCAGCGGTGCGTAGGCGGCTGGCCCGGCAATGCCGGCGACCAGCAGCGCCAGACATTGACCCTGGATGTTGGTGGTGGTCGCGCTGAATGCCGACCAGCGCAGCTGGGGCCAGAGCCTGACATAGCGTCGCCGCGTCGGCATGCGGAAGCTGATGCGAAGCGAGCGCCGAGCCAGCCGGACCAGGACGAAAATGCCGAACACATTTGCCGCGGCTAGTGCATAGAACACGGTCTGCAGCGGGTCTTGGACCAACCATATCGACAGCCCGGTCAGGACACAGCCGGCGACTGTAAAAGCGCCATCGCTGACCGAGACGACAACTTGCTGGCGCCGTGCGAAGAAAGCCGTGCGCATATGGCTGCGCAACGACCAGGCACCGACGAAGCAGCCGGCGGCAATTCCGCTTGGGTCGCCAAGAACATGCATCAGGACTGCCGTGCCGACGGCCATCAGCAAAGCCACGATCAGCGCCGCCGTTCCGAACGCCACGTCATAGGTATCGACGCCGGCGCTGTTGGTGCTCTTGCTCATCCAGATGCTGGCGGGAACGGCGGTGAGCGACCTGATATAGGACAGGCCGACACCGCCCATCACCATGCCGATGGCGAAGAGGCCGTAGCCCTGCGCCGACAGCATGTGCAACAGCATGATGTTGAGGGCAAAATGAAAGCCGCTCTGCATCGCCTCGCCGCCGATCATCAGCACGAGGCGTCGAACCAGATGGCTCGGAAACGCTAGCTTCACGGCCGTGTCTCCGCTTCGCGGGCAGCAGGCGCCCTGCCCGGCCGAGCGATGGTCGTCTTCAGCTTGTCGGCGGCGATCGCGGTGATCGCCGCGGCCGCGACCGGCTCGCTGAAGATCGCCTCGTAGCGCGCGCGCCCGGCAGCGACAAACCCGCGCCAGGCCTCAGGGGCGAGGATGATCTCCTGCAATTTCGCGCCAAGAGCTGCTGCGTCGCCGGGCGGGACATGCCAGCCGGTCTCCCCGTCGCTGACCACTTCCACCAGCCCGCCGATCGCCGACACAAGCGGCGGCCGGCCGTAAGCCATCGCCTCTATGGCGACGCGGCCCAGCGATTCCGGACGCCGCGACGGCACGGTGACGATATCGGCCCATCGATAATGCTCAGAGGGGTCGGGAATGAAAGGCAGGACTCTGACGCGCCCAGTAAGCCCCATGGTTTCGACCAGTTCGGCAAGCGCATGCTCGCGCTCGGTGCTTTCGAAGGCGCCGCCGACCAGCCGCACCTCGATCCTCGCCTGGAGTTCCGCCGGCATCGAGGCGATCGCCTCCAGCAGGATTTCCTGCCCCTTGATCCGGTTGATACGGCCAAGCAGCAGCACCCGCAATGGACGCTTGCCGTCATATGTCATCGGTTCGACCGCCGCCGGCCCGGCAACACCGTTGTAGACGACATACGCACGCGCCGCCTTGGGATCACCAAACGCGGCGCGTGTCGCGCGTGAATTGAAGATCAGATCCGCGTGGCTCCAGCGCATCAGGCCGACAAGTACCCTGCGCATGGCGCCTTCGGGGATTTCGTGGATGTGCAGGACGGCCTTATGGGGAAGAAGGCGTGCGGCCAGCGCGTAGTCGGCCACGATCGAGGTGTTGACATAGACGAGGTCGCAATGCTTGAGGCGCCGCCACGCCCTGAACACGGCAACCGGCAATCGCGCCATCTCGACGGTCGCAAGGCGCGCAATGGCCTGGCGCCTCAGCACCCAGAGCGGTTCGAAGACGATCCGGCTGGCATGCGCTTCCAGAATCCGCACGATCGGCCCGCTACGCGGCAAAACCACTTCGATGTCGGCCGACGGAAACGCGGCGCGCAACGCGGCAACGCTCTCCGCGAAGCTGCGGTCAGAACCATAGAGTTCATAACCCTGATGAACGCAGGCAATCCGCATCTTTATATCCCGCCGGGTGCTACAACCATCGCGCTGGGCGATTGTGGCAGAAGCCCGTCCGCAAGAATCATGCCTGGTTCGATACGTCCGACTATCGGTTGATATGTCCGACTATCGGTTCGATACGCCCGACTGCCGGCCGTACGCCCCAGGCATTGCTTCGTTTCGATACAGCTACGCACAGAAGGGTTGACCGAGAATGAAACAACCATCGGCTTCAACACCGTTTTTTTACAACCCCGCGCGATGATCCCTCGCAAGATACTGAAATCGGGAGGTGGCACGGAAGTTGCCATCTGCTCATTATAAATTAAGCAATATCTAATATATGAGACATGTGAAAGTGCCGCCGGCCATGAAACCAGAAACGCCCGCCATTCTGATCCTGGGGACCCGCGGCATACCCGCGGCCCATGGCGGCTTTGAAACCTTTGCCGAAAAACTGGCGCTGTTTCTTGTCGGGCGCGGTTGGAAAGTTGGCGTCTATTGCCAAGATGAGGTCGAGCGGATCGACCAGAGGGTGCGCAGCGAAACCTGGCGCGGCATCGAGCTCATTCACATCCAGGTCGCCTCCAAGGGACCGCGCGCGACGCTGGAATTCGACTGGCAATGCGCCCGCGACGCCGCCCGGCGACCGGGTGTTTGCCTGGTGCTCGGCTACAATGGCGCGGTCTTCCTGACCTGGCTCAGGCTGAAGCGACGCAAGATCTTCACCAACATGGACGGCATCGAGTGGCGCCGCCCAAAATGGGGAATGGCGGCGCGAACCTGGTTCTGGGTCAACGAATGGATCGGCGCATGGGCCTCGCATCGGCTGGTCGCCGATCATCCCGCCATCGCAGATCACCTGGCGACACGCCGGCCGCGCAGCGCCATCGCCACCATCGCCTATGGCGCCGATCCAGTGGCATCGGCGCCCGAGGCGCCGGTGCGGGCGCTCGGCCTCGAGCCCGGGCGCTATCTCATCTCGATCGCGCGCATCGAACCCGACAACAACATCCTGCCGATCGTCGAAGCTTTTTGCTCCGCCAAGCGCGACATGAAGCTGGTGGTGCTGGGAACGCTGTCCGACGACATCCCCTATCATGCCGCCATCCGCAAGGCGGCGAATGGCTCGGTGGTCCTGCCGGGCGCCATCTACGACCAGGCGACGGTCAAGGCGCTCAGATACCACGCCCGCGCCTATCTGCATGGCCACACGGTCGGCGGCACCAACCCCTCGCTGGTCGAGGCGCTGGCGGCCGGCAACATGGTGATCGCCCACGACAATCCCTACAACAGATGGACCGCCGGGGCTGCGGCGATCTACTTCACCGACAAGGACAGTTGCGCCAAGCGGATGCAGCAGGCGCTGGACGATGATGCCCTGGTCAAGGCCTGCGGTGTTGCCGCCAGGGCGCGCGCCCGCGAAGCCTTTCGCTGGGACGATGTCCTGCTTGCCTATGAAAATGAGGCCTATCATTTGCTCGGCATGACTGCCGCCAAGACCACCGCGATGGATCACGCATCGCCAGGAACCGTATGACAGGCTGGTCGCGCCGGCGGGTGCTGCGGACGGCGCTGTCCACCGCGGCGGCTCTCGGCTCGCTCCCGGTCGCACCAATCGCTCGCGCAGCCGCCGGGCCGCGATTTCGGCGCGGCGTCAACGCCTGGCCCTGGTTCTCGCTGACGCGCGAATTTCCCGCTCCGCGCACCGACTATGACTGGCCGCCCTTCCAGTCGCAACGGCCGGTGCCGACCCCGGACGACCTGCGTCGGCTGCGCGGGACCGGGCTCGATTTCATCCGTCTGCCTGTTGATCCCGGCCCTTTCCTGGCCGCCGACGCCGCCACGCGCGGCAAGTTGCTGGACATGCTGGACGCGGCTGTCACGGCCACCCTCGACGCCGGTCTCGGCATCATCGTCAACATCCAGGCCAATGCGGCCACCCATTACTGGAACCCCGACCGCATGGTCTCCAGCACCGTGGCACCCGCCTTCGATCTCTATCGCGGGCTGGTCGGCGAGCTTGCCGGCAGGCTGGCGCGGTTCCAGCCCGGCAGGGTGGCGCTCGAGCCGGTCAACGAACCGGCGCAGGCCTGCGCGTCGAACGTCTGGTTGCAAATTCAGCTCGCGCTTCTGACGGCGGCAAGGGCATCGGCAGCGACCCTGCCGCTGGTCGTCACCGGAGGCTGCGGCTCGATGGTGAGCGGACTGACCGCGCTCGATCCGGCACCGCTGTCGCCCTTCGAACCGATCCTGTTCACCTTTCACTTCTATGAGCCCTATCTGTTCAGCCATCAGGGCGCGCCCTGGATGCGCGAGCCCGTCTACCGGTCGCTCAACAATGTGCCGTGGCCGGCATCCGCCGGCTCGCTGCAACAGACGCTGGCATCGGTCAGGGCGCGCATGGCGCAGGACACCGAAACCCCTGAAGACGCCAAGCAGGCAGCCTATGCCGAGACCGAGCGTGTGCTGAAAGTCTATTTCGACGCCCGGCCCGACCGCTGGTTTGTCGACAAATATCTTCGCCAGGTTCGCGACTGGGCCGACGGCCACGGCCTTGCGCCGGAACGCATCATCATGGGCGAGTTCGGCGCGCTGCGCACCGACGCCCGCTATGTCGCCGCGCCCAACCCGGATCGCGGGCGCTACATCGCCGATGTCAGGCGGAGCGCCGAGGAACTCGGCTTCGCCTGGGCACTGTGGGATCTCTTCGACGGCATGGGCATGATGGACGATACCACCCGGGCGGTGGACCCGGCGGTGATCGAGGCGCTTGGCTTGGTTATACCGGAGTAGGTCGGTTGAAGGCTACCACCAGTGGCAATCACTGACCTCAGGGATTAGCCGAAAGCCACCCTCTCTTCGTCATCCTAGGGCGGAGCAAGGAGCGAAGCGACGCGGCGCAGACCCTAGGATCCATGCCGGGACATTGAAGCGTCGCAGCGGTGAATAGCTCGACCGGCCGGAGCGCTTCTACCGATGACCAATCTCGGCCAAGACGGGAAGCGCGAGACGCTGGGTCTGCACCGCCGCGTCCTTCGATCTCCGTCGCGGCATGGATCCTAGGGTCTCCGCGACGGAGCTTCGCTCCTGCTTCGCCCTAGAGCGTTTCATATTTTGACGGAAGCGTAGCCTGCGTTTTCGAAGTAGTTCTTGCATTCGGCTGCCTCGATGGTTTCGACGAGGTGGCC
>NZ_JAMYSF010000043.1:0-35891 GCF_040321775.1 Mesorhizobium sp. M0243 | reverse complement strand
ATCTCAAAACACGAACAGGATGGAAACGAATCTCCATCCTGTTCGATAGGTCTTACCAGATCCTCATCCAGCCCAACTTAAGTGAACTGCATTACCCCCATGGGAGCCGTTTCGCATTGGTTTGCCGTGCAAATCAGGTGAGCGGCGACAGCTGGATCTCGACGCGGCGGTTCTGGGCGCGGCCTTCGGACGTGGCATTGGATGCGACCGGGCGCGTCTTGCCGAAGCCGGTGACTGCGAAGCGGCGCTGATCCACGCCCTGACCGGACAGATAGTTCGCGACCGCCAGAGCACGACGCTGCGACAGATCGAAATTGTGCTGGTCGCCACCGGTCGAATCGGTGTGGCCGAACACGTCGACCGTGGTCTGCTTGAACTTCTTCAGCACCAGCGCGACAGAGTTCAGGACCTGGTAGAAGCCGGGCTTCACCGCATCCTGATCCGAGTTGAAGGTGATGTCGGACGGCATGTTGAGAATGATCTGGTCGCCGCTGCGGGTGACGCTGACACCGGTGCCCTCGAGCTGCCGGCGCAGTTCGGCCTCGTTCTGGTCCATGGTGGCGCCGATGGCGCCGCCGGCCAGCGCGCCGATGCCGGCGCCGATCAGTGCGTTGCGGCGGTCATTGCCGCCGGCAAGCAGGCCAAGGCTGGCACCCGCCAGGGCGCCAAGGCCGGCGCCGGCCGCCGTGTTGGAAATCTTCTGGTCGCCCGTATACGGATCAGTGGTGGTGCAGGCGCTCACGAGCACAGCCGTCGCCACGACGACGAGCACAGTCTTTTTCATAGGATGGTCCCTCTCCAAGTCACGCCTTGCGGTGGCGCCAAATCAGCCCTTCCCGCGACTTGTACCACGAATTGCGGCGAAAAGCGGAACGGCAAAAGCGCCGCTCACGGCTTTTCCCGAGGGACCAATACGCGGTTGTGGCACCGTGTCGCCGTGCCGCAATCGTTTGGATCAGGCTACCAGAGGTTCTTGCCGTCTATGACGCCAACTTCGACTTTGTCGATATCGAAATCGTCGAACAGCCGCGCGTTGACGCTGATCTTGGGATTGTCGAAATCCGGCTCGCCGGTCGACCAGTCCGGCGTTTCGGTAAAGGTGCCGCAGCCGCAGGTGGCGCAAACCGTGCTTTACGGTTTTCGATCCCCAGCGGTAGAAAGAGACGTTCTCCATCGGGCTGGTGGGCTTGAATTGCGAAGGCACGTAGTAGGCCCAGAGCGAGCCGCGCTTCGAGCAGAAAGAACAAGTGCATTGCGTCACCGTCTGCGGTGCCTGCGAAACCTCGAATGTCGTCGCCTTGCAATGGCAGCTTGCCTTGATGATCATCAACGAACTCCTCCCGTCGCCCGCCACCCTGTGCGGCAAAGGCAGCATAACGAGGTGCTCCTGACAACTGTCTGTCAGCAGGCACACCCGAACCGCGCAAACCCGGCCTGCGGCCCGGTCACACGCGACCGCGGACGTCCGACCGCCGTCCTGTCGTCAATAGGAGCGCGGCGGCACGAACAGGCAGATTGTCTTGCCGGCGTCGAGGCCCGCTTGGTGCGCGCACCAATGGAACTCGCCGTCCGGGCTATCCTTGACACGCTTGTCGGTCATTGGAACGATCTCACCCGTGCCGGCGATGACATAGCCCTCGGGTTTCTCCAGCACTTCGCCTGTATGGGTCGTGCGACAATCATAGTTGGCGCAGCATGCGAACGGATAACTCCAGCCCTGTGGCTTTGCCGCCGTGGGCGTGGCGTCATGCGCGAAGGCAGGTGTCGTCAGCATTGCCATCGCGCCGATCGCGAACAGGGAAAACAAAAGTCGGCCAGCCGGTTGAACGGCATTGGCCGATCTGAGTGTGGCAGCAGACATGACGCGTTCCTTTCAAACGAGCTCAAGCGTTTCGCTTGCCCGTTCCCGGAACGTATCTTCCCAGTGGCCGGATCGTCGGGTCGCAGATATGCCGCGTCCGGCCATAAATGCTTTTTCTCTCCCAGCCCTTGGATGCTGAGCTGATTCCTTGGTCGGCGCAAGACGATGCATTCCCGACATCGTTCTATGGACGTCAGGTATCCGCTACCGCCGACGAGATGAGGCCAAGGTCAATTCCCGGCAAACGGGCGTCGGATAAACGGAATAGGCCCGCTGTGGTTCCAGCCTACTGCTGGTCAGAGCCGGCAATCACGTGCTCTTGATACTGCGGCAGGTCATCGGTGATGGTGGACCAGCCCGCCTTCGAACCGACGAAGATGTGCGCGGTCGGGCGGATGGATGGGTCGTCGACGAGGGTTCCCATGGCGACATGGACATAGGCCCCGTCGCGCACGAGCGAATAAAGCAAGGAGCCGCACCGGCCACAATGCGCGTTATGGCCGCTTTCGTCGCCGAAGATCAGGAGCTTGTCCTCGCCTTCGGTGAGGACAAGCTTTTCACGCTCGATACCGGCGAAAGGCTTGAAGGCCGAACCGGTGGTGCGCCGGCAGTCCGAACAATGGCAATTCGCGGCATAGATGAATTCGTCAGTGACCTCGTAGTGAACCGCACCGCAGAAGCACTTTCCGGTGAGCTTGCTCGGCAACACACTCCTCCGTCGCTGTGGTGCGCAGGGGTATGTTCAGATTGAGGTCAGCTAAACTCACCTGAACATGGACATATCCTAATCCAGGTCTGCTACGGCTTCGCCCGCGCCGCCCTCGATGCGCTGCGACAACGAGGCTTCCATGAAATCGTCGAGGTCGCCATCGAGCACGCTCGACGGGCTGGTGCTCTCGACGCCGGTGCGGAGATCCTTCACCAACTGGTAGGGCTGCAGCACATAGGAGCGGATCTGGTGACCCCAGCCTATATCGCTTTTCGACGCTTCGGTGGCGTTTGCAACCGCCTCGCGCTTTTTCAGCTCTTCCTCGTAAAGGCGCGAGCGCAGCATCTCCCAGGCCTTGGCCTTGTTCTTGTGCTGCGAACGTTCAGCCTGGCATGCGACCGCGATGCCGGTGGCCAGATGCGTGATGCGCACCGCCGAATCGGTGGTGTTGACGTGCTGGCCGCCCGAGCCTGACGAGCGATAAGTGTCGATGCGGACATCGGATTCGGAGACGTCGATCTCGATCGTGTCGTCGATGACCGGATAGACCCAGACGCTGGCGAAGGACGTATGCCGGCGCGCATTGCTGTCATAGGGCGAGATACGCACCAGGCGATGAACGCCCGATTCCGTCTTCATCCAGCCATAGGCATTGTGGCCTTTGATCATCAACGTTGCGGACTTGATGCCGGCCTCTTCGCCGTCATGCATTTCCAGCACTTCGACCTTGAAGCGACGGCGCTCGGCCCAGCGCGTGTACATGCGCAGCAGCATCGAGGCCCAGTCCTGGCTTTCGGTACCGCCGGCGCCGGCATGGATTTCGAGATAGGTGTCGTTGGAGTCTGCTTCACCCGACAGCAGCGTCTCGACCTGGCGGGCCTTCGCTTCGCCCTGCATCGAGCGGATCGCGGCTTCCGCCTCTGCGATCACCCCCTCGTCGCGCTCTTCCTCACCGAGCTCGATCAGTCCGATATTGTCTTCCAGCGCCTGCGTCAGGCCTTTCACCGAGGCGATGCCCTCTTCGAGGCCCTGGCGCTCGCGCATCAGCTTCTGCGCTTCCAGCGGCTCGTTCCAGAGGCTGGCGTCCTCGGCGCGCACATTGAGGTATTCAAGCCGCTTTATGGCCTGATCCCAGTCAAAGATGCCTCCTCAGCAGGGTTATCGCCTGCCTGATCTCGTCGACAATATTCTGCGTTTCCGCGCGCATGGCTGGCTGTTCTGTCCTGTTTGCTGAAGTCGGTTGGCGCGATACATAGGCAGGCCGCCGCCGGCTGTAAAGCAAAATGGGCTGGCGCCAAGGCCAGCCCATCCGCTCCTGAAAATCATCAGTAGAGGCCGCCGCCGCCGGACTGGATGGCTTGATTGGCCTGCGGCGACAGCGCGCCACCGGTGGCATTGGAGCCGTCGGCGCCCATGCCGATCACCCAATAGCTGTCGGCGGGACCGGTGCCCGGCTTGAAGGCTTCGATGATGGTTCCGGGATCGCCCGATGCGGCACGCATGCCGGTCTTGCGGTTGATGGCAACCAGGTTCATGCCTTCGGGCACCTTGAAGTCGACATTGGGCGTGCCATCCAGCGCCACCCGCATGAAGTCCTTGAAGATTGGTGCTGCGAGACCACCGCCGGTGGCGCCATGGCCGAGGCCGCGCGGCGTGTCGTAGCCCATGTAGAGGCCGACGACGAGGTTGGGCGTGTAGCCGATGAACCAGGCGTCCTTTTCGTCGTTGGTCGTTCCGGTCTTGCCGGCGATGTGGCGGCCGAGTTCATTGATGGTGGCGCCGGTGCCGCGCTGCACGACGCCTTCCATCATCGAGGTGATCTGGTAGGCGGTCATCGGATCGAGCACCTGCTCGGAATTGTCGACCAGTTCCGGCTCCGGCTGGTTTTGCCATTCAGGCGCATTGCAGCCCTGGCAGCCACGTTCGTCCTGCTTGAACACCGTCTTGCCGTAGCGGTCCTGGATGCGGTCGATGAGCGATGGTTTGATCGATTTTCCGCCGTTGGCCATGATCGAATAGGCCGACACCATGCGCATCACGGTGGTTTCGCCGGACCCCAGCGCCATCGGCAGGTAGGGCGCCAGATGGTCGTAGACACCAAAGCGCTCGGCATATTCGACGACCAGCTTCA
The DNA here is from genome assembly GCF_040321775.1 of Mesorhizobium sp. M0243. Lineage (NCBI taxonomy): Bacteria > Pseudomonadati > Pseudomonadota > Alphaproteobacteria > Hyphomicrobiales > Phyllobacteriaceae > Mesorhizobium > Mesorhizobium sp. M0243. The sequence continues at coordinate 31,190 of NZ_JAMYSF010000043.1, read as the reverse complement.
TGCCCATGTCATTGGCAAGCCGCACCGTCATCAGGTTGCGCGACTTCTCGATGCCGGAGCGTAGGGTCGCCGGACCGGCGACGGTGCCGTCATAGTTCTTCGGCGTCCAGCTCGTGTTGCCGCTCTGGATCGTGATCGGCCCGTCCATGATCACCGAGGCCGGCGTATAGCCATTGTCGAGGGCGGCCGAATAGACGATCGGCTTGAACGAGGAGCCCGGCTGGCGCATGGCTTGCGTGGCGCGGTTGAATTCGGACTGCGCGTAGGAGAAGCCGCCGACCATGGCCAGCACGCGGCCGGTGTGCGGGTCCATGGCGATCAGGCCGCCTTCCACTTCGGGCACCTGGCGCAGGCTGTAGGCGCCATCGGCACCATCGTTTTTCTGCACGAAGATGACGTCGCCCGGCTTCAGCACCTCCGCCGGCGACTTGGCCTTGACGGTCTTGCCGGCAACCACATGGCGCATGGCAAAACCCATGTCCTCCTTGCTGATGGTGCCTTCGACGCGCTCCTTGACGATCTCGCCCGACGCCTGCCGTGCCGGCTGCAGGCCGATCGACAGCCCGGTCGCCGAACTGTCGAGCACGACGGCGAGCGACCATTCGGGGACATCCTCCAGCCCCTTGACGGCGCCAAGCGGCACGCCCCAGTCGCCCGACACGTCGATCGATGTCACCGGCCCGCGATAGCCGCGCAGCGTGTCGTATTTCATCAACCCGTTCTGCATCGATTTGCGGGCAATGAGCTGGATCTTCGGATCGAGCGTGGTGCGGACGGAGAGACCGCCTTCGTAAAGCGCGTTCTCGCCGTAGCGGGCGATGATCTGGCGGCGCACCTCTTCGGTGAAGTACTCGCCGGCGAACAGATAGGTGCCGCTGCGCCGCGGCGTCACGCCCAGCGGCTCGGCCTTGGCCTTGTTGCCCTCCTCACGCGTGACGTAGCCGTTCTCGACCATCTGGTCGATGACCCAGTTGCGGCGCTCGATCGCGCGATCGGCATGCTTGAAAGGGTGGTAGTTGTTCGGCCCCTTGGGCAGCGAGGCCAGGTAGGCGGCCTCGGCCACGGACAGTTCGTTGACCGACTTGTCGAAATAGGTCAGCGCCGCACCGGCGACGCCATAGGCGCCGAAGCCGAAGAAGATTTCGTTGAGGTAGAGCTCGAGGATGCGATCCTTGGGATAGGCCTGCTCGATGCGGAAGGCGAGGATCATCTCCTTGATCTTGCGCTCGTAGGTCTGGTCCGAGGACAACAGGAAGTTCTTCGCCACCTGCTGGGTGATCGTCGAGGCACCGACCTGACGCCGGCCCGAGCCGAGATTCTGCAGGTTGACGATGATGGCGCGGCCGAGGCCGGTCACATCGATGCCCGGGTGGTTGTAGAAATTCTTGTCTTCGGCCGACAGGAAGGCCGCCTTGACGCGGTCCGGTATGGCCTGGATCGGCAAATACAGGCGCCGTTCGCGCGCGTATTCGGCCATCAGCGCGCCGTCAGACGCGTGGATGCGGGTGGTCACCGGCGGCTCGTATTTGGCCAGCACCTCGTAGTCGGGCAGATCCTTCGACAAATGGCCGATATAGATGGCAACGCCCGCCGCGACCAGAAGGGCCAGCGTCGTGCCGATGCCGAAAAAATAGCCAATGAGACGAATCATACCCGCTCCAGTCCTTGGTTCGGGAATTTCCTAGACGAAGCCGCCTTTCGCGCAAGCTTTCGAGCCGGTCCCAATCCGTAATCGAAAACCCTTGTCGCCGCCATGTGGACAAAATACGGCAATGCCTGATTTCGCGGTCGCGAGCCGGAAATAAAAGCATTGGGTGTTGTCGTCGCGCAACGCCGCCTCTGGTTGCAGGCGCCGCCGGTCATGTCAACCTCCGGTTCCCGGTCCGGCCTTGGCCGACGCGAACAGCGCGACGGCGTTGGTTATGCTCTGGGCCGCCTTGCCGCGCCAGTCGGCGTTGAGCAACTGCGCCTCGTCCTTGGCGTTCGAGAGATAACCGAGTTCGACCAGCACTGACGGCACGTCGGGTGCCTTGAGCACCTTGAAGCCCGCCGAACGCTGGGGATTGTTGATCAGGCCGACGCTGGTCGACAACTGGCCGACCAGCGTGTGGGCGAAACTCATCGAGAAATTGTGCGTTTCGCGGCGGATCAGGTCGATCAGGATGTCGGTGACTTCCTTGTTGTCGTTCTTGATTTCCATGCCGGCGAACTGGTCGGAGAGGTTTTCTCGGTCGGCAAGCGCCTGCGCCTCGGGATCCGAAGCCTTGTCGGAGACGGTGTAGACGGTGGCGCCGCGAATGCCTTTGACGCTGATCGTGTCGGCATGGATCGAAATAAGCAGGTCGGCCTCATGCTGACGGGCAATGCGCACGCGATCGTCCAGACGCAGGAATTCGTCTGTGTCGCGCGTCATGAACACATCATAATTGCCGACGGCTGCGAGTTTGTCCCGCAGCTCCGTGGCGAAGGCCAGCGTGACATTCTTCTCGATGGTGCCGTTCAGGCCCTCGGCACCGCCGTCGATGCCACCATGGCCGGGATCGATGACGACGGTGAACCGATGGCCCGGATTGGAAACCGGCCCGGTGCCGACCCGCCCTCCCTTGTCGGTCGAAACGGTCGATCCGGTGGTCAGCGCCTGATTGGCCAGCGCCACATCGAACTCGCGCTCGGATGCCGCCGACATGTCGATGGCAATGCGGTAGCCGGGTCCGTCCTCGTTCTTGAGCAGGTCGAGCTTGTCGACCGCAAAGGGACCCTTGCCGGTGAGGACCAGCCGCGAAACGCCCTCGCCGAGCGCGCCCAGGCGCACGCTCTTGACCAGGCCCCGCGCCTTCAAATCCTTGGCATCAACGGCGAATCTCGTATTCGCGAGATCGATGACAAGACGGTTGGGGCCGCGCAGCAGGAACCATTTGATACCGGGTTCGCGATCGAAGTCCATGACGATGCGCATCTTGGTGGCATCGCCCGCCATCTTGTAACCTTTTGCCACGAGCGGAGCGTCGGCGGCATTGGCATTTGAGGACAGGGCAGATGAGACCGCCAGCAGCAGCAAGAGGGCGAAAGCGGCCAGGATCCGGCCGCCGACACGACATCCCTTGTCTGTGAAGTCCGCCAATCCCATCTCTCTTCCAGTCGCTCCCGGTTTGGCGCCCGGCGCCCGGTCATTTCGTCCATATGCCGGTTAGGCCGCGAACTCGATTAACGATTGGTATCCAGAGAAGGTTAACCAAGCCTTTTCATGCAAGGGCGGCAAGCCTAGCTTACGCTACGGAACGGCTTTTTGCCGGCATCGGAAATCGGGGTTGCCTTCCATCCCGCCAAATCATAAAAGCGATGGTGGATCACTGCAATCCTGGAACCGCCCTCCTCCGCAGCTTCTTGCTACAGGGTCAGATGTAAAGGCGGCTCCTTTCGCTTCAGGCGAAAAGGGTTCAGGTGATCGCGACGAATTTCGCAGGCGTGCTCCCGTGGCGGGGGAATCGCCTGCGTGAGGAAAACGGCCGGGTTTGTTCCCGCGCCGGCTCTGTATGAGCAAACAAGCTGGTCCGGTTCATCCGGGCTTTGGTTCAAAAGGTTCTGCTGGTGACGATGGCTTCAAGCGCAATCATGGAAAGGTCCGCATCAAACCGCGCCATTATGGCTGCGGGCGGCACCGCCATGGCGCTCAAGCGGCGGCCGGCGGACGTTCAAATATCCGGCACCCACATTCCAGACACGCAGCAGCAGGCTTTGCCTCGCAAGCTGCGGCTGACGGCTGCCGGGGGGAAACGAAATAATGCCCAACAAAATGCTGATAGACGCCTCCCACCCGGAGGAAACACGCGTTGTCGTCGTACGCGGTAACCGTATTGAAGAATTCGACTTTGAATCCCAGGACAAGAAGCAGCTCAAAGGAAACATCTACCTAGCCCGCGTAACGCGCGTAGAGCCCTCCCTTCAGGCAGCCTTTGTCGAATATGGCGGCAACCGTCACGGTTTTCTCGCCTTCAGTGAAATTCACCCCGATTACTACCAGATTCCGGTCGCCGATCGTCAGGCACTGCTACGCGCGGAAGCGCAGGAGGCCGAGGACGAGGAGAACGAGGACGGCGACGGCGATGACCGTCAGAGCCGCGATCGCGGACGGCGCGGCCGCCGGCGCGGCGGAAAGCCCCGTGACCGGGGTGAGCACAAGCGCGATGCAGCCGATTCCGGCGAGGCAAACGACGCTGCCGACGAGGCAGAAGAAGCCGCCGACGCTGGTTTCGAAGAGATCTCGCACACGTCCGAGATCATCGAACATGCGGCCGATACGTCCGAACATGCCGATGCGTCCGAACATGGCGAGGATTCCGCCGAGCAGGACGAAGGCGAAACCCGCGAAGGCGGCCCGACGTCGATCGCCGCCTCGGTCGAGGGCGATGTGATTTCCGAAGCCGTTCCGCAGGCCGAACAAGGCAGCGAAGCGACCTCCGGCGACAATGATCGCGGCATGCTGGAAGAAGTGCAGTCCTCGCATCCGGACGATCACGAGGTCGAATCGGTCGGCGCCGAGGACGCGCTGGAGGAAGTGCGCAACCGTCGCAAGCCGGTGCGCCGCCAGTACAAGATCCAGGAAGTGATCAAGCGCCGGCAGATCCTCTTGGTGCAGGTCGTCAAGGAAGAGCGCGGCAACAAGGGGGCGGCGCTGACCACCTACCTGTCGCTTGCCGGCCGCTATTCGGTGCTGATGCCGAACACGGCGCGTGGCGGCGGCATTTCGCGCAAGATCACCAGCGCCGTCGACCGCAAGCGCCTGAAGGAGGTCGTTGCCGATCTCGAAGTGCCGCAGGGCATGGGCGTGATCCTGCGCACCGCCGGCGAGAGCCGCACCAAGGCCGAGATCAAGCGCGATTACGAATATCTGATGCGGCTTTGGGAAAATGTCCGCAATCTCACCTTGCAGTCCACGGCCCCTGCCCTGGTCTACGAGGAAGGCAGCCTGATCAAGCGCTCGGTGCGCGACCTCTACAACAAGGATATCGACGAGATTCTTGTCTCCGGCGAGGAAGGCTACCGCGAGGCCAAGGACTTCATGCGCATGCTGATGCCGAGCCACGCCAAGGTGGTTCAGCCGTTCCGCGACACGACGCCGATCTTCGTGCGCAACGGCATCGAGGCGCAGCTCGACCGCATGCTGCAGCCGCAGGTGACGCTGAAGAGCGGCGGCTACATCATCATCAACCAGACCGAGGCGCTGGTTGCCATCGATGTCAATTCGGGCCGCTCCACCAAGGAGCATTCGATCGAGGACACCGCGCTCCACACCAATCTGGAAGCGGCCGAGGAAGTCGCGCGTCAACTCAGGCTGCGCGATCTGGCCGGCCTGATCGTCATCGACTTCATCGACATGGAGGAGAACCGCAACAACCGCTCCGTCGAGAAGCGGTTGAAGGATCACCTCAAGAACGATCGTGCGCGCATCCAGGTCGGCCGTATCTCGCATTTCGGCCTGATGGAGATGTCCCGCCAGCGCATCCGCGCCAGCGTGCTGGAATCGACCATGAAGCCTTGCCCGCATTGCGGCGGCACCGGCCATGTGCGCTCCGATTCGTCGGTCGCGCTGATGGTGGTGCGGGCGATCGAGGAATTCCTGCTCAAGGATTCGCGCAGCCACATCACGGTACGGACGCCGGCGGCGACCGCACTCTACGTGCTCAACCACAAGCGCGGCACGCTGGTCGAACTCGAAAGCCGCTTCGGGCTGACGATCACCGTCGAGGCCGACGATTCGGTCGGTTCGCAGCACTATGCGATCTTCCGCGGCGCGCTGGCTGAAAAGCCGGAAGGCTTTGTCGAGGCGCGCAGCTTCCCGGCCTATGTCGAGCCGGAAGAGCCCGAGGACGAGATTGTCGTCGCCGAGGAGGAGGATGACGAGGCGCCGGTCCAGGCCGAACAGCCACGCCAGCAGCCGCAGCAACAACCCCGACCTGCTGCCGCCGGTGGCGAGGAAGGCGAAGGCCGCGACCGCAAGCGCCGCAAGCGCCGGCGTCGGCGCGGCGGCAAGGATCGCGATCGCGAACATGGCGCCCCGGCGGACGGTGCTTCCGTCTCGGCTCCGGCCGGCGAGTTTTCGGACCCGGACTCGGCCGCCAGCGACGGCGACACGGAAACGGACGACAACGCTCCTGTTGGTGTTGCCGAAACGTCTGAGACAGCTGAAGCTTCAGACGAAGGCCAAGGCAAAAAGCGCCGGCGCGGCAAGCGCGGCGGCAAGCGCAACCGCCGCGAGGACGGTGAAGGCGAGGCCGAGGCAAGTGCTGGCGAAGCAGCCGACGCGTCCGAAGTCGAAGTCTCGGCAACCGAGGTGATCGCCAGCGAGCCGGTGGTTACCGCAGCGGCCGAAGAGCCGGTGGCGCTTGCTCCGGCCAATGACGACGCGCCGAGCACGGAGAAGCCCAAGAAGCCACGCCGTGCCGCCAAGCCGAAGAAGGCCGCGGCCGAAATCGTCGCCGAAGAGCCGGCTGCCGAGGCGGAAGCACCTGTCGAGACGCCGGCTACGGCGTCCGACGAGGCAGCGGCTGTCGAGAAGGCGCCGAAGGCCCGCCCGTCGCGGCGCAAGCCGGCGGCGGTGAATGCGCCGGTCGAGCCGGTGGTGTCTTCGACCGTAGCGGAAGAACCCGCGGCCAAGACCGAGGACAAGACCGAGGACAAGCCGAAACGCGGCGGATGGTGGCAGCGGAAGGGCTTTTTCTAAGCCTTTCAGCCACCTGAGCTAGTTCTCTGACAAAAAAATCCCGCGCCGTCTCGAAGACGGTGCGGGATTTTCTTATCTGGCGTTATGCCGGATCGCGAAAGGGCTAAAACGCTTCTTTGATTCCAAGCATGTCGTTGTCCCAAAACCGCTGCGCACTTTTGGGCGACATGCATCACGGCGCGAAGATCGACCAGTTCATCATCCTGGCCAGCTTTTCCAGCGCGATCGACCCCAGCTTGGAGTTGCCGTTGGCATTGAGACCTGGCGACCAGACGGCAAGCGACGCCACGCCCGGCACGATGCCCAATATGCCGCCGCCGACACCGCTCTTGCCGGGGATGCCGACGCGGAAGGCGAAATCGCCGGAGCCGTCATAATGGCCGCAGGTCAGCATCATGGCGCCGATGCGGCGTGCCCGTTCGGCCGACACCACGGAATGCCCGGTTGCCGGGTTCTTGCCGCCATTGGCGAGGAAGCGGCCGGCGAGCGCAAGTTGCCGGCAACTCATGGCGATGGCGCAGTGGTGGAAGTAGACGCCCAGCGCCAGCTCCGGCGCATGATGGAGATTGCCGAAGGATTTCATGTAGTTGGCAAGCGCGAAGTTGCGGTAGCCGGTGGCCCGTTCGGAGGCCGCGACCTCCCGGTCGATAATGATCATCTCGTCATCGGCCAGGAACTGAATGAAGCGCAGGATCTCGCCGATCGCTTCGCGCGGCTGGTGGCCGGCAAGCAGGATATCGGAAATGACGATGGCGCCGGCATTGATGAACGGGTTGCGCGGAATGCCGTTCTCATGCTCGAGCTGCACGATCGAGTTAAATGGATTGCCTGACGGCTCGCGCCCGACCCGCTGCCACAGCGCGTCGCCGACATTGCCGAGCGCCAGTGTCAGGGTGAACACTTTCGAGATGCTCTGGATGGAAAAGGCCTGGTCGGCATCGCCGGCCATCAGCACGCGGCCGTCGTTGGTGACCGCTGCGATGCCGAATTTCTTCGGATCGACCTTGCCCAGCTGCGGAATGTAGGAAGCGACGTCACCGCGATCGGTGCGATCGGCCATTTCGGCTGCGACTTCGGCCAATGCCTGTTCAAGTTCCGGCATGTTGCTAACTCAACCAGCGTTCCATGCGCGTTATTGCCTCGACCATGTCGTCGTGGCTGCCGGCGTAGGAGAAACGCATGGTCCGATGCCCAGCCTGAGTGTCGAAGTCGCGGCCGGGCGTTGCCGCCACATGCGCCTCGGCCAGCATCTTTCGCGCGAAGGCCATGCTGTCATCGGTATGCCTGGTGACATCACAGAAGGCATAAAAGGCGCCGTCCATGGGCGCCGCCAGCGGAAAGCCGAGTTCCGGCAGGCGTTTCATCAAGAGCTCGCGATTCCAGGCATAGCGACCCTTGACCGCTTCCAGTTCCTCGGTCGCCCTGAACGCCTCGATCGCGGCGATCTGCGACAGCTCCGGCGGCGAGATGTAGAGGCTCTGGGCGACGCGCTCGACGGGCCGCACCAGGTCTTGCGGCAGCACCATCCAGCCGATGCGCCAGCCGGTCATGCAGTAATATTTGGAGAAGGAGTTGATCACCGTCACATCGCCGCCATAGGCAAGCGCCGTGGTGTCGGGGGCGGCATAGGCCAGCCGGTGATAGATTTCGTCGGAGATGACGGCGATGCCGAGCTCTTGTGCCGTCCTCACCAGAACCGCCAGTTCATCGGCCGGTATGACCGCGCCGGTTGGATTGGCGGGGCTGGCGAAGAGAACGCCTTTCAGCGGCTTTTCACGATGCGCGGTCTCGAGATGGCCGGCATGCAGGTAGGCGGCGTCGCCGAGCTCGATCTCGACCACGTCGATGCCGAGTGCGGCCATGATGTTGCGATAGGCCGGGTAGCCGGGTGCCGCGATGGCGACGCGGTCACCCGGATCGAACATCGCCAGGAAGGCAAGGTTGAAGGCGGCCGACGATCCAGTGGTTACCGCGATCCGGCCGGGCTCGATATCAAGCCCGTAATGATCGGCGTAGTGTCCGGCGATCGCCTTGCGCAAGCCTGCCAGTCCCAGCGCGTCGGTGTAGCCGATGCGTCCATCCTGCAGCGCCTTGGCGGCTGCGGCGCGAACCAGAACCGGTGCGGGATCGGAGGGCTGGCCGACGGCCATCGAAACAACCGGCACGCCTTGGGACTTCAGCCGGTTTGCCTCTGCCAGAATGTCCATGGCATGGAAGGGCTCGACATTGCCACGGCGTGAGAGCGAAACGACCATTTAACCAGTATTCCCGATGACTGACGGCGCCAGGCACTGGCGCATGTGCCGCACAAATGCCCGATTGATGTGAGGATCACAAGGCGCCTCCGCTCCTGAACCGAAGAGGCCGCTTCCAACACTATCGGCTAGAGAGGACAAGTTTTCCGCTGAGCGGTCTTACTCTAGAAAGGTTGGCTGGTTACATTTAGTCGAGTCGACGCTATGATGGGTGGCAGCTTGCCGGGAGTCAGAAAATGAGCGATCTGAAATTGGGTTCCGACAACACACCCAGATTTCAATGGGTCATCCAAAATGATCCTATCGGGCCAAATCTCCCCTATGACGTAGAACTTCGAAACCATTCAGTTGCGGGTGTGGTGCCGACAAAAGGCTCTCTCGTTGAAAATTGGATGCTCGTGATCCCGCGTCAGCCTTTGCCATCATTGGCGGACGCTTCCATTAATGTACGCAAAGAGGTCTTGCAGATCGGTCGACACGAGTCGGCAGCTGGAACTGGTAGCAAAGAGCGTTGGTTCAACTTTGAACATGGCTCAAGAAACGCCGGTGACGTCATTGGGTGTGGAGTTGATCAGGCTCACCTCCATGTGGTTCCGCTACCGTTTGATCTGCTTCGTGTCGCAACCACAAACCAACAGGATTTGGCGTGGTTCGAAGTTAATACTCATGACCCTTGGAGCGAAATTCCAGTTGGGGTAGACTATTATCTTGTCTCTGATTTTCTACAGACATTTCTAGCATATCCAGCGACGGGGGAATCCCAATATTTTCGTAAGTTGATTGCCAGGGAACTGGGGCAGCCTGACAGATGGGACTACCGAAAATATGGATGCGAAACCAACGTCAAGGCCACTATCGACTCCAGACACCTCCGGAACTGAACCAGTCGGAACTGGCAATGTTCGAAACGAGCCGTTCGAACAACCTAGCATCACTAATCTCGCTTCTCTTACAGACGGCAGGCGGCCGGGCGAATTTAAGTCTGTCTATAGCTGTAGTGCTTGGTTTCAGATAATATCAGAACTGATATATCTTTCGGCAGTCCTAGCGGGATCGTCGATCCTTCTGGTCGCGCTTGCTCGAACCCAGATATTAGGTATCCCGTTTCTATTTCCAGACTTTTTCGGAGCACCGTCAGAGGCCAACACGCTCCCCGTTTGGACAGCAGCAGCTTTGGCAGGGCTGTGCGGGGGTGCCGCAGCTGCTCTGAAATGGCTCTACCACAGCGTCGCAAAGCAGCAGTGGCATAGGGACCGCGTCGTGTGGAGAATTGTAGTCCCGCCGCTGTCGGCCGTGTTGTCAGTTTTCACAGGTCTAATGATTATTTCTGGCCTGATACCTTTTTTTAGCAAGACCCCCTTCTCAAATTGTGCAGCTGGTGCAGCATTTGGATTCTTTGTCGGATTCTTCTCGGACAATCTTTTAGCTTCGCTGCAAAAGCTGGCTTTCAAGGTTTTCGGCACAATCAGTAAAGATGACTGATACGAATCTGAACCGAATAATAACCAAGGTGGTCGGGATCGATGTATGTTCATCCTGCGATCGGTAGTTATCCTGTGGACGAACACGGAAAGGTTGGACGAAAAGTCAGAGGAATACTGACCATCCCTTCACCCTGGAGACCTCCATTCTTTGTAGTGAGCGCCACAGCCTATCGAAACTGGCAATCTAGTGGAGAAACAAGGAGGCTAGATATACTTGCAAGAATTGCGACTGAGGTTTGCGCCGAGTCTGAAAAATTTGGGGAAACCTGGCGATCTGGCATAATTCTGCGGTCTAGTGCTCTTGAAGAAACCCTAGCTGACCGTGGCGCTTATTTGTCTGTCCCTGTTCCGGCTGACTACGATGAGCAGAAAATCGCCGATCACATAGCCAGAATTTATGAGCACTTTGAGGTTAACGCGTCGACGGATGCATTGGCGCTTCTGGTGCAACCATATTTGCCTGGCCCACAAATGTTCTTGGGCCATATGTCCAACGAACGTCGTGCATCCAAAACCGTAAACCAGTGGATGTTTGAGCTGGAGGCAGGCGGCCACGGCCGCTTCAACTCTCAACGAGCTAGAGAGCCGTCTACGGAACTGCCACTTAGAACGACGTTTCGCCCGACAGCGCTGATATCGAGAATGCGCGAAGTTGGCCGATGGTGCACGAATCTCGATCGTGGCCCTACACATGTCGAGTGGGCGTGGTCAGACAACAGACTTTGGCTACTTCAGATCGATTTCGAAGACGAAAGCCCTGATGACGGCGTCGACCCCACCCAACTAATACGACCTGCTGACACAGCGCCTATCAAAATCGGAGATATTGCACCACTCAATTTGGCAGATCAGAATCAGACGACTGGGTGGCCTAAATTAGATAAAATAAGAAATTTATCGAGCCCGAGAACAGACCGATATCCAAATCTGTACTACATCGCCGGGGATAATTTCGGTCTGAAATCAGAGTTCCGGCCAAGGCTATTAAATGCCATCTATCAAGTTACAAACGGACGAGCGGTGTGCCGCACTGATTGTACCGCTGACGGCATTGAGAAATACAACCTCCCCCGTACGCATTCGGTGTCTCCTGAGCAAGCAGTCGAGTTTATGGAACGCACGCTCGAAAGTTTGCAGTTGCGCGGAGCCAAGGCCTCCCAAGTTTGTTTTGTTATTCACCGATTTATCCCTGCGTTAGCTTCGGCTTGGTCGCAGGCGGACCATACGTCACAGATCGTGCGAGTGGACTGTCTCTGGGGTATCCCCGATGGCCTGCAGTTTCTGCCACATGATTCTTTCGAGTACGACGTTAAAGCGCAAAAAGTTACCTCCGAGCAGATTCGCTATAAACTTGCGTTCTTCCAGGAGACGGTCTCCGGGGCGTGGGAGGAAGTTCGCGTCCGGCGGCGCCTTGCGCGAAGCAAATCAGTCAGTTCGGCCGATGTGGAAGAAATTGCGCGGATCACCCATACAATCGCACTGAACCTTCGCAAAAAAGTTCAAATTATGTGGTTCGTGGGAATCCCAGAAACACTTGGAATTGGACGTACATTGCCGTGGTACCAAGCCGAGCCAACGGAGTTGCCAGTTAGGCGAAGCGCAGTGCCGCAAATGCGAAAGAGATTCCTGCTTCGTACTACAGGTGACATCGAGAAGGCGGGGAATTTGCCCAAAGGTCGCTTTGTGTTGGATATCCACCCTGACGTTGATTTGGTGCGGAATGATGATCAATTCCTTACGGAGATAGCCAAGGTCTCTCGCAAGATTGACGCTCCGATTGAGTTGCACGGCTCAGCGTTGGGGCACGCATACTACGTGTTGTCCCGCCAGGGCGTGACGGTGATGTCTGCGGCTGAACGAGCGTATCCCAGAACAAGGGGAAAGCAGCATTTTATGAAACTCGTACGCGATCAAATACCCAGTTCGATCATGGAGAGAGGCGAGACGACCGTTTTGGCGAAACTTCCTAAAAGTGAAATTCGAAAGGCGTTGATTGCCAAGCTTTTTGAGGAAGGACAAGAAGTCCTTAGCGCGAGTACCCATGAAGACATCACAACCGAGCTAGCGGATGTTCTTGAAGTCATCCGCTCCATTGCGACGGCCACCGGAGTGAACTGGAAAGACGTCGAGCAAGCCGCCGATCAAAAACGTCTTAGGCGCGGAGGTTTTGATGAGGGAACCGTTCTTCTCGAAACTGCATGGCCAAAATCTGTCGTGAAGACTGAACCGTTCTCTCGCGAAATCTCTTTGAATGAGTTGTCCGAGAAATCTGAAACGTTTGACAAAGTCTCGGCAAACTTCTCGGCGCTTGTAGCCGGCGGCCTTCTGCTGAGATTCAAAGATGGCAGCGGCGTGAAATTGTCGGTTTCGCTTTCGGCAAACGGAATCGAAATTTCAAAAGGGCTCGAACATGAAACCGACACGCAGTTCGCCTTGAAAGGCTTAGAGCAGCGAGGCGATCCATAAGACCTGAGTAGTGAGCCGGTGGCCATTCGTGAGGATCACAAGTTGAGGAAGTTTCCGGCGCCGACTTTTCATCTTTCGCCCGCTCGTCTACCAGTGGAGCCATCATGTTGAGCCGACCCAGATCGACGATTGCCCAGGCAGCGCGCGTCTTCGCGACGCTTTCGCTTGGCGTTGCCGTTGCAATGGCGAGCTCGGTCAGTGCCTTCGCCCAGAACGTGCCGGTGGTGCGCGACGCCGAGATAGAGGCGCTGGTGCGCGATTACGCGCGGCCGATCTTCAGGGCGGCCGGCCTGGCGAATGACGGCATCGACATCGTTCTGGTCAACGACCAGAGTTTCAACGCGTTCGTCACCGGGCGCCGGCTGTTCATCAACACCGGCGCGCTGATGACGGCTGAAACGCCCAACGAGATCATCGGCGTCATCGCGCACGAAGCCGGCCATATCGCCGGCGGCCACCAGCAGAAGCTGCGCGACCAGCTCGAACGAGCCAAGACGATGGCCGTCATCGCGACATTGCTTGGCGCCGGCGCCATTGTCGCCGGTGCCACAACCAGCAGCCGCGGTCTCGCCGGCGCTGGCATGGGCGTGGCCGCTGGCGGCGGCGAGATGGCACAGCGCAGCATCCTCGCCTACCAGCGCACCGAGGAGATGACGGCCGACCGCTCGGCGATCACTTATCTCAACGCCACCGGCCAGTCCGGCATGGGCATGCTGAAGACATTCCGCCGCTTCCAGACCGCACTGTCGCTTTCGGGCGCCCAGGTCGATCCGTATCGGATCAGCCATCCGATGCCGCAGGACCGCATCGCCAATCTCGAAGTGCTGGTGAAACAGGACCCCAATGTTGACAGGCCGGACCCGCCCGCGCTGCAGCAGCGCCATGACATGATGCGGGTGAAGATCGCCGTCTACATGGAAGGCCAGGCGGCCGCGTCGCGGCTGATGCGAAAGATGCAAGGAACCCTCGCCGCGCAGTACGGCGACGCCCAATCTACCTACCTGTTCGGCAACATCGCCGCCGCTCTCGCCAAGACCAATGCATTGATCAAAGCGCAGCCGAAGAATGCCTACTTCCAGGAACTGCGCGGCGACATCCTGATGAAAGCAAACAAACCCAAGGAAGCTGCGGACGCTTACGCCAAGGCGGTCAGCCTCGATTCGGCTCGGTCCGGTCTGCTGCCGGTGTCCGTGGGTCAGGCGCTGATGGCCGTCGGCACGCCCGACTCCCTCAAAAAAGCCGTCGTGCAGATCAACAATGGCCTCGGTCGCGACAAGGAAAATTCAGCCGGATATCGCTATCTGGCACAGGCCTATGGCGAGCTGGGTGACATACCTGGCGCGGAACTTGCCACCGCCGAAAGCCATTTCTATTCCGGCAACTACAAGGATGCGAAGATTTTCGCCATGCGGGCGCAACAGCAGATGAAACGCGGCGAGCCGCGCTGGCTTCGCGCCCAGGATATCATAAACTACAGGCCGTCAACCAAGATCAAGTGAACCTTCCGGTCGCGCGCCACGACATAGCCAGACCGGAAAACAGGTAGAAGGAACAGGAACGATGAAAAAGGCACTGCTCATGGGCACCACGGGGGTTGCGGTCGCCCTGGCCATGCTGGCTTTCGGATTCGTTGCCGGAAACCCGCAGATCGCCAAGGCCGGTACCGCGCAGCCGGTCGAGACGGCGGCGGCCGATACCAAGATCGACCGCACCGAGGTCGAAGGCATCATCCGCGACTATTTGTTGAAAAACCCGGAAGTCCTCCTGGAGGTCCAGGATGCGCTTGAGGCCAAGCAGAAGGAAGAGCAGCGCATCGCTCATCTCGGCGTGATCAAGGATGCCAAGGACCAGATCTTCAACTCCGCCTTCGACGGCGTCGTCGGCAATCCCAACGGCAAGGTCACCATCGTCGAGTTCTACGACTACAATTGCGGCTTCTGCAAACGCGCCATCGACGACATGCAGGCGCTGACCAAGACCGATCCGGACCTGCGTTTCGTGCTCAAGGAATTCCCCATCCTCGGACCGGATTCGCAGAAGGCGAGCGTGGTTTCGATGGCCTTCCACCTGATGCACCCGGAAAAGTACGGCGAGTTCCACAATGCGTTGCTCGGCGGCCAGGGACGCGCCACCGAGGCGGCGGCCATGAAGGTCGCGCTATCGCTCGGCGCCGACGAAGCGGCGCTGCGCGAGAAGATGAAGGACCCGACAATCAACGAGGCCCTCGCCAAGACCTACGATCTTGCCAACAAGCTGGCGATCACCGGAACGCCGTCCTATGTCGTCGGCAACGAGGTGGTGTTCGGGGCGCTCGGGAAGGAAGTGCTGGCTGAAAAGATCGAGGCGGCGAAGGCCGCGCTCTGATCTTGCTCGCCAGCTATTTCTCACGGGCACATTTCCGCCTGTTGTGGACAGTGAAAGAACGCACTTGCGCTCTTTCCGCGGGCGGCTATGCCCATTATAGAGGGCCCAGCGCGCCGGCTTGATGACGGCGCCGGGAAAGGTCGGCTTTTTGAAAACGGTTTTCGTCCTGAACGGTCCCAATCTCAACGCGCTCGGCAAGCGCGAGCCGGGCATCTATGGCGGCAAGACGCTTGCGGCGATCGCCGACGACTGCAAGCAGGCAGGCACGGCGCTGGGGTTCGAGATCGATTTCCGCCAGTCGAACCATGAGGGCGACCTTGTCGACTGGATTCAGGAAGCCGGCGACAAGGCTGTCGGCATCGTCATCAATCCGGGCGCCTACAGCCACACCTCGATTGCCATCCACGACGCCATCCGCGCCGTCGCACCGTTGCCGGTGGCCGAAGTTCATCTTTCCAACATCCATGCGCGGGAACCATTCCGCCACGTCTCCATGGTCGCGCCGGTCGCCGTCGGCATGATCTGTGGCTTTGGGCCGCTCGGCTATACGCTGGCGCTACAGGCGCTGGCCGCACGCCTATGACCGGCCAACAAACAGAAGGCTCGAAAATGTCGATAAAGAAGACCGGTGTTGACCAGCAACTGATCCGCGATCTGGCGGGCATACTGAACGACACCAACCTCACCGAGATCGAGGTTGAACTGGGCGACCTGAAGGTGCGGGTCTCGCGGCAGGCGCCGGCTGTTCATGCAATCGCAGCGCCGCAGCAGGCCTATGCGCCGGCAGCAGCGCAAGCTGCCTCCGTAGCTCTGCCCGTTGTGGCAGATATTTCCAAGAACGCAGTCACCTCGCCGATGGTCGGCACGGCCTACCTGGCGCCGTCGCCGGACGCCAAGGCATTCATCGAAGTCGGCCAGAAGGTCAAGGAAGGCCAGACGCTGCTGATCATCGAAGCGATGAAGACGATGAACCAGATCCCCTCGCCACGCGCCGGCACGGTGACCGCGATCCTTTTCGAGGATTCGCAGCCGGTCGAATATGGCATGCCGCTCGTCGTGATCGAGTAGAGCGGGCCTGATGTTTCAGAAGATCCTCATCGCCAATCGCGGCGAAATCGCCCTCCGGGTGCTGCGCGCCTGCAAGGAACTCGGCATCCAGACGGTGGTGGTGCATTCGACCGCCGATGCCGACGCCATGCATGTGCGGCTCGCGGACGAGAGCGTCTGCATCGGTCCGCCGCCATCGCGCGACAGCTATCTCAACATCCATCAGATCGTTGCGGCCTGCGAAATCACCGGCGCCGACGCCGTGCATCCGGGCTACGGCTTCCTGTCGGAGAACGCCAAGTTCGCCGACATACTGGCCGCGCATAACATCACCTTCATCGGTCCGTCCGGCGACCATATCCGCATCATGGGCGACAAGATCGAGGCCAAGCGAACCGCCAAGCGCCTCGGTATTCCGGTTGTGCCCGGTTCGGACGGCGCCGTCACCGATCAGAAGGAAGCCAGGCGCATTGCCGCCGAGATCGGCTATCCCGTGATCATCAAGGCATCGGCCGGCGGTGGCGGACGTGGCATGAAGGTCGCCCTCACCGAGGCTGACCTGGAGGTCGCCCTGCAGACGGCGAGCACAGAAGCCGGTGCAGCCTTCGGCGACGATGCCGTTTATATCGAAAAATACCTGGAAAAGCCGCGCCATATCGAAGTCCAGGTGTTTGGTGACGGCTTTGGCCGCGGCGTGCATTTCGGCGAGCGCGACTGTTCCTTGCAGCGCCGCCACCAGAAGGTGTGGGAAGAGGCGCCCTCGCCCGCCCTCAATGCCGAAGAGCGCGCCCGCATCGGCGGCATCTGCGCCAAGGCCATCGCCGATCTCGGCTATTCCGGCGCCGGTACGATCGAGTTCCTCTACGAGAATGGCGAGTTCTACTTCATCGAGATGAACACGCGCCTGCAGGTCGAGCATCCGGTGACGGAAGCGATCACCGGCATCGATCTCGTGCATGAGCAGATCCGCGTCGCCTCCGGTGGCGGCCTCTCGGTGAAGCAGGAGGACATCAAGTTCAACGGCCACGCCATCGAATGCCGCATCAACGCCGAGGACCCGCGCACCTTCACCCCCTCGCCGGGCACGATCACCCATTTCCACACACCGGGCGGCCTGGGCATCCGTGTCGATTCCGGCGTCTATTCCGGCTACAAGATCCCGCCCTACTATGACAGCCTGATCGGCAAGCTGATCGTGCATGGGCGTAATCGCGTCGAGTGCATGATGCGCCTGCGCCGCGCGCTGGACGAGTTCGTCGTCGACGGTATCAAGACGACGCTGCCGCTGTTTCGCGATCTCGTCGGCAATGCCGACATCGCCAATGGCGATTATGACATCCACTGGCTGGAAAAATATCTGGCCAAGGAAGAGTAGCGCGAAGACGCGATGACCCGCCCCTACGCGCCCGGCTATCGCATCCCCACCGACCTGCTGCTCAAGGCCTACGCCTCGGGCGTCTTCCCAATGGCAGAAAGTGCCGGCGACCCGGAGGTGTTCTGGGTGCGGCCGGAGACGCGCGGCATCATTCCGCTCGATGGTTTTCACGCACCGAAGAGCCTGAGGAAAACGATCAAGAAGAACCCCTTCGACATCCGTTTCGATTTCGATTTCGAAGCCACGATCGACGGTTGCGCCGAGAAGCGGGTGGAACGGCGCTCGACCTGGATCAATGCGCCGATCCGCGAAGCCTATGTCGAGTTGCATCGGATAGGCCATTGTCATTCGGTCGAGGCGTGGCGCGAGGACCGGCTGGTCGGTGGCCTCTATGGCGTGTCGCTCGGCCGGGTGTTTTTTGGCGAGAGCATGTTCGCCAGGGAGACGGACGCTTCCAAGACCTGCCTTTTCTATCTCGTGGAGCGCTTGAAGGCACGCGGATTCGCGCTGCTCGATACGCAGTTCACCACCGAGCACCTCAAGCGCTTCGGCGCCGTCGACGTGCCGCGCGGCAAATATGAAAAGATGCTGGCCGACGCGCTGAAGGGCGAGGCCGTATTCTATCCCTGACGCCCAATTCTATCCCTGAAGATTGAGCCTACTTCCCAGTGGCGGCTTCCAATGGCGTCTGCGAATGGAACATCATCTTCCAGCCGTTGACGCGATGGACATAGCCGGTGCTGACCAGCGCGGCGTAAGGTTCGCCGTTCTCGCGTGTCGCATGTGCCTCGTAGGTCAGCATGATGATGTCGCTGCCCGGCTCGATAATACCCTTGAGGTCGATTTTCAGGTCGCGCCAGCGGTTGGGCTTGGTCGCGGTCTTGGCGAGATCGGCATTGTCCATCGCCTGTGCCATCTGCGGAAACGCCACCAGGCATTCGGTGTCGGCATTGGCCGTATAGTAGGCCGCGTCGCCCGTCCAGAATCCCTTTTCGAGTTCCAGCAACTCTGCCTTGCCGGCCGTGATCCGCTTGCTGTCTGACATCGGAAGATCCTCCCTGCGCATAAATGCGCGCTCATCCGTGCTCCAACGTATGGTGGCAAGGACGGTTCCGGAGGATCAGTTGGTGTCGGTCGTATCGGGGTCCGAAGCGTCCGGCTCCGTCACGCCAGGCTCTGTCACGTCCGGAGCGGTCGCGGCTTTCGGTTTGGCCGCGGCGGGCTTGGGCGCCTCGGCTTTGGTCGAGTCTGCCTTGGCGCCATCGGGCGCCGGCACATCCGACTTCTGCTTGCAGGCCTTCAGCCAGACGTCGTAGACGGCATGCTCGACGGCATTGAGGCCGGGGCTTTCGGCAAACATCCAGCCGGTGAAGATGCGGCGGATCTTGCGGTCCAGCGTGATCTCGTCGACCTCGACGAAGGAATCTGTCTTCGGTTCTTCGGTCTGTGGCCGCGAATAGCAGACGCGCGGCGTCACCTGCAAAGCACCGAACTGCACCGTCTCGTCGATATAGACATCGAAGGTGATGATGCGGCCGGTGATCTTGTCGATACCGGCAAACTCGGCAACGGCGTTGGTAACCCGGTCCGATCCCGGGGCTGGCGCCGGCGCGGGGGCGGCGGGGGTCGGCGAAGCGGCAAACGCCGCGGTGCTGACGGCAAGACCGGCGGCTAGCGTCAGACCGCCCATCGATGTCAGGTTGAAAAAGCTCATGCAAGGATACCGGTGGTTCGCGCCCGGGTGATTCTGTCGATCGCCAAGGCTAGTCGCCGTTTTCTGATCAGCAAGCAGCTAAACACCAATTGTGGCGATAAAGCACCGGCCTGCACCCTACCATTACGACCCGGGCGTCCAGGCGTCGTAGTCGCCGGTGACCTGCGGACGATGCTGATTGGTCAGCACCGAGCCCTTCGGGCGATAGGCCGCCGGGCTGCCGGTCAGATTGGGCTGATGCGGCTTTTGCCAGTCGCGCGGCTTGTAGTCCTCGCTGGACGGCGCAACGTCGACGCGGTGGTGCATCCAACCGTGCCAGCCGGGCGGTATCGCCGAAGCTTCCGAATAATTGCGGTAGATGACCCAGCGGCGCGTGCGGCCTTCCGAATCGATGCCGCCTTCGTAGTAGAAATTGCCGGTTTCGTCCTGGCCGACCTTCTTGCCGTACCGCCAGGTGTGCAGGCGCGTTCCAATCGTCTGGCTGTTCCACCAGGTGAAAAACTGCGTAAGGAAAGTCTTCATTTCAAAACCCTCGCGCCGGCAGCGCCCGTTTTCCTGCTTATGGCGTCAGGCCTTGCCGAAGGCAAGGCTTTTGCCACGGCGTGCGCGCAAATGGCTTGCCGGAAACCCGACACAAGCCTGTGATCCTGCCGGTCGCTGCATGCACGCTTGCCAAGCCTTTACGGTATTTCTAAAGCTCTGCGCGCCCATGCCTGCATCCAGCCCGGCTTGAGGCCAAAGGAGGTGACGATTGGCCACGGAATTGCCGACCACCGACATTCGCATCAGCGCCGAGGCGATTCGCCACCGCAAGGGCGGCACGCCGATCGTTTGCCTGACCGCCTATACCTATCCCATCGCCCGTCTGCTCGATCACCATGTTGACCTGCTTCTGGTCGGCGACAGTGTCGCCATGGTCCTGCATGGCCACAAGACGACGCTGGGCGCCTCGCTGGAGATGATGATCGCACATGGGCAGGCCGTGATGCGCGGCTCGGCCAGGGCCTGCGTCGTCGTCGACCTGCCGGCCGGCAGCTATGAGGCAACGGCAGCGCAAGCCGTCGCCTCGGCGCGGCGGGTCGTCGACGAAACCGGCTGCCAGGCGGTGAAGCTCGAAGGCGGCCTCGACATGATCAGCCAGATCGGGGCCATCGCCGCCGCCGGCATTCCGGTCATGGGACATATCGGCCTGCAGCCGCAATCGGTGGAGAAGGATGGCGGCTACAAGATCAAAGGCCGCACCGAGGAGGCTGTTGCGGCATTGCTTCGCGATGCGCTTGCCGTCGAGAACGCCGGCGCTTTCTCGGTCGTCATCGAAGGCACGGTCGAGAGGGTCGCCGCCGAAATCACCCGCCGCATCGCCATTCCAACCATCGGCATCGGCGCCAGCGGCGACTGCGACGGCCAGATCCTGGTCATCGACGACATGGTCGGGCTGACCGTCGATCGCGTGCCGAAATTCGTCAAGGAATACGCGGATCTGCGCAGCGTGATCTCGCGTGCAGCTGAAAGCTACGCAGCCGAGGTGCGGGGCCGGACATTCCCCGGCCCCGGCCATGTCTTTTCGGCGACAAACAGCAGGGACCACGCATGAGCCAACCCGTCGTCGTCGACAGCGTGGCCGCACTTCGCGCGCAAATCCGGGACTGGCGGCGCGACGGCCTTCGTGTCGCCATGGTGCCGACCATGGGTGCTTTGCATGACGGACACATCTCGCTGGTCAGGATCGCGCTCCAAAAAGCCGAGCGCTGCGTCGTGTCGATCTTCGTCAACCCGACGCAGTTCGCGCCGAGCGAAGACCTCGACAAGTACCCGCGCCAACTCGGCCGCGACCTCGACCGGCTGGGCGCGGCAAAGGCCGACCTTGCCTTCACACCGACGGTTGGCGAGATGTATCCTGCCGGCTTCGCCACGAAAATCTCGGTCGGCGGCCCCTCCGCCGGGCTCGAATCGGACTTTCGGCCGACTTTTTTCGACGGCGTCGCCACCGTGGTGGCAAAGCTCCTCCTGCAGGCAACGCCCGACTGTGCGGTCTTCGGCGAGAAGGACTACCAGCAGCTTTGCGTGGTGAGGCAGCTCTGCCGCGACCTCGACCTGCCTGTCGAGATCATCGGCGCACCGACGATCCGCGACGCGCATGGTCTCGCCATGTCGTCACGCAACGCCTATCTCGATGAGGCCGAACTGAAGATCGCCCGCCAGCTCAACGTGATATTGCGCAATACGGCTGCGGCCCTGGCGGCAGGCGCCGGCCAGAGCGACGCAACCGAAGAGGCCAGCCGCGCCCTCATCGCCGCCGGCTTTCAGAAGGTCGACTATGTCGAGGCACGCCAAAGCCTGACGCTTGCGCCATGGCGTCGAAACCGCGAAGGGCGTCTTCTTGCGGCAGCATGGCTCGGCAAGACGAGGCTGATCGACAATGTGGAGGTTCCCGCTGCCTAGCGAGAAGGCTTCGGCCAGATAGACACGGGCCGCGACCAAGGTCGATGGTCCCGCACTCCCGGCGGATTGCCGCCGCGCCTAGCTCTCGCTCTTTTGTCCGCCGGCCCTGACGATCAGGTGTCCCGCCACGATCCCAACCACCCCGGCAAGAGCTTTCACCAATGCATCGATGAGGCGTGCATGGCGACCGGGATCAATGAGCTGAAGCAGTTCCAGCATGCCGGCGGTCACAGCCACAAAAATCACGACCTGATACAGTCGGTTGGGAAAGCCGATCGCCAGGGCGAAGCCCAGCAGGACATAAGCCAAGGCACGCTCGACATTCGCTTCAGCGAGGTGCGGCCGCATCTGGATCGGCGACAAGGTCGCGAAAATGATGATGGCGAGCAGCGCCAGCGCTGTAATGCGGGACAGTTTGGTCATGCCCTTGCATATCCGTCGTGAGCCGGCACAGCAAACGCCGCGATGACGCATGGCTTGATCGCTCTATTCATCCCGGTGGTCTATCCCAGCGGTTTCTCGAAACTCAGCGTCGTCGGCCTTGAGGTATCACGGGACTCTTCCGCGGCACTGACAGGCAAGAACCCTTTCGACCAATAGAAGGCGATGGCACCGGCATTGGCTTCCTCGACCTCGACGCGCAGCGTTCGCGCTTCCGGGAAACTGGCTTCGACCTCGTCGAGCAGTGCTTGCCCGATCCCCCGCCGCTGACAGTCCGGATGGACGTAGAGCTGGTTCAACAGGATGATTTTCGCATCGGCGGTGGCGGCGGCGAAAGCCATGCCGCCGATCCGCTTGCCGTCATCGGCCACCAGGAATTCCGAGTTGGGCCGCGTCAGCCGCGAGCGGAGCGAAGCGATCGAGTGCCATTCGTCGGTGATCTCGGCGACTTTGGCAGCGCCATAAATGGCGTCATAGGTCGCATGCCACGTTTCCACCAGCAGCGTCCGCACAGCGGCAAGGTCGCGTTCACCTGCGGTGCGGACGAACACGGCGCTACTCGATGCCCAGCTTGGCCTTGACGAGGTCGTTGACGGCTTGCGGGTTGGCCTTGCCGCCGGTCGCCTTCATTACCTGGCCGACGAACCAGCCGGCCATGCTCGGCTTGGCGCGCGCCTGTTCGACCTTGTCAGGGTTGGCGGCGATAACGTCGCCGACGGCCTTCTCGATGGCGCCGGTGTCGGTGACCTGCTTCATGCCACGGCTCTCGACCAGTTGGCGCGGGTCGCCGCCCTCATTCCAGACGATCTCGAACAGGTCCTTGGCGATCTTGCCGGAGATGGTGCCATCCCTGATCAGATCGATGACCGCACCGAGCTGCTCGGGCGAAACCGGAGCGTGTTCAATGTCTTTTCCGGCCTTGTTCAATTGCCCGAGCAGATCGTTGATGACCCAATTGGCGGCAAGCTTGCCGTCGCGGCCGGCGGCCACCTTTTCGAAATAGTCGGCGATCGGCTTTTCCGAAACCAGGATCGAGGCGTCATAGACGGACAGGCCGAGCGACGCGATCAGCCGCGCCTTCTTGTCGTCCGGCAGTTCCGGCAATTCCTTGGCCAGCGCATCGACATAGGCCTGGTCGAATTCCAGCGGCAAAAGGTCGGGATCGGGGAAGTAGCGGTAATCATGCGCCTCTTCCTTGGAGCGCATCGAGCGCGTCTCGCCCTTGACGGCGTCGAACAGCCGCGTCTCCTGATTGATCTTGCCGCCATCCTCGAGGATGGCGATCTGCCTGCGCGCCTCGTAGTCGATGGCCTGGCCGATGAAGCGGATCGAGTTGACGTTCTTGATCTCGCAACGCGTGCCGAACTCGCCGCCCGGCTTGCGCACCGAAACGTTGACGTCGGCGCGCATCGAACCTTCGTCCATGTTGCCGTCGCAGGTGCCGAGATAGCGTACAATGGTGCGCAGCTTGGTGACATAAGCCTTGGCTTCGTCGGCCGAGCGCATGTCCGGCTTGGAGACGATCTCCATCAGCGCCACGCCGGAGCGGTTGAGATCGACATAGGACATGGTCGCATGCTGGTCGTGCATCGACTTGCCGGCATCCTGCTCCAGATGCAGCCGCTCGATGCCGACCTCGATGTCCTCGAATTCGCCCTGGCGGTCCGGGCCCACCGAAACGATGACCGTGCCCTCGCCGACGATCGGCTGCTTGAACTGTGAAATCTGGTAGCCCTGCGGCAGGTCGGGATAAAAGTAGTTCTTCCGATCGAAGACCGACTTGTGGTTGATCTGCGCCTTCAGCCCCAGGCCGGTACGGATCGCCTGCTTGACGCATTCCTCGTTAATGACCGGCAGCATGCCCGGCATCGCCGCATCGACCAGGCTGACATTGGCGTTAGGCGGCGCGCCGAAGGCCGTCGAGGCGCCCGAAAACAGCTTTGCTTCCGAAGTGACCTGCGCATGGACCTCGAGGCCGATGATGATCTCCCAGTCGCCGGTTGCGCCGGGGATCAGGCGTTTTGCGTCAGGAGTACGGGTGTCGATAAGGGACATGGCGGCCTGCGAACTGGAATGATGGGAAGCTGCATTAATGCACATTCTGATTTGCAACTTCGCTAGTGCAAACCGCCAAAAGAGACAAGCGCAAAGCCACGGACTGGCCTTTTCAGCCGCGTTCGCCTATAGGACGCTCATTCCAATGGAGAGTGGATGTCCACTTACGCTCAGTCCCGGTAAGGCCCTGACCTCCTGGCGAGGCAGGGCAGAAAACCGAAACCCCGTGCCGCGAAGCTTCGCGGCGGCGGCATTTTTTGTTTTCCCGGAAAACTCTCACATGGACATTTCGCGCATAGAACAGCGCATCCTGCACCTGCTCGCGCAGGGTGGACGCATTGAAATCGAAAAGAACGAGAAAAAGCGGATCGCCTCCGTCAAATGCCTGACCCGCGACGGCTGGCATTATCCGGGCGTCGATCTCGATATGTTTCGAAAACTGAAGCGTAAGAAGGCGGTTTCTTCGTCGGGAGGCGGCCCTTACCGCATCACCCGGCGCGGGCTCGCGCTCGTCCGCTCCGAACTCGACAACAGGTAAACCACGGCTCCGCCGGTCGGTTCTCCGGCCGGCGGTTCGCCTCGCCGCTCAGGCGGTGGCGATATAGGCCCTGATCTCGTCGGCCTCGCGCTCGACATCCTCGATGCGGCGCTTGACCACATCGCCGATGGACACGATGCCATCGAGCATGCCGTCCTTCTCCACCGGCAGATGGCGGAAGCGGCCTCGGGTCATGATCTCCATCACCTCGTTGACGGTGTGATTCTCGTTGCAGATCTTCACCTTCGGCGTCATTGCCGAGCGCACGGCGATATCCAGCGCGGCTCCACCTTCGCGGGCGACAACCCGGACGATGTCGCGCTCTGACAGGATGCCGACGATCTTGCGATCGCCATTGGTGATGACCAGCGCACCGATCTTGTGCTCTGCCAGGATGCGGATGGCTTCGCTAAGCTTTTCGTTCGGCCCGAGCGTCAACACGTCATGGCCTTTTCTCTCGAGAATTGCCTTCACCGTCATGGCGTCCTCCTCTGCTTTGCCTGCCGGTTCCTGCCCTGACCGGCCTTCACGTAAGAGTGAACATCGTGCGCCGTGATCGGTTGCATTTCAAGTGCGGTGGTCGGTCGTCTCCCATTCAGGCGCCTGCCATCGCCTGTCGAACCAACGCAAGCCGAAGAAGCCCGCGAAAAAGCCGCCAATATGGGCCTCCCAGGCGATCTGACCATCTACCCCTGGGGCAAACCCGAGCAGGCCGGTGGCGAGATTGATGACCATCCACATGGCGAGGAAGATCACGACACCGCGCAAGCGCAATACGAATGCGATCGGCAGCACAGGGCCGGCGAAGGCGGCCTTGCCGGCCGAACGGTCGGTGCGGAAGCCGAAACGCGCCGCAGCCCCCATCATGCCTGATATCGCACCGGAAGCCCCGACCAGCGGCGCCTCACCATAAGGATGGATCGCCCAGAAAAGCGCGACCGAAGCCAACCCGGTTGCGGCAAAAAACAGCGCGAACCACAGCGTTCCCAGGCGGTTTGCCAATGGTGAACCAAACGCGGCGAGCCACACCATGTTGATGGCCAGATGCGCGAAACCGCCGTGCAGGAAAGCATAGGTGAACGGCCGCGAAAACAGGAACCAGTCGAAGCCGTATTGCCCGGTGTAGAGAACGGGGATGAAGGCCCCGTCATACAGCAATGTCATCTGCTGGGATTCGCTCAACACATATTGCTGCAACAGGTAGACGACGACGCAGATGCCGATCACCGCCAACACGACGGGTGGCAGGTTGAACACCGGCTCGCGCCGTCGTCGCTGCGCGTCGTCCATCTGTTCCGTGTCCGAAGGGTTTACCGGTTCGTTCATGCGCATCTGGTCCAGGAATTCCTGCGCGTCCTTTAGAGCAAGGATGTCCGGGTTGGAACAATTCTGTTTTCTCAACAGCGAACGCCCGGCACCGCATCGTCTTCATTTGCTACGAAACCGAAAGGAAGCGAAGTGGAAATGCTCCGGGATTTGAAAAACTCGCAATGAGCGTTCTCGGAAGCGATGGGCCTCCTCCCTAGAATGCGGCCAATTTCAAAGGGGTCTCCACATGATCAAGCATATTCTTTCGCTGGCGGCAGCCGCCGGCATAGCCGGTCTCGCCACCGCTGCTTCGGCGCAGGGCATATCCGGCGCGCCGGCACCCTTTGATAAGGGCGGCGTCAAGATCGCCGTCGTCAGCTTCCTCGGCTCCGGTGACTGGCTCCAGGCATTCGAGGCCGGCGTGAAGCGCCAGGCCGATGCGCTCGGCATCGAGGCCAACATCTCGCAGGCGCGCAACGACATCAACACCGAGCGGCAGTTGATCCAGCAGGCGATCAATCTCGGCGTGCAAGGCATCATCATCAACAACGGCCAGCCCGAAGCCATCAAGGACGTCGCACAGGCAGCGCTTGACGCCGGCATTCCAGTGGTGGCCTACGACACCAACCTCGACAACCCCAAGATCCCGCAGGTCGAGCAGTCCGATGCCGACATGGCGCGCCTCGTGCTCGACCAGGCGGTCAAGGACCAAGGCGAGAAATTCGACGGCGGCGTCCTCTATGTCGCCGGCTTCGCACCGCTCGACCGTCGTTATGCGGTGTGGAAGGATTTCGGCAAGAAGTACCCAGGCATCAAGGAAGTCGCCACCTGGGGCGTGGTCAACGACACCGTTGCCGCTTCGGTCGCCGACCAGACCAAGGCCGTGCTCACCGCCAACCCGACGCTTTCGGTCGTCTTCGCCCCATGGGACGAGTTCGCCCGTGGCGTGAAGCTCGCCATCGACGAGCTTGGCGTGGCAGACAAGGTGAAGATCTACGGTGTCGATATCTCGACCTCGGACATCCAGGCCATCCTCGAGCCGAACAGCCCGTGGGTGGCGACGGCGGCAACCAACCCGGCCGTCGTCGGCGAGGCTTCGGTGCGCGCGCTGGCCCAGCTGATCGCCGGACAGAATCCCGGCCATTCGGTGCTGATCCAGCCGACGCTCGTCACCAGAAAGGACCTCGTCGACAACAACATCAAGACGATCGAAGATCTGCAGGCAAAATTCCCGGCCTTCAAGGACAGCGATGCCGCAAAGGCACCGTGGATCCCGGCGACGAATTGAGCTTCTGCGCCTTCACAAAATCAGCGATCCAAACAATCATCCCCGGCCTGCTGGGGGATGATTGCGCCTGCCTCCGCCACACCACCCGCTGCGACAGGCAAAGTACGCCGGACCGACCTTTTGAAAGACAATTATGGTTTCTGTCCCCACCCCCGACTATTCCAGGAACATGCGCCTGATCGGTCATTCCGACCAAGGCGGGCGGCCGGACGGATTGCAGGTGATGGTGCATCGCGGCTTCGCCTATGTCGCGCATCCCTGGTCACAAGGCTTTTCCATCATCGATGTACGGGATCCCAAGAATCCGGGCGGGACGGTGTTCGTGCCCGCGCTGCCGAATACCTGGACCATCCATCTGCAGACGCATGAGGATCTGCTGTTGGTCGTCCATGCACGCGATCTGTTCGCCGACGCCGCTTTCGCGTTCGACGAGAAGGTCTACTACACCCAGTCGATCGGCGAGACGATCGGCACCGCGTCTGGTTCGGGCGCGGCGCGGACCTGGTCGGCCGGCATGGCCGTCTATGACATCTCGAAGCCGACGCAGCCTCGCCAGATCGGCTTCTTCCCGGTCGACGGCATCGGCATCCACCGCATCTGGTACGTCGGCGGGCGCTACGCCTACGTATCGGCGCTTCTCGACGGCTACAGCGACTACATCCTGCTGACGGTCGACCTTCAGGACCCGGCACGGCCAGTCGAGGCCGGTCGCTGGTGGATTCCAGGAATGCATCTTGCCGGCGGCGAGACACCCGGCTGGCCCGACGGCCGCCGCTATGCGTTGCATCATGCGGTCGTCGAGGGTGATACCGCCTATGCCTGCTGGCGCGACGGCGGGTTGACCGTCCTCGATGTCGCCGACCCTGCCCTGCCGAGGCTGATCAGCCACAGGAACTGGTCGCCGCCCTATGGTGGCGGCACCCATTCGGCGCTGCCGCTGCTCAAACGCGGCTTGCTCGTTGTCGCCGACGAGGCCGTGCTCGACCATGAGGAGGATGGGCGCAAGCTCACCTGGATCTTCGACATACGCGATCCGGCGAACCCGATTTCGATCTCGACCCTGCCGACCCCGGACGAGACCGATTACACCGCCAAGGGCGGACATTTCGGTCCGCACAATCTGCACGAGAACCGGCCGGGCAGCTTTGTGTCAGACACGCTGATCTTTGCAACCTACCAGAATGCCGGCGTGCGCGTTTTCGACATCTCCGATCCCTATCGCCCAAAGGAGACCGGGGCGCTGGTGCCGCCGGCTCCCAGCCGCATGGTCGACAAACGTCCGAATCGGCCGCAAGTGATCCAGTCGACCGACGTATTCGTCGACGCCAACGGCATCGTCTATTCGCCGGATTACAATGCCGGACTGGCGATCATGGAATATGGCGGCTGACAATTACGACCGTGCCCCGTTGGCTTGCTTGCCTTTCCCAGTTCCCGCTCAACCTGTAACCGGCTGAACCAATTGTCCCTCACCGCCGCCCCCATTGCCGTCGCTGTCGCCGGGATCGAAAAATCCTTTGGCCCGACGCGCGCGCTCGCTGGAGCCGATCTTACCGTGGCAGCCGGGGAGGTCGTGGCGCTGATGGGCGCCAATGGCGCCGGCAAATCGACTCTGGTGAAAATCCTTTCAGGCTCGCATGTACCCGACGCCGGAACGATCACCCTGGGCGGCAGGATCGTCGCCCTCGCCTCGCCCAGCGCCGCCAAGGCCGCCGGCATCGCGACCGTCCATCAGGCGACGGATCAGGCGGGGGCTGCCGGACTGACGGTCGCGGAGAATCTTCTGCTCGATGAACTTTGCCAGCCGGGCGAGCGCTTCTTCGTCTCGGCCCGGTCGATCCGCAGGCGTGCGCGCGCCATCGCGGCGCTGATCGATCTCGACCTGCCGCTCGACCGCGACTTCGTCGACCTGCGGCCGGCGGAGCGGCAATTGATCGCTATCGCCCGCGCCGTCGCGGCCAAGGCCTCCGTTCTAATCCTCGACGAGCCGACATCCAGCCTCTCGGCCACGGAAGCGGACCGGCTTTTCGCCATCATCCGGCGGCTGCGCGCGGGCGGCATGGCAATCCTCTACATCTCGCACAGGCTGGGCGACCTTGCCGCCATCGCCGACCGCGCCGTGGTCATGCGCGGCGGTCGCATCGTCGGCGCCTTTGCCAAACCGATCGATTTCCCGGCCGCCGTTGCGGCCATGATCGGGCGGACGCTGGAAGCCGCCACCCATGACGGCAAGATTTCGGCGGCCCCAATCATCGCCTCCATCAAGGGTGCGCAACTGATTCCCGGTGCGAGGCCTTTCGATCTCGATCTGCGCTCCGGCGAGGTCATCGCGCTGACCGGTACGCTTGGCTCGGGCAAGACCCGGCTGCTGCGCACGCTTTTTGGTCTGGAAACGCTGGCGCAAGGCAGCTTCGTGCTCGATGGAAAACCGTGGCTTTCCAACGGGCCGGCGCGATCGATCGAAAACGGCGTCTTCATGGTCGCCGAGGACCGCTGGGCATCGTCGCTGCTACCGCCCGAGGTTCCCGGCGCCTCGATTGCCGGTACTATCGCCCTGCCGCATCTGCGGCGCTGGTTTCCGGACGGCCTGCTGCGGGTCGCGCGCGAGCGCAAGGTTGCCGCCGAGGCGATCGCCCGGCTCGGCATCAAGGCGCGCGGCCCCGATGACACGCTCGACGAGCTTTCCGGCGGCAACCAGCAGAAGGTCGTGCTCGCCCGCTGGCAGGCGGCACCTTGCCGGCTGCTGCTGCTCGACGAGCCCTTCCAGGGTGTCGACGTCGGGGCGCGTGCCGACCTGATCTCCGCAATCCGCAACAGCCAAAGCGGTTCCGCCACGCTGATCGCGACCAGCGACACCGAAGAGGCGCTGGAGGTTGCCGACCGCATCCTCGTCATGCGCGATCACTCCCTTCACGAGGCCGGTGACGGCCATGGCCCGCTGACCGACCAGATCGGCAAGGTCGAGAGCGAAAAGGCCGGAGAGCATCGATGACGAACCCGACGACGGTCCAGCAGGCCGCCCCGCGCACATCGCTTTTCCGCGAAACGCGCCGTTACGCGCTGTTCGTGCTGCTGGCACTGATGGTGATCGGCTTCTGGTACGCGCAGCCCGCCTTCATCCGCTCGGCCAACCTGTTCTCCATCCTGCAGGCGGTTTCGGTCGTGGCGATCCTCGGCGTCGGGGTCTCGATCACGATGTCGGCCGACGGCTTCGATCTCTCGGTGGGCAGCATCGCCGCCTCGTCGGTGATGGCGGCAAGCTATGCCATGG
This sequence comes from Mesorhizobium sp. M0243, assembly GCF_040321775.1. Taxonomy (NCBI): domain Bacteria; kingdom Pseudomonadati; phylum Pseudomonadota; class Alphaproteobacteria; order Hyphomicrobiales; family Phyllobacteriaceae; genus Mesorhizobium; species Mesorhizobium sp. M0243. Next base: position 421 of record NZ_JAMYSF010000043.1, on the reverse strand, counting down.
TCGTATGGCAGCTGGATGCGGCCCAGACCATGGGGGCCTGTTGCAAAATTGTGTGGATGTGATTCCCTGTTTTTGAAACGGGGATCTTGCGATGACGACGAAGCCGAGCGGTCAGTTCAGTTTTGTGGAGGCTCTGCTGCCGCAGGGTCTTGGTCGGAGCGGTCGCCTGGACCGGTTGTCGTTGCTGGTGAAGTGGTATCGCTTCGAGAAGATCCTGGCACGGCTGCGCTCGCCGGCCGGACCAGGCCGGCCTGCCTACAATTCGTTGGTGATGTTCAAGGCGCTTCTGCTGCAGTCCTTGTATGGACTGTCGGACAGCGAACTGGAGGAGGCGCTCGCCGATCGGCTGTCGTTCCGCCGCTTCGTTGGGCTGACGCTCGAAGAGACGGTGCCCGACCACACCACGCTCAACCGCTTTCGC
>NZ_JAMYSF010000042.1:0-37572 GCF_040321775.1 Mesorhizobium sp. M0243 | reverse complement strand
GGCGACTTCGCCAAGCCAAGGTCCGGGCGGCCGCCCGGACCTTGGCTCAATCGCTCTAATCCCACGAAATCTCTCTCGTGTAGATACAAGGTGGCCGCGAAGCGGTCGGAGAGGGGGACTGGCGCTACGGTAGCCAGACCAGCGATTGCCGCGGGCTAAGCCAGCGCCCTACGAAAGCCCCCTCTCCGGCCGCTTCGCGGCCACCACTCCCCCGCCTTCGGCGGGGGCGAGGAACCCAGGTTCTGAGAAGCCTGGCGCGGCGGCATGCGGCATAGCTGCGCCTGTTCTGCGCCGCAGTGTTTTTCCTCCCCTTGCATGCAACTCACTTGGCGTTTAGCAAAGCGCCGGTTCAAATTCTTTCTGGGACGGTTCTCCATGGCAACGAAGCATCTTTTCCTGCTCCCCGGCGACGGCATCGGTCCGGAGGCCATGGCCGAGGTCAAGAAACTGATCGCGGTCATGAACGACAAGCTCGGCAGCGGTTTTGCCACCGATGAGGGGCTGGTCGGCGGCTGCGCCTATGACGCGCATGGCGCGGCGATCTCCGATGCCGACATGGAAAAGGCGATGGCGGCCGACGCGGTGCTGTTCGGCGCCGTCGGCGGTCCGAAATGGGATGCGGTGCCCTACGAGGTGCGCCCTGAGGCCGGCCTGCTGCGCCTGCGCAAGGACATGGAGCTGTTCGCCAATCTGCGCCCGGCCATCTGCTATCCGGCGCTGGCGGCGTCCTCCTCGCTCAAGCAGGAGGTGGTCGAGGGTCTAGACATCCTCATCGTGCGCGAGCTGACCGGCGGCGTCTATTTCGGCGAGCCGAAGCAGATCATCGATCTCGGCAACGGCCAGAAGCGCGGCATCGACACGCAGGTCTACGACACGTTCGAGATCGAGCGCATTTCGGGCGTCGCCTTCGAACTGGCACGCACGCGCAAGAACCACGTCACTTCGATGGAAAAGCGCAATGTGATGAAGTCGGGCGTGCTGTGGAACGAGGTCGTCACCCAGACCCACAAGGCGCGCTATTCCGACGTCAAGCTCGACCACATGCTGGCCGATGCCGGCGGCATGCAGCTGGTGCGCTGGCCAAAGCAGTTCGACGTCATCGTCACCGACAATCTGTTCGGCGACATGCTGTCCGACATCGCCGCCATGCTGACCGGCTCGATCGGCATGCTGCCGTCGGCCTCGCTCGGCGCGCCTGACGTGAAGACCAAGAAGCGCAAGGCGCTGTACGAGCCGGTGCACGGCTCGGCCCCCGACATCGCCGGCAAGGGCATCGCCAACCCGATCGCCATGATCGCGTCCTTCGCCATGTGCCTGCGCTATTCCTTCGGCATGGTCGAGGAAGCCGACCGCGTCGAAAGCGCGATCGCCGCTGTGCTCGACGCGGGCCTGCGGACGAAAGACATCATGTCCGATGGCATGACCGAGGTCGGTACGGTCGAGATGGGCGACGCGATCATCGCCAAATTCCTGGGCTGATATCGTGACGGTCGACGTCCGCTGGGCGACGATCGAGGACGCGACGGCGCTCGCGGCCATATTGTGCGAGATGGCGGTTCACTACCGGCAGCCACCTCTCGATGCCGGCCGGGCCGTGTCTGCCGCACGAAAATGGCTTGGCGAGGAAAGCCCGGCCTATCTGCATTTCGCGCTTGCCTTCGTCGACGGCGAGGTCAGCGGCCTGGCGTCGGTGGCGATCGCGCACCCCGGTATCGATCTCGAGCGGCTGCTGTTCCTCAAGGACCTGTTCGTGCGCGACAAAGCCCGCAACGCCGGCGTCGGCCGGGCGCTGATCGGCTTTCTCGCCGATCATTGCCTGCGCGAAGGCATCGGCCGCATCGACCTGACCACCGAGGACTGGAACGAGGGCGCGCTGCGTTTTTACGGCCGGCTTGGCGCCGAGCGCCACGGCCAGAAGGTCTTTCTCAGGCTTTCGGGTGAGGCGTTGAAAAGCGGCTAGATCCTGACGCCTGCCGGCACTGGTCCCCAAGGATTTTCGCCCACCTGGGACGGCAGAAGTCCGAAGACCAGCAAGGCAATGCTGCCAATGGGAGTGATGAAGCCCAGCAGTGCAAACCAGCCGCTCAGACCCGCGTCATGCACACGCCGCACGACGAGGGCAATCGACGGCAGGATCAATCCCGAAAAGAAAACCAGGAAGGGTATGAGCCCTATGGCCCTCATCGTCGTCCTGTCCGCATTGGTTTTGAAGCCATTGAACGCTAGGTCAACGAGTATTCCGAAGCCTAGAAGCGCCAATATCCCGAGGGTGTAGAATAGCCAGAAAGCCCAGAATTCCTTGCGGCGGGCGCGACCTTTGAAATTGCTATAGTCCGCAATTATCGCGCGCCAGAAGTAAGCCCACAGACCCATGGAATAGGCGGGCCTGCTCTCGGCCGAACGGCGTGGCTGGCCCGTGCTTGGCGATGGCGCTGTCGGGGTGACGGCGACTATATCGTGCGCCGTACCGTCATCCGGTTGAAACTCGACAAGGGTGCCCCTGGCGAGGGTCACTTCATGGCTCACATCGTCACGGGCAAAGATATAACGCTTGCTGTCGATTCCGTCGATGTAGCCGTAGTCCTGATCCTGATCGTAGTGGAATATCGTGCCACGCATGTTTCTCCCCCGCGTTGCGCAAATACTACCCAGGGTTGTTTGTGATTGCAATACACGTGGCGGCTAAATCCTGACACCCGCCGGCACCGGCCCCCACTGGTTTTCCCGGGCCTGCGTCGGGATCAGCGCGAAGACCAGGATGATCAGGCTGCCGATGGTCGGGATCAGGATCAGCAGGCTGAGCCAGCCTGACAGGCCGATGTCGTGGAGCCGGCGCACGATCATGCCGAGGCTAGGGAGCAGTGTCGCCAGCAGGAACGTGCCGCACAGCCCGACCGTTATCGCGCCCGAAATATCACTGTCGAAACCGCCCATATCCATATCGGTGTACAGGCCGATGCCGCCGATGATCAGCAGGCAAACCGTCCAGAACAGGCAGTAGCCCCAATATTCCTTGCGGCGGGCGCGGCCGGCGAAATTGAAGTAGTTCTGCGTCACGCCGCGCCAGAAATAGCCCCAGAGATCGCTGGGTTCGGCCGGCTCGGAGGAGCGGCCGAAATGCTGTGCCGGGGGCGGGGTTGCCGCGGCCTTGCTGCCGGCTTGAGTCGGTGCGGGGTTCGTGCCGGCGTCAGTGGCCGAAGTAGCGGTCGGAGCAGCGATCGAAAAGACGTCGCGCGCCTGGCCGCCACCCGGCTGGAACTCGACGGCCGTGCCTTTGGGCATGGCGGTCTGCCGGCGCAGGTTCTCGCGGGTGAAGGTGTAACGGTTGCCGTCGGCCCCGGATATGAAGCCAAAGCCTTGGTCCTCGTCATAGTGAAGCACTTCGCCCCGCATTTGCCACCCCCCCCGCTCGCCACGTCCAGCCGAAGGTTGCACAGGCCCGAGCCGATGGGCAAGCCAGCATGGCTACCCTCTTCGCGGCAAATGAAGCATAAGGCATCGAGTGCAACCGCCTTCGGCAGAAGCAGAACATGACAGTCGAGAGTCCTGACAGTAAAACCGTGATTGAAGATGGAGTGGAAAGACCTCCCAGGCTGGCCATCGACGCCACCGGCCTAACGTTCTGGCCGTCCGGCCAGGGACTTGTCGGCATCCCGCGGGTGGAAAGCTTTCTCGTCAGCGCAGCCCTGGCCGATCCCGACCCTTGCGTAGAGGTGGTGGCGTTCCGACCGTGGGAAGGCCGGTTTCGCCCCCTCGCTCCTTTCGAGCAGGACCATGTCGCGACGGGCGAGATTTCACCCTGGCGCCTCAAACGATGGCCTGGGAGACGCACGGCGATGTCGCAGGCCCTCGAAGCGGTGAGGCAGCAGCCATGGGGCAAGCGCGACGCCGACCGCCATCTCGCAAAGACGGTGACCCATGGCCGCAAAGGGATTGCCTATCAGGCGACCAGGCTGCTGATCCGGGCCTATCGGCTGTACCAGCGGGCGCGGACCCGGTCGGCCCCGCGTCAGGTTCCAAGCCAACCGGACGAGACTGAACGCGGCTTTGTCCTGATCAGCCATCACATTCTGGCCGGGGACGACCGAGCCGCCGTCTCCGGGCGCGCCGGTGGCCTTGCGTTTCTTTGCCACGACCTCATCCCGACACTGCGCCCCGACATGGTTGGTATGAGCCCTGGCGAGGCTCGCTACGGGTCATATCTCGAGCACCTCGTGCGTTCCGGCGCGCCGGCATTTTGTGCATCCGACGAAGTTGGTGCGACGCTGACCGATCATATGCAACAGGCAGGCGTCACGCAGCCGGTGGTATATCGGTTTCCGATGCCGTCCATCCTGTACGAAACGGCTTCGCGCATGGGCGAGACTTCGCGCATCGAGGCCGACGAGCCGTTCGTGCTCTATTGCTCGACCATCGAAGTGCGCAAGAACCACATCCTGCTGGCACGGATATGGCAGCAGGCGCTCGACGAGGGCGTCACGCTGCCGCGGCTCGTCTGCGCCGGGCGCTGGGGCTGGATGATCGATCCGCTGCGCGCCTATCTCAAGGCCCATCCGAGATTGCTTGAGCGGGTTACGTTCACCGGAGCGATCAGCGATGAGGAGCTCATCCGATATTATCGCAGCGCTTCCTTTGGCGTCTTTCCCTCGCATATCGAGGGCTGGGGCTACGGCGCCTCGGAATGTCTCGATTTCGGCGTTCCCGTCATCGTCTCGACAGCGCCGGCGTTGATCGAGGCGAGCGGCGGGCTGATGCCGGTGGTCGATTCCAATGACCAGGCCGGCTGGTACGCTGCAATCCGCAGGATGGCGGAAGACCCGGACTGGCGCTCGTCGCTGACGGAACGCATCGCAAAGCAGCATCGCCCGACGGCGGCATCGGCCAGCTGGGCTGCCATCAAGGCTGGCCTGCAGGCAAGCGCGTCGCTCCGGCCGAAGTCCTAGAGCAATTCTAGGAAAAGTGTGAAGCGGTTTTCCGTCTAGAATTGCGTCAAAACAAAGAGTTAGAGCAGATCGCCGTTTCCGTGAAACGGTGAAATGCTCTAGGTGGGCCGCTTCTTCGCCTTCTTGTGCTTGGGCGCGCCGGTGGTGTCGAATTTCGGCTTGCCCGGCTTCTTCGCCCATGGCTTTGCCTCATGCGCGGTGGCCGGGCGCTGATCGACTGCTGCTGGTGCACGTTTTTCGAATTTGCGCTTCGGCGCGTTGGGGTCGAACGGCGCCTTGCCGCGATGCGGCTTCTTGTCGGGGCTTGGCGGCTGGTAGCCGGCGCGCGACAGATCGGGCGTGCCCTCGAGCCGCTTCACCAGGATGTTGCCTTGCAGCTTGCGATCGGGACCGATCGCGGCCAGGAAGCGGTCGGCCCAGTCGGCTGATATCTGCACGTAGGTCTCTTCCGGCTGCATCTTGATGGCGCCGATCTCGCGCTTCGAGATGCTGCCGATGCGGCACAGCATTGGGATGAGCCAGCGCGGCTCGGCATTTTGCCGGCGCCCGATCGACAGCGAGAACCAGACGCTGTCACCGAAATCGTCGCGGCGGCTGGGCGCCTCGTCGCGGCGCGCGAAACCTTCGCCTGCCGGTCTTTCACGCGACGGCGTGAAGGGCGCGATCTCCATGAGGTCCTCGGGCGCCGAGCGGCTGGCGCGGCACTGGCGCACGAAGGCGGCAGCCACTTGCTCGGCGCCATGTCTTGCGAGCAGCGCGTCGATGAAACCGCGCTCGTCTTCCTTCACCGGCTCGTCGAAAACCGGATCGGCCAGGATGCGCTCGTCGTCGCGCCGCATCACGTCGTCGGCCGAGGGCGGGCTCGCCCATGTCGCCTTGAGGCCGGCGTTCTGCAGCAGCCGCTCGGTGCGCTTGCGGGCGCTGTTGGGCACGATCAGCGCGCTGACGCCCTTGCGTCCGGCGCGGCCGGTGCGGCCGCTGCGGTGCAGCAGCGTTTCGGGGTTGGTCGGCAAATCGGCGTGGATGACCAGTTCGAGGTTGGGCAGGTCGATGCCGCGCGCCGCGACATCGGTGGCGATGCAGACTTTTGCGCGGCCGTCGCGCATTGCCTGCAGCGCATGGCTGCGCTCGTTCTGGCTGAGCTCGCCGGAGAGGGCGACGACGGAGAAGTTGCGGTTGTTGAAGCGCGCGGTCAGATGATTGACGGCGGCACGCGTGTTGCAGAACACCAGCGCGTTCTTGGCTTCGTAATAGCGCAGAACGTTGATGATGGCGTTTTCCCGGTCGGGCTGGGCGACGCTCAGCGCCCGGTATTCGATGTCGAGATGCTGCTTCTCCTCGCCGGCGGCCGAGATGCGCACCGCATCGCGCTGATAGCCCTGCGCGAGCGTGGCGATCGAGCGCGGCACCGTGGCCGAGAACATCAGCGTCCGGCGTTCGGCAGGAGCGGCGTCGAGGATGAATTCGAGGTCTTCGCGAAAGCCCAGATCGAGCATCTCGTCGGCCTCGTCGAGCACCACCGCCTTCAGCGCCGACATGTCGAGCGAGCGCCGGGTGATGTGGTCGCGCAGCCGGCCGGGCGTGCCGACGACGATATGGGCGCCGCGCTCCAGCACACGCCGCTCCGAGCGCATGTCCATGCCGCCGACGCAGGAAGCCACGGTTGCGCCGGTCAACTCGTAGAGCCATTCCAGCTCGCGCGTCACCTGCAAGGCGAGTTCGCGCGTCGGCGCCACCGCCAGCGCCAGCGGTGCGGCGGCGTGGCCGAAGCGCTCCGCGCCCTCAAGCAGGGTCGGCGCCAGAGCGAGGCCGAAGGCCACCGTCTTGCCGGAGCCGGTCTGCGCCGAAACCAGCGCATCGGCCTCGCCGAGTTCCGGCGCCACAACCGCCTTCTGGACGGGCGTCAGCTCGGAATAGCCGCGTTTTTCCAGCGCCCTTGCCAGCGCGGGAACGAGTGCATCGAAGTTGGACATCTTACTCTTTCGGAATTCGGATTCTTATATGCCCAGCAATGGGCCTGTCTTCGGCGGGCGTCGGGACGCTCCATGAGCCGGATGGTCATGCCGTTCGTACTTCGTGCCGCCGCGATTGTACAGGGCAACAGGACGCTCATCGCAATTGACTCTTGACGCAAACCGCGTAAAAGCCCGCTTTGAACGGGATCGTTTTTTCGATGCGCGGCCTTTTGATGGCTCTTCTTGCATTCGATGCCCCCAGCCTCAATGCACATCATTGGGCCGGGCGCGTCGGCGCGTCCCCTCGTTCCAGCAAAACCCCATTCTTGGCCAAAAAAACTACCAAAACCACCACCAAAACGGTGTGACTCCCTTGGCCTAACCACCCTCTCCCGGGTTCGGCCCGGGGGACGGAACCCGCATCGGCCAGCGGGTTTCTCCAAAAACCAAGCGGAGAGGGACAGGAGATTTTTCGATGAGTTTCAAGGTAGCGATCGTCGGCGCCACGGGCAATGTGGGCCGGGAAATGCTCAACATACTGGAAGAGCGCGGCTTTCCGGTAAGCGAAGTCGTGGCGCTGGCGTCGCGGCGCAGCCAGGGCACGGAAGTGTCGTTCGGCGACCGCACGCTGAAGGTGAAGACGCTCGACCAGTATGATTTTTCCGACACCGACATCTGCATCATGTCGGCTGGCGGCAGCGTCTCCAAGGAATGGTCGCCGAAGATCGGCAAGCAGGGCTGCGTCGTCATCGATAATTCGTCGGCCTTCCGCTACGATCAGGACGTGCCGTTGATCGTGCCGGAAGTGAACCCGGACGCGATCTCGCTGTTCACGCGCAAGAACATCATCGCCAATCCGAATTGCTCGACGGCGCAGCTGGTAGTGGCATTGAAGCCGCTGCATGACTTCGCCACCATCAAGCGTGTCGTTGTCGCCACCTACCAGTCGGTGTCGGGCGCCGGCAAGGAAGGTATGGACGAACTCTTTACCCAGACCCGCGCGGTCTTCGTCGCCGATGGCGTCGAGGTCAAGAAGTTCACCAAGCGCATCGCCTTCAACGTCATCCCGCACATCGATGTCTTCCTTGATGACGGCTCCACCAAGGAAGAGTGGAAGATGGTCGCCGAGACCAAGAAGATGCTCGACCCCAAGATCAAGCTGACGGCGACCTGCGTGCGCGTGCCGGTGTTCATCGGCCATTCGGAAGCGGTCAACATCGAGTTCGAAAAGCCGATCACCGCCGACGAGGCGCGCGATATCCTGCGTGAAGCCCCAGGCTGCCAGGTCTTGGACAAGCGCGAGGACGGCGGCTACATTACGCCGCTGGAATCGGCCGGCGAAGACGCCACCTTCATCTCGCGCATCCGCGAGGATTCGACCATCGACAACGGCCTGTCGATGTGGATCGTCTCCGACAATCTGCGCAAGGGCGCCGCACTCAACGCGGTGCAGATCGCCGAGCTGCTGGTCGAGCGTGGACTGATCCAGCCGAAGAAGAAGGCGGCTTAGTTTTCGCTCACGGGCCGTATCGCCGCTGCCGCGGCGGGCCCTCCGCGGGGGCGCCGGACGACCGGCGGCCCGCAGTCGCGGGCTCGGCCTTCGGCCGGGTGCTGAAGGTTAGCGAAGGCATTGATGGATGCCGATCTCCCCACGAGGGGGAGATCGGCAGCTCTGGCCGATGCGCTACGCTCTGTTCTCCCTGGCCAGCTGGTTCAACAGCCCCAGCGCCTCCTCCGCCCGGTCGACCGGCACGAACAGATGGTCGTGGTAGAAGGCCGAAACCGGGTTCACGCCCATGCCGGCGGCGGCGAGGCGCGTGGTGATGGCGGCGAGAAAGCCGACGGCTTCCAGCGACGAATGGATGTTGAGCGTGACCATCCGGCAGCGGAATGACGCGGTCAGTGCCGCAGCGATGGCCTTCTCCTCGTCTACGATCAGCGTCATGCCCCCGCGCTCACGAAACACCATCACCGGCTCGAGGCCTTCCGGCTGAACGACGCCAGGCGCCAGCGTGGCGAAGACATAGGTGCATGCCAGCAGCTCCGGCGTCATCGATGCCAGCAGTGTCTTCAGATCGGTCTCGCCGGTCATTTTTCTCTTCTCTCGACTGAAGTGGTGGGCCGCAGCCCGCAACTCCTCAATATCCACGCCCGTCGGGTGCCGATAGCCTGCAAGGACGACATGGCGGTGTCGCTGGCGGCTGGGCTTGCAGAGCTGTCGCATCGCACAATAAAGGAGGTGAGGGCCGATGGCGGTCCGTGAAAGGCCTTCGATGATCGTTCGCCCGCGCCCCACATTCCTACAGCTGTTCTTCATCATGCGCGGTTCGGTCGTGCCACGCATCCTGCCGCAGATATTGGGCTTCGCGCTTTATTCCGCGATCATCCTGGCCGTGGCGCGCCGGTTCCAGCTTGATTTCAGCGTCTTCAACATCACGCCTTTCGGCCTGGTCGGCGTGACATTGTCGATCTATCTCTCGTTCCGCAACAACGCCGCCTACGACCGTTGGTGGGAGGCGCGCAAGCTGTGGGGCGCGCTGGTCTTCGAAATGCGCAACCTGGCACGCGCCACCACCAGCCTCATACCGGACCAGACCGAACAGCGCGCCTTGCTGATGGAAGCGCTCGCCTTCTGTCATTTCCTGCGCGGGCAGTTGCGCAAGATCGACAGCATGAAGGATGCCCGTGCCTTCATCGACGCCGAGGCGGACAAGGCAGCAGCCTTTTCCAATCCGGCGGATGAGATGGTCAGGCGCATGGGCCGGCGTGCCAATGCCCAGCGCCGGGCGGGCGACGTCGACACGATCGGCTTTCGTATCCTCGATGAGAGGCTCGCGTCGATCGCCGCCATCCAGGCTGGCTGCGAGCGGATCGCCGGCACGCCCTTGCCGTTCGCCTACACGCTGTTGGTGCATCGCACGGCCTATATCGTCTGCCTGCTGCTGCCGATCGGCCTGATCTCGACCGCCGGCTGGGCAACGCCGCTGTTCACGGCGCTGATCGCCTACACCTTCTTCGGCCTCGACGCGCTTTCGGAAGAGCTCGAGGATCCGTTCGGCACCGAGGCCAACGACCTCGCCCTCGACGGTCTCTGCCGCGTCTGCGAGATCTCGGTATTCGAGGCGCTGGGCGAAACGCCGCCGAAGATGATCCCGGCGGAAAAGTTCTATTTTTCGTAGGCGAAGGCGCGCGGGTTTAAAAGAATCCGCCCCGCTGTCGGATCGCGGCCCCATGCCACGTCCTTGGGTCGACCCCTGCGAAAGGGCTCGACCATCAGGAGGGACCACCATGAGCATTTCCGAAACCGCGCCCGTCTCGCCGGGCGCTTTGTGGACCGGCCGCGTGCTCAGCGGCGTCATCGTGCTGTTCATGATCTTCGACGGCGTCATCAAGCTGCCGCCGCTCGATGTCGTCACCCAGACGATGGTGCCGCTCGGCTGGCCGGCCGATGCCAATGTCGCGCGCATGCTTGGCGTCATCGGCCTGATCTCGACCGCGCTCTACGCCTTGCCGCGCAGCGCGGTGCTCGGCGCCATCCTGCTCACCGCCTATATGGGCGGCGCCATCGCCACCAATGTCCGCGTCGATAACCCGCTGCTCTCGCACATTCTGTTCGGCGTCTATCTCGGCATTATCCTGTGGGGTGGCCTGTATCTGCGCGATGCCAGGGTCCGCGCGCTGATCCCGTTCAGCCGATAGATCCGCTCGAAGCATCGCTTTCAACTCGAAGCCTGGAACCCTTTGCCGGGCAATGTCTTAGGGATCGAATCGCCGAGTTGCGAGTTAGAGATTCGCTTGGCGGCGGAGGCGGCTCCTATCGGAGAGGAACGACGATGAAGAAAACGATGCTTTTGATGGCGCTTCTGGTGCCGCTCGCCGCTTGTTCGCAAACGGAAAAAGGCGCGGCCGTTGGCGGCCTCGGTGGCGCTGCCGTCGGTGCGGCGGTCGCTGGCGATCCGGTTGAAGGCGCCGTCGTCGGTGGCGCCGTCGGCGCCGTTGCCGGTGCGCTGATCGGCCGGGCAAGCGAGAGCGGCGAATGCCGCTATCGCGATCGGCGGGGCCGCGTCTACATCGACCGCTGCCCGAGCGGTTATTGATAGGCAGCTCTTACAGACAGAACCGGACAGCAAAACGGCGGGCCTTGGCCCGCCGTTTTCCTGGATGCGATAGGGCAATACTTATTCGGCGGTGGCGGCTTCCGCCTCGGCCGGTGCTGCTGCGGCGGCCGCAGCCGCGGCAGCGGCGTCTTCCTGCGCCTTCTTCAAGAGCGAAGCACGTTCCTGCGCCTTCTTGCCCGGCTCGGCCTTCTTCGGGTTGGAGCGGGCGTCGCGCTTGACGAGGCCGGCTTCGTCGAGGAAGCGCAGCACGCGGTCGGTCGGCTGGGCGCCATGCGCCAGCCAATGCTTGACGCGGTCGGCGTCGACCTTGACGCGTTCGCCGTCCTTGGGCAGCAGCGGGTTCCACGAGCCGATCGATTCGATGAACCGGCCGTCACGCGGCGAACGGGCGTCGGCAATGACGACGTGGTAGTAAGGACGCTTCTTCGAGCCCGCACGGGCCAGTCGGATCTTCAAGGGCATTTATTTTCTCCTAAAAAGGCTGATTTGGTTGATCGGTTGGTGGCTGGTTTCTCAGCCGGCTTTCATCACGCCGTTGGAAGCGGCGATCTGTTCGTGGTGGCGGATCACTTCGCGGACGACGAAGTTGAGGAATTTTTCCGCGAAATCCGGGTCGAGATGGGCATCCTTCGCCAGCTGGCGAAGCCGGGCGATCTGCTGCTGCTCGCGTGCCGGGTCGGCCGGGGGCAGGCCATGCGTCGCCTTCAGCACACCGACCGCCTTGGTGCAGCGGAAGCGCTCGGCCAGCATGTGGATGAGGGCCGCGTCGATGTTATCGATCGAGGCGCGGTAATCGGCCAGGAGAGCGCGGGCGTCGGCCATGTCCTTCTCTTCGTTCATGGCGTCCTCACTTCTTCTTGCCAAGGCCGGGCAGCCCGCCACCGCCGAGGCCGGGAAGCCCGGGGAGTTTCATGCCGCCGGGCAGACCTGGCACGCCGCTGGGCAGGCCACCGCCGCCGGGAAGGCCTTTCATGCCGCCGCCAAGGCCGGCTGCCTGTGCCTGCTTCTGCAAGGCTTCGAGCTGCTTAGGGTCCATCTTCGACAGGTCCGGCATGCCGCCGCCCATCATGCCGCCACCCATGCCCCCGGGGCCGCCGGGCATCATGCCGCCGAGGCCCATCTTGGAGGCGAGGCCGCCCATCATGCCGCGCATCAGGCCGCCGCCTTTGCCCTTGCCGCCCATCGCCTTCATCATGTCGGCCATGCCGCGATGCATCTTGAGCAGCTTGTTGATTTCGGCCGCGTCGGTGCCGGAACCGGCGGCGATGCGCTTCTTGCGCGAATGCTTGAGCAAATCGGGATTGGCGCGCTCGGCCTTGGTCATCGACGAGATGATGGCGAGCTGGCGGCCGAACATCTTGTCGTCGAGACCGGCGGCGGCCATCTGGTCCTTCATCTTGCCCATGCCGGGCATCATGCCCATGATGCCGCCCATGCCGCCCATCTTCGACATCTGCTGAAGCTGGCCGGCGAGATCGTTCAGGTCGAACTTGCCCGACTGCATCTTCTTGGCCATCGCCGCCGCCTGTTCGGCGTCGATGTTCTCGGCGGCCTTTTCGACGAGCGAGACAATGTCGCCCATGCCGAGGATGCGGTCGGCGATGCGCTTGGGGTGGAATTCCTCCAGCCCGTCCATCTTTTCGCCAGTGCCGATCAGCTTGATCGGCTTGCCGGTGACGGCGCGCATGGAGAGTGCAGCACCACCGCGGCCGTCGCCGTCCATGCGGGTCAGGACGAGGCCGGTGATGCCGACGCGCTCGTCGAAGCTCTTGGCCAGGTTGACGGCGTCCTGGCCGGTCAGCGAATCGGCGACCAGCAGGATTTCGTGCGGGCTCGACACCTTCTTGATGTCGGCCATCTCGACCATCAGCGGCTCGTCGATATGGGTGCGGCCGGCGGTGTCGAGGATGACGATGTCGTGGCCGCCGAGCTTGGCCGCCTGCACGGCGCGGCGGGCGATGTCGACCGGCGACTGGCCGTCGATGATCGGCAGCGTGGCGACCTTGACCTGTTCGCCGAGCTGGCGCAGCTGCTCCTGCGCAGCGGGGCGCCGCGTGTCGAGCGAGGCCATCAGGACCTTCTTGTTCTGACGCTCGGAAAGACGCTTGGCGATCTTGGCCGAAGTGGTCGTCTTGCCGGAACCCTGCAGGCCGACCATCATGATGACGACCGGCGCCGGGGCATTGAGATCGATGGCGACGCCTTCGGCGCCGAGCATGTCGACCAGTTCGTCATGGACGATCTTGACGACCATCTGGCCGGGCTTGATAGACTTGACCACGGCAGCGCCGACGGCCTTCTCGCGCACCTTGTCGGTGAAGGAGCGCACCACTTCCAGCGCCACGTCTGCTTCGAGCAGCGCCCGGCGCACCTCGCGCAGCGCCGCCGAGACATCAGCCTCCGACAGGGCTCCGCGGCCGGTCAGGCCGTTCAGGATCGAACCAAGACGTTCCTGTAGCGATTCAAACATTCGTTTTCCTTTTCCCTGGCATCCGGATGATGCCCGAGAGGTAATGCGTTCGCGCCCAGTGTCCAACCAAAAGCCAAAACCAAAAAGCACCCGGGGGCGCTCAGCGCTGCCGGGTGTTGGCCTCCAGGATCGATTTACAGCACTTCACCTCAAAGAGGCTTCGGCGTCCTGGTCGGCTTGCTCGGAGGGATACTCGTCGCGGAATTCGGGGCGTGTAGACAGGAAATCGGACACGGAGTCAAGACAAAGACCGGATTGCGTTGTTCCCGGCCTGCAATCAGGCCGTGCTCGCCCGGTCCGGAAATTCGGCGGCAACCCTGAGCGGCGAACGCGGATGTAGAAGCAGCACGATGGTCAGCAGGCTGCAGGCGATGCCGATGAAGGCGATGAGAACCGCATCCGACGTCGCCCAGCCCGGTCCTTCGAGCGGCCTGGCATTGAACAGGGCGAAGGAATTGTAGCTTTCCTGATGCGAGATCAAGAGAAACCCGGTCAGGTTGTTGCCGAGATGAGCACCCAAGGCGGCGCCGAGATTGCCGGTTGCGTAGACGACAAGTGTCAGCAGCAGCGCGAAAGCGGCGATCGACGCCAGCACGCAAGCATTGATGGCTGGTGACGAACTCGCACTCCAATGCAGCGAGGTGAACAGCAGGGCCGGCAGCAGGGCCCAGACGAATGGGCTCGTGAACCGGCTGGCGAGACCGCGCAGCAGGTAGCCGCGAAACAGCAGCTCTTCCGAAGAGGTCTGCACCAAGGTAAGCGCGGCGATCGGGATCGCAAACAGCAGCCAGGATGACAGGCTGATCGGGCCACGCGTGATCTGCGGCTGCAGCAGATAGAGCAGGATTTCGGATATGAACGACGTGATCAGCACCGCGATCAGCCCTTTGAGGAAGCCGGGCCATGAAACTCGTCGGCTGTTGCCGAGCAGCGCCGACAGCTTCTCGCCATGCACCCAGCGCATCGCGACCCACAGGCCGATCCAGATGCCGGCAAACGAGACGAGCGCGGTGAGGATGCCGAGGGGCGAAGCGAGGAAGCCCTGAATGCCGGATGATGGGGTCGCCTGCCAGGCGATGAAGGCATAGGTGCCGCCGACCAGCACGGCCACGGTGGTTGCTGCCCAAAAAAGGACCACGATCCCCGTTCCGAGCAACAGGCGCGGTAAGGTCGTCCTGGAGTTCGGCGAATGCCTGTAACGCTCGAAGGCGGCCGGATCGATGGTCACGCGGGCTCCCTTCCCAAAGTCATCGCCTGTTGACTAACCGATGGCCGGGAAAATCGGAATGGTTTTCCGCAAAGACTAAGCCAGAGCAAAGTCGGCGCAGGAGAGCGCCGCGCGGCAGCGCCGCCTGCTGGCGGCCGCTGCTGTCGCTGCGGCCGCTTGTGCCGCTTGTCGTCAGCGAACGACGTACATGATGCGTCGGGTCTGCGGATCGATCAGCGCCCGCTGGCCGTTCACATAGACATAGCGGTAATTGTAGTCCGGAATCTCGCGCAGCTCGACGGTGTCGGGCAGGGTCGCGCCGGTCACCACTTCGCCTTCGAGATAGATGGGATCGAGGCGATGCGTGTCGACATAGGTGCGGACTTCAGCCGGGGGCGAAGGGAAGTCATCCACGACCGGATCGCTGGCGATGATCGCGCCGGTATAATCGGTCGAGTAGTTGCCGATGTCCTCCGGCGGCGAGACGACAGCAACGCTAGAACGCCGTTCCGTCAGCACCACCCGGCTGCCGCCTATATCGGCCGTCACATAGTCGGAATAGACCCAGCCCTGGCCGCCGGCCTCGGCTATGGTGCACCATTTGCTGTTTTCGATGCAGCCATTGAGCGTTGCCGACTGACCGGCGGCGAGCACGCCGATCACAGGATATTGCGGGCCAGGCCCGGCGCGCACGTTAAGATCGGTGACGGCTGAGACGGCGGTATCGGCAAACGCGGCGCCCGACATCACGGTCAGCATTCCGGCTACCGCAGGAAACAATAGGGATTTCATGGTTTCTCTCCGTTTTCATGGTCCCTCGGCAGCGAAAACGGGGCAGCAGCTCATGCGTTCCCGCTAAAGCGCCTGCGCCAACTCACGATTTGTTCCGTGTTCTTTCGGCAAATCGGTCAGAAGTTCGTGAACGAATTCCAATTTCCGCGCCGTGACGTCCGAAATGACAAAGGGGTAGAGGTCGGGCAGACCCATGCAGCGGTTGATCGAATTGGAGGCCTCCGACAGCACCAGCCAGCGGGCAAGGATCTTTTCGAAAGGCTCCGGCGCGGCCGCCGGCTCCGAGGGTGCCGCCTGCAATTCGCCGCCGGTGTCGCCGCGCGGCAAGTCGTTGGCCTCCACCGTCTCCAGCCGGCCGAGTGGAAAGTTCAGTGCGTGCACCATTTCCAGCGTATCGGTGATATGCAGGTGGTGAGCCCAGGTCTCGGCCCAGTCCTCCCAAGGATGCGAGGTCGCATAGGCCGAGATGTGGCCCTGCTGCCAGTCGGGCGGCGCACCATCGGCATAATAGGCCTTCAGCGCTTGTTCGTAATCGGCGCGGTCATCGCCGAACAGTGCGCGGAAAGCTTCGAGCCTGTGCGGATCGTCGCGGATGAGGCGGTCCCAGTAATAGTGCCCGAGCTCATGGCGGAAATGGCCGAGCAAGGTGCGGTAGTTCTCGCCCATCTCGACGCGCCGCTTCTCGCGCTCGGCCGAATCCGCCTCGGCGACATTGAGCGTGATCAAACCATTGTCGTGGCCGGTGAGGATCCGCTCGCCACCAGGGCCGCCGCCGATCGGATCGGCGAGGAAGTCGAAGGCCAGGCCGACCTCGTCGGCAGGAGTCTGCTTGGGGACTACCGGCAGCCCGAAGGCCAGCAGCGAGTAGATGGCGCGCTTCTTCGCCGCTTCGACACGGATCCAGCGGCGGCGGTTGCCGTCGACGGAGAGATCCGGGATCAGCTGGTTCAGCACGCAGGCGCGGCAAAAAGCGTGACCCGGTTCCGCCATCCAGTTGCAGGCGCATTCGTCGGCGTTGGTGCACTGGAAGACGCCGTCGACGCCCGCCAGCGCAAAGCGCGCGTGCTCGGGATCGTAGAGCACCGGGTTCCCGCAGTTCAGGCACTTGGCGTTCTCGAAATAGATGCGATGGCCGCAATGGGGGCAGTCGAAGAGTTTCATGTCGGTCTCAATTCACCGGAGGTGACATAGATGTTCACGGCGGCCCGTGCCCAACGCGAACAGCCGCGCGGCGTTCCGCATTTTGTCGAACTTGTTGGAACATAATCTCTGCAGAACGAGGTTTCGCAAAGCGAAGACCAGGTTCCACCTGTCGTTGGTTCCGTCCTTCGGTTCGGATCATGTCCTCGCCGCAAGCTGGGTGACAACCTGTCTTGCCACCGCTTCGCCCGACAGCCGTGCGCCGCCGCAGGTCTGCATCAGTGGACCGGCCAGGTGCTCGCCGGCGAAGAAGATCTTGTCGGCCACCGGCTGCATGAGTGCGGCGCGCGCCAGTGAACGGCCGGGGCGAGCGGCGGCATAGGCACCGCGTACGAAGCGCTCGCCGCCCCAATTGGTCATCATGGCGCGTCCGACATGTTTGCGCGTATCGCCGCCGAAGATGCCGCACAGCCGGTCGACGACGAAGTCGATGCCGGCCGCCTCGCCGGCCGCCGACATTTCCCAGGCGAAATCGCCGCCGACGAAGCCGACCATCAGATCGAGGTCGAACGGGAAGCACAGGAAATAGATGTCGTGCCTGGCCATCCGTTCGATCAGCAGGTCGTCGAAGGGCTGCAGCCCGAGCCTGGTGCCCGATATTTCGACCGGCAATTTGGTCAGCATGCCCATCGGCAGGTCGAAGAAGGCGCCGAAATGCGTGTCTGGCAAGGCCGGCGAGAACGCGATCTCCTCGAAGGCGAGCACCGCCGGCGAAGCGGTGACGATCACCGCCTTGGCGCGGACGGTGCCGCGATCGGTGACGCAGGCGACGCCCGGCACGTCCCACAGGATCTTGCGCACCGGCGTCGAAAGTTCGACCGGCACGCCGGCGCCGAAACGCGCCACCAGCGCGCCAAGGCCCTCCTTGCTGAAGTAGTTCGGGTCGAGATCGGCAGCGGCCTGGAAGTCGAGGATCGAGATTTCGTCCTCGTCGGCACCGAAATCCATCGGCCCGGCGAAGGTGGCGGCGGCGCGCGGTGCATGGCCTTTTGCCAACAGCGCCGAAAGACGATCGTCATCTCCGTCCTTCACTTCATGCTTGGCCAGCAGTTCGAACAGCTTTGCGTCGGCGGCCTTCATGTCGGCTTCTTCCGCTTCGCTCGCCTTGCGCTCGCGGTAGTAGAGATGATCGACGTTCATGTCGTGATGATGCAACGTCCAGCCTGCCGCCTGGGCTTCGGGAAAATAGGGATTGCGGTCGGCCGCATGCAGCCAGGCGCAGCCGATGTCGAAAGGCACGCCGAAATGCTGGTCGCTGGTCCAGGCTCGCCCGCCGATTCGGTCTATCGCTTCGAGCAGCGTGAAGGAAAGCCCCGCCGCCTGCAAGCTCCTGGCGGCGGCAAGACCCGCCGAGCCGGCACCGATGATGACGACATCAACGTCTTGCATGCAGCCCCCCTGCCACAATAATCACTTGATCCTAGGCAAATTCCACGGCATTCGCCAGCATTGCAGCGGTGACAGTGACAAGTGCGCGTTTCGCTGGCAAGTTCGCAATTGGGACGTGATTCAGGCAACCAGGAGATCAACATGGCAATTCTTGCCAAGGGAAAGATGTTTGCAGCGGCCGTGGTGGCGGTGCTTGCGCTGGCGACGGGCGCACAGGCGGCAGCCAGCTGCGGCAAGACCGGCGCCGGCTTCGACGCCTGGAAGCAGGACTTTGCCGCGCAGGCCAGGTCGGAAGGTGTAGGCGCCAAGGGGCTGGCCGCTCTGGCCGGGGCAAACTACGCGACAAAGACGATCTCAGTCGACCGCGGCATTCACAAGGCCTTCAGCGGCTCGGTGGACGATTTCATGCGGCGTCGTGGTGGTGCAGCGATTATTTCCAAGGGCCGGTCGCTGAAAAAGTCGAATGCGGCGCTGTTCTCCAAGATCGAAGCGAATTACGGCGTGTCGCCGGGCGTGTTGCTCGCCATCTGGGGTATGGAAACCGGCTTCGGTTCGGCCATGGGCAACCAGAACACCGTCTCTGCCATTTTGACGCTTGCCTATGATTGCCGCCGGCCGGGGTTCTTCTACCCGCATGCCATCGCAGCCCTGAAGCTGGTTGATCGCGGGGCGTTGACAGCCTCGTCGGTCGGGGCCGCGCATGGCGAGATCGGACACACGCAGTTCCTGCCCGGAAACGTCCTGAAATATGGCGTCGGTGGCGGAAACCTGCGCGACAAGAGCACGGCGCTGGCTTCCACCGCCAACTTCCTCAAGGGGCATGGCTGGCGGGCGGGCGCGAGCGCGAGTGCGAATATGGGCGCGATTGCCGGCTGGAATTCCGCGAGCGTCTATCAGCAGGCCATCGCCCGCATTGCCACGGCGATCGACGGCGATTGACGGATCATGCTCCGGGCAGAAGGCCCCGGCTATTTTTGACTTGATCGGAAACCCGGCGCGAATGTCGGGTTTCATTTGATTTCGAGCGTGTAGGAGCAGCCCGCCAGCGTCTTGCCGGGGTGCGACTCGACGGTCGAGACGTTGAGCTTGATGCCCGTGGAGAAGGTCAATCCTTCCGACTCTTCGGTGCTTTGGACAACGACCTTCTCGCCAAGGAATTTTTCCGGCGTCGAAAAAACGGCAATGACATTGAGCTCCCTGGCAAGCTCTGGCGCCGCAATGCCATCGAGCACGGCCATCGGCCCGGCTGCGGTAAACACGATCGATCCCGTCTCGCGGTTGAACACGCGGATTTTGGCCGGCAGTTCGTATTGGCTGAGAAACGGATTGCCCGAGGCAACCTCCTTCCAGCCAAGCGTTTCAACGGCACCTGGTGCGCTGGACAGCCACAGGGCAAAGTCGTTGTAGGTCGGAACGTCCGCCCTGCACTCGATCAGGGCCGGAAGGTCGAGAGAGGCGGGGTCGAACTCCTGGCCGGCGGCCGGCGTCGCCAGAACAACCAGCGGCGCCAAGCAGCGACCGAAACCGCGCATCCGCGCTACTTGGTGCGGCTGCGCGCGGCCAGCGTCCTTAGCCTCAGCGCGTTGAGGCGGATGAAGCCGGCGGCGTCCTTCTGGTCGTAGGCGCCGCGGTCGTCCTCGAAGGTGACCAGCGCATCCGAATAAAGCGTCTTCTTCGACTTGCGGCCGGTGACCATGACATTGCCCTTGTAGAGCTTGAGGCGCACCGTGCCTTCGACGTCTTCCTGGCTCTTGTCGATCATCGCCTGCAGCATCAGCCGTTCGGGCGCGAACCAGAAGCCGTTGTAGATCAGCTCGGCGTAGCGCGGCATGAACTCGTCCTTGAGGTGGGCGGCACCTCGGTCGAGCGTGATCGATTCGATGGCGCGATGGGCGGCGATCAGGATGGTGCCGCCTGGTGTTTCGTAGACGCCGCGCGATTTCATGCCGACGAAGCGGTTCTCGACCAGGTCGAGCCGGCCGATGCCATTGTCGCGGCCAAGATCGTTGAGTGCCGCCAGCATGGTCGCCGGCGACAGGTTCTTGCCGTTCAGCGCGATCGGATCACCCTTCAGGAACTCGATCTCGATCTCGGTGACCTTGTCCGGCGCGTCCATCGGCGAAACGGTGCGCTGATGAACGAATTCCGGCGGCTCCACCCACGGGTCTTCCAGCACTTTGCCCTCGGAGGACGAATGCAAGAGGTTGGCGTCGACCGAGAAAGGTGCGTCGCCCTTCTTGTCCTTCGGCACCGGGATCTGATGCTGCTCGGCGAAATTCATCAGGTCGGTACGCGACTTGAACGTCCAGTCGCGCCACGGCGCGATGACCTTGATATCGGGGTTCAGTGCGTAAGCTGAAAGCTCGAAGCGAACCTGATCGTTGCCCTTGCCGGTGGCGCCATGCGCGATCGCGTCGGCGCCGGTTTCCCGGGCTATATCGACCAGATGCTTGGAGATCAGCGGCCGCGCGATCGAAGTGCCAAGCAGATAGGTGCCTTCATAGACGGTGTTGGCGCGGAACATCGGGAAGACGAAGTCGGCGACGAATTCCTCGCGCACGTCGACGACGCGGATGTCCTTGATGCCCATCATCTCGGCCTTGCGACGGGCCGGCTCGAGTTCGCCGCCCTGGCCGAGATCGGCGGTGAAAGTCACGACTTCGGCGCCGAGTTCAGTCTGCAGCCATTTCAGGATGATGGATGTGTCGAGACCGCCGGAATAGGCGAGCACGACCTTCTTGACGTCTTTGGCCTTGGACATTTCTACTCCGTCGATGGCGGACGCCCCAGCCTGGGCGTCACGGATTGTCGCAGCGCCTTTTAGCAGGAACGGCAGAGCGAGCAAGCACGCGTGCATGCATGGCTTCTGGTCCAGCGCATGGCCGGTGGCCGCCGGCAGCGGAAACAACCTGCTGCAATCAAAGGCTGCATTTGCCGGAAGGACTTAATCAAGTTTTCACGCCGTGCCGCTAACATTCGCGACAAAGCCGTCTCGACCATTTCGGGCGGCTTCTTGCCTGCCTTGTCGCGGGTGTCCTCGGGCTCGGGCCGTTCTTGATGCGCGTTATATCATGCATCGCCATGGAGCATAATCTGTGGCTTGTCCTGCTGGCGGCACTGATGTGCGTCACCGGCTGCTGGGTGACGATCGGCCTCTTCGACCGTTCGAGAAAAACCACCGGCGTGCAGATGAAGGGCTGGCTGTTCCTGACCGCGGTCGCCGCCGGCTCGTCGATCTGGTGCACCCATTTCATCGCCATGCTAGCCTACCAGCCCGGCGCGCCGATCACCTTCGATCCGGTCCTGATCATGGCATCCCTGGTCATAGCCATCGCCGGCACCGGGCTGGGTTTCACCCTCGCATCCGGCAAGAGCCGGCGCCTGGCCCCGGAATGGGGCGGCGTCGTCGTCGGCCTGGCGATCTCGGCCATGCACTACACCGGCATGATGGCCTATCACGTTGCCGGCATCGTCGAATGGGACGGCCCCTATGTCGTGGCCTCACTGGTCATCTCGGCGGTGTTCTCCGCCCTGGCCGTCGGCCATGCCGTGCGCCGGCCATACCGCTGGTCGCACTATCTCGCCATCGGGCTGCTGGTGCTGGCGATCGTCGGCCTGCATTTCACGGCTATGGCCGCGGTGGCGGTGACGCCGCTGTCCTTCATCAGCACAGGCACCAATCCCGATATTCTGGTGGCAATGGCGGTCGCCGTCGCCGTGGTGGGCCTGATCGTCGCGGCTACCGGCTTCGCCAGCTATCTGATCGATGAGCGTGGTCGTTTGGAGAGCTTCGAGCGGCTTCAGCATCTCGCCCTCAACGACGCCCTTACCGGCCTTCCCAACCGGGTCTCCTTCAACGACCGCCTTGACCATGAAATCGACCGGGCATGCGAGGGCGAGGACACTATGACGGCGGTCATCGTCATCGATCTCGACCGCTTCAAGGAGATCAACGACCTCAGGGGGCATGCGGCCGGCGACCAGGCGCTCAAGATCGTCGCCCGCAGGCTATCGAAACTCATCGGCGAGGGCGAATTCGTCGCCCGGCTCGGCGGTGACGAGTTCGCCGCGATCAAGCGCTTCAAGGATCAGAAGGACCTTCTCGGGCTGGTCTCGCGGCTGGAGAAATCCCTGTTCGAGCCGTTGCGGCTCGACGATTTCGAAATCGCCGCCGGCGCCAGCATCGGCGTCGCCGTCTATCCGCGCGACGGGGCCGACCGCGAGCGGCTGGTCAGCAATGCCGATCTTGCCATGTACCGGGCGAAGAACGACGTCACGCGAGCCGTCTGCTTCTACGAATCCGCCATGGACGAGACGGCGCGGGCGCGCCGTGCCTTGGCCACCGACCTTCGCCAGGCGATCGACCGCGGCGAGCTTTCGCTTCACTATCAGGTGCAGACCTCGGTCCCGACCGGCGCTACCTGCGGCTACGAGGCGCTGCTGCGCTGGACCCATCCGGTGCACGGCATGATCCCGCCCGCCGAATTCATCCCGATTGCCGAGGAGAACGGCTCGATCATGGCGATCGGCGAATGGGTGCTGCGGACCGCGTGCCGCCAGGCGGCCTCGTGGGACAATGGCCACAAGATCGCGGTCAATCTGTCGCCGGTGCAGTTCGCCCATGCCGATCTCGCCAAGCTCGTCCACCAGATACTGGTCGAGACCGGGCTGTCGCCGAAACGCCTGGAGCTGGAGCTGACCAAATCGACGATCGTCGCCGACAAGGTGCGGACGCTGCATGTCCTGCGCCAGATCAAGGCGCTGGGCGTGACCATCGCGATCGACGATTTCGGCACCGGCTATTCGTCGCTCGATACGCTGCGCTCGTTTCCGTTCGACAAGATCAAACTCGACCGTTCATTCATGGCTGACGTCGAGCGAAGCCCGCAGGCCAAGGCCATCATCCGGGCGGTGCTGACGCTGGGCCGCAGCCTCGACATTCCGGTGCTTGCCGAAGGCGTCGAGACGCATGTCCAGCTCACCATCCTGCAGGTCGAAGGCTGCAACGAGGCGCAAGGCTATTTCCTCGGCCGGCCCAAGCCGATCGACCAGATCACCGGGGACGCCGATGTCCGCAACGATCAACTCGTCGCGGAGGAGCCGGCGAGGATGCGGCTGAGCAGGCAGGCATAGGACGCCGCGGCCGGCCGTCCAGCGAATGCCGTGCGGACGCCTGCTGGATCGAGATCGGGTCGCTGCTGTGTCTGGCATCGTCATGGCGCATCCTGTATAGGCCTCGCAATCCCTTGGGGCCGCTCATGTCGTTCATTCCAGACACCACCACGCTGATCCAGTTCGCCATCGCCACGGTCATCCTGGCGATCACGCCGGGGCCGGACATGACCCTGTTCGTCTCGCGCACGCTGAGCCAGGGCCGTGCCACCGGCTTTGCCTCGATGGCTGGCGCGCTGTGCGGCACGCTCATCCACACCACGCTGGTGGTGGTCGGCGTCTCGGCGCTGATCGTCGCCTCGCCGATGGCTTTCTTCGTGCTGAAGATCTTCGGCGCCGGCTATCTCGTCTTCCTGGCCTGGCAGGCAATCACCAGGGGCTCGGCATTTTCGCCGGAGAAGAAGACAGGCCCCGAGATTTCGCTGTTGCGCAGCTGGGCGGCGGGCCTCGGCGTCAATCTGCTCAACCCGAAGATCATCCTGTTCTTCATGACCTTCCTGCCGCAGTTCGTCTCCGCGCATGATCCGAACGCACCGGGAAAGCTGTTTTTCCTTGGGCTGATGTTCATCGTGCTGTCGGTGCCGGTGACGGTGCCGATGGTGCTGGCGGCGGAAAAGTTTTCGGCGGCGATGAAGGCCAGCCCGCGCGTCACGCGGGTGGTCGACTATCTGTTTGCCGGCGTGTTCTCCGCCTTCGCCCTCAAGATCCTGACGGCCCAGGCGAAGTAGGCGCCGTCATCCTGTCCGGCCATCCTCTTTTGAGCCTGGTTCGCCTTGCCACCAGCTTGCGGCCCAGCGCCCGGCGCTGAGCCAGTAAAAGATACCACCGACCATGCCGCTGCCGATCACGGCCATGATGGCGCTGGTGTCCCTGACGATGAAGGCGGTGTCATCGCTGCGGTCGGCAAGCCCGAGGAAAACACCGGCAACCACCGCGCCTGCCAGCGCATAGAACAGCCAGTCGCGCCGGCCCAGGATTTCGGCAAGCAGGATGACGACAGAGGCCGGCATCAGGGCGAAATAGGCGACGAACAGGGCGGCGAAGGGAATTGAGAAATACAGGGAAGCCGTCGCCGTCGGGTGCGCATGTTCCGGCGTGTAGCCGAGCGATGCCAGGAACAGGATGTTGAGGAAGGCACTCGCCGCCAGCGAGGCGACGGCATAGCCGAACAGGATGACAGTGAAACGGACGAGGTAGCCGACGAGACGCGCCATCAATCTCTGCCCAGAGTCTGTCGCGTGCCGGATCTGCGTCCAGCCAGAAGCCAGTAGACCGAACCGGCGGCAATGCCGGCGGTGGCGAGAAAACCCAGAAAGCCCGGATTGAAAACAAAGCTGCTGGCCGAGCGCGGCATGGATACGCCAAAGGCGATGGACGTGATCGCGCCGGTGGCGGCGAAGTAGAACCATCCCCGAAGTGAAAACCGTTCGGCGATAAAGAGCGCCGGGCCGACGATCAACAGCGCGCCGATCATTACGGTCAACACGGCGAGCGGGAACGAGCCCAGCCAGTCGAAGGCCAAAATGATGGACCAATTGCCGTCTTCGATGCCTTCCAGAAGAGCGATCAGCAGCACCGGCACCAGGATCGAAGTTAGCACCGCGGCGACATAGCCGACCGCCATGATGGCGAAGCGTCTTAGCCAGGCGAAGGGGCGGCTCACGCCTCGCCGTGCCCCGCAATCATCATCGCTTCCAGCGCCAGCCGGTCGACCTTGCGCATGCGCTCGGAGTCGGATTTGAGCTGGCCGCAGGCGGCGAGAATGTCGCGGCCGCGCGGCGTGCGGATCGGCGAGGCATAGCCGGCATTGTTGATGTAATCGGCGAATTTCTCGATCGTCTCCCAGTCCGAGCACTGATAGTTGGTGCCCGGCCACGGGTTGAACGGGATCAGGTTGATCTTGGCCGGAATGCCCTTGAGCAGCTTGATCAGGCCCTTGGCGTCCTCGATGGAATCGTTGACGTCCTTCAGCATCACATATTCGAAAGTGATGCGCTTGGCGTTCGACAGGCCGGGATAGGCGCGGCAGGCGGCGATCAGTTCGTTGAGCGGATACTTCTTGTTGATCGGCACCAGCAGGTCGCGCAGATCGTCATTGGTGGCATGCAGCGAGATCGCCAGCATGACGCCGATCTCCTCGCCGGTGCGGAAGATTTCCGGCACGACGCCGGAGGTCGACAGCGTGATGCGCCGCTTCGACAGGGACAGGCCGTCACCGTCGGAAGCGATCAGCAGCGCCTTCTTCACCGCCTCGAAATTGTAGAGCGGCTCGCCCATGCCCATCATGACGATGTTGGACACTTTGCGGCCTTCGGCCGGCACGATGGCGCCGTCGGGCGTGTCGCGGTCAGGGAAATCGCCGAGCCGGTCGCGGGCGGTGAGTAGCTGGGCGAGGATCTCTTCAGCCGTCAGATTGCGCACCAGCTTCTGCGTGCCGGTGTGGCAGAACGAGCAGGTCAGCGTGCAGCCCACCTGCGAGGAGATGCACAGCGTGCCGCGACCCTCTTCGGGAATATAGACCGTCTCGATCTCGACCGGCCGGCCGGCGCCGCGCGGCGGGAAGCGGAACAGCCATTTGCGCGTGCCGTCGGCGGAAATCTGCTCCTCGACGATCTCGGGCCTGGCGACGGTAAAATGCTTGTCCAGCTCGGCTCGCAGATCCTTGGAAATGTTGAACATGCCGGCGAAATCGGAGACGCCGCGCACATACATCCAGTGCCACAGCTGCTGGGCGCGCATTTTCGCCTGGCGCTCGGGCACAGTGCCTGATGCAACCAGAGCCTCGGCGAGTTCGACCCGCGTCAGGCCGATCAGCGACGGCTTTTCGGGCTGTGCCGCGCGGGCACGCAACGCGTCGCGGGCGCCGTCAGTGGTGAGATCGAATGAAAGGGTCATGGTTGCACTGATATAAGCGGTTTGCGGCCGATTTCACGCATCGTGCCGGAAAGGAAGCGCGGCGCATAGCACAGGTTGAAGGCAGAGTCATGCGGAGTGCGATGATGCACCCTCGCCAGAGATCCACCAACAGACCCAAAAACGAAAGGCCGGGCTTTGCGGCCCGGCCTTTCACTCAAAACAAAGCCTAGCCTATTTGCACTTGGCAATCGACGTCAGCGCCGCCGAAATACCTTTCAGGGAGAAGACATAGGAGGTGGGATTGCCGCGGCCGGACTTCGCCGTCACCTTCATGTCGGTGCCGGTCTTCATGGCGGCGATCAGCACCGGCTCCTCGGCGGCATTCTCGACCCAGGCCGATTTGCCGCGGGTGAACATCGAAAACGTCTTCTTATCGATGGTCACGGTGGCCTTGGAGCCGTCCTGGAAGTTGTAGCCGGCAATGAATTGCGGCTCGTACGACACTTGCTGGCCGGGCCGCTGGCTGACGAAGAAGAACATGTCGCCATGGTCGAGCGTCGGCGGCTGCTTGTCGGTCGGCACGGTCAGGACATAGCAGACCTTGCCGCCCGATGCCTGGTAGCTGTAGGTGCCCCAGGCATTGTGCTGGCCGATCTTGGTCGCCGACTGCGCCAGCGCCGGGGCTGCCACGGCCACCAGGACCAGACTCGAAACTATAGCAATCAATCCGCGCATCGCTTTTCCCGTATTCCAAATGGTGCGGAGGCAGGCCGGCTTGGCGTCCTGCCCGTCGCTTCATTTTGATTTAATCTGGGTTACCAAACGGTGAATTTCCGAAGAGAAAAGGACCCTCACCCCGAGGAAACCGCCGCCATTCCCGCGCCGCCGCCTTGCGAGCGGCTGGCGCGACATCCCTTTGGCGACTTGGAGGCCACGAAAGCGGCAAGAGTTTGACTTTTTACGCTGCCGCGGAAAGCCGGCTTCAACGGCGTTCCGTGCGCGTGTTTAGCCCTTGTCGGCCATGGCGTCCCTGGCCGCCTGCCGGTGCGCAGTGGTGATGTGGGCACTGACGGCGGTGATCGCGGCGGTGAGCACGGCGATGTCGTCGGTGAAGCCAAGCCCGAAGACGAAGTCGGGGATGACATCCACCGGCAGCACGAAATAACCGAGCGCGGCCAACAGAATGCCTTTGGCGCGCAGCGGCGTGTTCTTGTCCATGGCGCAGTAGTAGGCGGCCACGACCTCTTCCATGAAGGGGATCTGCCGCGCGGCCTTCTTGGCTGTGCGCCAGAATTTCTCGCGCACTTGGCTCTCGTCTGCCAGCTTGCTGCCAAAGCCGAAGAAATCAAAACCGGATTGTTGCGCCATCAGTTTCTCCTTGCGAGCGCCCATGCGCTTCCGGCGCATGCCCGCGGGGAAAATGTGGTGAAACCCGACCCCCGCTACAAGATGCCGGTGCCGATTTGGGCCTCCCGAGGCGATACCAGGCCTCAGGCGCCGGCAAAACGGTTCATTTTCTTGGCTAGATCGATATCGAGCGCGGTGACGCCGCCGGCGTCGTGAGTGTTCAGGGTCACGTCGACTGTCTTGTAGACATTCGACCAGTCGGGATGATGGTCCATCGTCTCGGCGGCAAGCGCGACGCGGGTCATGAAGGCGAAAGCCTCGGAGAAATTCGCGAAGGTGAATGTGCGCTTGATGGAAGCGCCGTCTTCCGCCAGCGCCCAGCCGTCGAGACCGGTCAATGCGGCTTCAGCGGCTTGCCTACCCAGTTTCTCTCTCGCCATGTCCATATCCTGTGCTATTCGAAAACGACCCTCACCATAGCGACGGATCGATGAGCGCGAAGCCCATAAATTCCATTCTCTTCGTCTGCCTCGGCAACATCTGCCGGTCGCCGCTGGCGGAAGGTGTCTTCCGCGCCGTTTGGGCCGAGCGCGGGTCGGCCCGGGATATCCTGCTCGATTCAGCGGGAACCAGTGACTGGGAGGCCGGCTCTGCCCCCGATCGACGCGCGATCGCGGTCGCCATGCGGCACGGCGTCGACATTTCCGGGCAGAGGGCGCGCAAGGTCACGCCGCAGGACCTCCACCGTTTCGACCTGATCCTCGGCATGGACCGGTCGAATGTCGCCGACCTGAAGGCGCTGGCGCCGGCGGCCGTGCAGGACCGCATCCATCTGTTCCTGGAGTTCGCGCAGGGAAAGTCACGCGACGTGCCGGATCCTTATCATGACGAGGCAGAAGCCTTCGCTTCCGCCTATCGCATGATCCGCGAGGCGTCGGAGGCGCTGGCGACAAGGCTGGAGGCGCGGGCGTCCGTGCCTGACAGCGGCCAGGCTTCCTCGACGATGTAGGGTCCGCCGCCGACCGAATCGCGCGACGACATCAGCACGAAACGGCCGATGCGGAACGGCAGCGTCGAGAAATTGCCGCGCGCCGACAGATATTGGGCGACGTCCAGCGGAGTCGAATTGCGTAAGCGCGCCAGCGTCACATGCGGCATGAACTTGCGCGGATCGGCCGGGATGCCTAGCCGCTGGCAGATGCGGTCGATCTCGCCCTGAAGGGCAGCCAGACCGGGCGAGGCGGAAGCACCCGCCCACACCGCATGCGGCTTCTTCTGGCCGAAAGCGCCGACGCCGGACAGCGCCAGCGAGAAGGAAGGGCGGTGGACGCGGTCGAGCGCGTTGGCGATCTCGTCGGCGACATGGCCGGGGACATCGCCGATGAAGCGCAGCGTCAGATGGTAGTTTTCGACATCGATCCAGCGGGCTCCCGGCAAGCCGCCCCGCAGCAGGGACAGCGAAAGGGCAGCGTCACGCGGAATTTCGAGGGCGGTGAAAAGACGCGGCATGAAGAGCCTCCCTTCCTCGAATCGAACTGTCACCTATAGCGAATCATCGATAGTCAAACGGAGCAAGAGGTTTGTTGGCCACAGTCCCTGTTAAAAGCTTGCCGGGCGGAAACAGTTCCAATCCGCTAGGAATCGCCCGGCACTGCCGCGATCACCTTCTCTACCGTCGGCAGGATGCGTTCGACCATCTGGTCGACGCCTTTTGCGCTCGGATGCAGGCCGTCCTCGAGTTGCATGCCGGGCTGGCCGGCGACGCCGTCGAGAAAGAACGGGTAGAGCACGACTTCGTATTTCTTCGCCAGGTCCGGAAAAATGGCGTCGAACGCATTCTGGTAGTCGGGACCGAGATTGGGTGCGGCACGCATGCCGGCCAGAAGCACGGCAATCTTGCGCTGCTTCAGCTTGCTCAGCATCTCGTCGAGGTTCTTCCTGGTGATGTCGGGCGAAACGCCGCGCAGCATGTCGTTGGCGCCGAGTTCGAGGATGACAAGCTGCGTGCCGTCCGGCACCGACCAGTCGAGCCGAGCCAGGCCGCCGCTCGTCGTGTCGCCGGAGACGCCGGCATTGGCGACGATCACATCCTGGCCCCTGGCGCCAAGCGCGGCCTGCAGCCTGTCGGTAAAGCCCTGGTCCGGGCCAAGACCGAAGCCCGCCATCAGGCTGTCACCGAAGCCGACGATCTTGAACGGCTCGGCGCTCGCCGACGACATGGCGCCGCTGATGGCGAGGAAAACCATCAAGCCTGCGGCAATACTGCGTTTGAAAGACATGCGGCAGGCCCCATATGAGCTAGGAATTCTTCAGTCGACGGCTTCCGGCAAGCAGAGCCTTTCCAGATATAGGACGATTTCATTTTGACAGAAGCCGTCATCGCGCTGAAAGATGTATCCCTGACCCTTGGCGAGGGCGCTTCATCGGTCCATGTGCTGAAGGGTGTCAGCCTTGATGTGGCGACGGGCGAGGCGACCGGCATCGTAGGGCCTTCGGGTTCCGGCAAGTCGACATTGCTGATGGTCCTGGCAGGCCTGGAAAGGGTCGATTCGGGTACGGTCCGAATCGCCGGTGAGCTGCTCAACGGCAAAAGCGAGGACCAGATTGCTTCGTTTCGTGGCCGAAACATTGGCATCGTGTTCCAGTCCTTTCATCTCATTCCCAACATGACGGCGCTGGAAAATGTCGCGGTGCCGCTGGAACTGGCCGGCCATGCCGATCCGTTTTCGGTGGCGGCGCGCGAGCTGGCGGCGGTTGGCCTCAGCGACCGCGTCACCCACTATCCCGGCGAATTGTCGGGCGGCGAGCAACAGCGCGTGGCGATCGCCCGCGCATTGGCGCCGTCGCCGCGCATCCTGATCGCCGACGAGCCGACCGGCAATCTCGACCAGGCGACCGGGCGGCAGGTCGCCGACCTCTTGTTTGCCAAGGCGGCCGAGCGCGGCATGACGCTGGTGCTGGTGACCCATGATCCGGCGCTCGCGGCGCGCTGTTCGCGCCAGGTTTCGATGCGCTCGGGCCGGATCGAGGCACCGGCCCCCGTCAAGGTGACGGCCTGATGCCGCTGTCCCGGACGTTGAGGCTCGCGGTCCGCTTCTCACTGCGCGAGATGCGCGGCGGCCTGTCCGGCTTCCTGATCTTCCTCGCCTGCATCGCGCTCGGCGTCGCGGCCATCGGCGGCGTCAACTCGGTGGCGCGTTCGATCACCGCCGGTGTCGCCAATCAGGGCCAGACGCTGCTCGGCGGCGATCTTCGCTTCCAGATCAACCAGCGTGACGCCAGCCGGGCGGAGCGCAGCTTCCTTGACGGGCTCGGCACGGTTTCCCGGACCGCCAGCATGCGTTCGATGGCGCGTCTGGCCGACGGATCCGACCAGGCGCTGGTCGAGGCCAAGGCGGTCGACCATGCCTATCCGCTCTATGGCACGCTGGAGACCGAGCCGGCACTGTCGAAACAGGAACTGTTCGGCGAAGAGTTCGGCGTCTTCGGTGCGGCGGCACCCGATCTTCTGTTCGAGCGGTTGCACGTCAAGATCGGCGACCGGCTGAAGCTCGGCACCGCCACTTTCGAACTGCGCGCCAGGCTGGTCGCCGAACCGGACGCCGTGTCCGACGGTTTCGGCTTCGCCCCAAGGCTGATGATCTCGACCGACGGACTGGCGGCCACTGGACTGATCCAGCCGGGCAGCCTGGTCGAGAATGCCTACAAGATCCGGCTGCCGGCAGACGCCGACGAGGTGCGGCTGAAAGCCGTCCAGGACAAGGCCGCCACGGATTTCCCCGAAGCAGGCTGGTCGATCCGCACACGCAGCAACGCGGCGCCCGCGCTGTCGTCCAACATTGAACGTTTCTCGCAGTTCCTGACCCTGGTCGGGCTGACGGCGCTGGTGGTCGGCGGCGTGGGCGTCGCCAATGCGGTACGCGCCTATCTCGACGGCAAGCGCGGCGTCATCGCCACCTTCAAGAGCCTGGGCGCTTCGGGCGGCTTCGTCTTTGCCGTCTATCTCGTGCAGATCCTGATCATAGCCGGATTGGGTATCGTGCTGGGCCTTGTGCTCGGCGCACTGATGCCGTTCGCGGCGAGTGCGGCCTTGCAATCCGTCATTCCGGTGCCTGCCGAAGGCGGCTTCTATCCCGGCGCGCTCGGTATGGCGGCGCTGTTCGGCCTGCTGGTGACGTTGGCTTTCGCGCTGCTGCCGCTCGGCCGCGCCCGCGACGTGCCGGCAACCGCGCTGTTTCGCGAAATGGGGCTGGAAGGCCGCGGCTTGCCGCGCCCCGCTTATGTCGCGGCCGCCATAGGCATCGCGCTGTTGCTTGCGGCGCTGGCCATTCTGTTCTCGGGCGACCAGCGCATAGCCTCGATTTTTGTCGGCGCTACCGTCTTCGCCTTCCTGGTGCTGCGCGTGGTCGGCGCACTGGTGCAATGGGCGGCCAGGAAAAGCCCGCGCGTGCGCTTCGTGGCGCTCAGGCTCGCCATCGGCAACATTCATCGGCCAGGCGCCCTGACGCCATCGGTGGTGCTGTCCCTGGGGCTTGGCCTGACGCTGCTGGTGACGCTGGCGCTGATCGATGGCAATCTCAGGCGGCAGATCTCCGGCAGCCTGCCGGAACGGGCGCCGAACTTCTTCTTCGTCGACATCCAGAGCGCCGATGTCGCGTCTTTCTCGGCGCTGATCGGCAAGGAGGCCCCGCAGGGCGTGCTGGCCAAGGTGCCGATGCTGCGCGGCCGGGTGATGGCGCTGAACGGTGTCGATGTCGACAAGGTGAAAGTGCCGGCGGAAGGCGCCTGGGTGCTGAGGGGGGACCGCGGCCTGACCTATGACACCAGGCAACCGGAGAACGCGACGTTGACCGAGGGCAGTTGGTGGCCCGAAAATTACAGCGGCGAACCGCTGGTTTCGTTTTCGGCGCAAGAAGGCAAGGAGATCGGGCTGAAGCTCGGCGACACCATCACCGTCAATGTGCTGGGCCGCAATGTCACCGCCAGGATCGCCAATTTCCGCCAGGTCGAATGGGAGACGATGGGCATCAATTTCGTCATGGTCTTCTCGCCCAACACATTCGCAGGCGCCCCGCATGGCTGGATGGCGACGCTGACCGAAAAGAGTGCCTCGACGGCCGACGACGCCCGCATCCTCAACGCCGTCACCCGCGCCTTCCCCGCGGTGACGACGGTGCGGGTCAAGGACGCGCTCGATGTCGTCAACCGGTTGGTCGGGCAACTCGGCACGGCGATCCGGGCCGCCGCTGGCGTGGCGCTGATCGCCTCGGTGCTGGTGCTGGCCGGCGCGCTTGCAGCCGGCAACCGGGCGCGCATCCATGATGCGGTGGTGTTGAAGACGCTGGGTGCGACACGCACGACGCTGATATCGGCCTTCTCGCTCGAATATATGCTGATCGGGCTGGCCACCGCCATCTTCGCGCTGGCAGCGGGCAGTGCTGCCGCCTGGTTCGTCGTCGCGCGCATCATGACATTGCCGTCGCATTTCATGCCGGAGGTGGCGGTGGCAACCATTCTGTTTTCGCTGGTGGTCACGGTCGGCATTGGTCTCGCCGGCACCTGGCGGGTGCTCGGCCACAAGGCAGCACCGGTGCTGCGCAATTTGTGACGACAGGCCCGGAAATGGGCATCCTGGATTAAATCTTGGTAAGAAAGCCCTCCGAAAAGCCGAGGAATCGGCACTTCGCCCTCTCACGAACCGTTACATCCGGTTACGGTCTTGTTCTTGACGCGAATAACCATCATATTTCGCCACAGGCATGCTGGAGCCCTGCCAGCGGCGCCTGGGTCCGGAAGGACCTGACACCGGACGGGGTAGAAGCAATAGAGGACTACAATGGCTGATCCCATTCGCAACTACCAGACGCGCGCCGTGCCCGGCGTCAGCGTCGGTGCCGACATCGATCAGGGCCTGCGCGCCTACATGATCAAGGTTTACAATCTGATGGGGCTTGGCCTCCTCATCACTGGTCTTGCCGCTGTCGGCACGATCATGCTGGCCACCACCACCGATCCGGCTTCGGCTGTCGCGACGCTGCCAAGCGGCGAGATGCTGACCTCGTTCGGCTACGCGATCTTCGGTTCGCCGCTGCGCTGGGTGGTGATGCTGGCGCCGCTGGCCGCCGTGTTCTTCCTGTCGTTCAGGATTCAGTCGATGAGCGTCGCTGCCGCGCAGACCACGTTCTGGGTCTATGCCGGTCTCGTCGGCCTGTCGCTGTCGTCGATCTTCCTGGTCTACACCACGGCAAGCATCTCGCAGACCTTCTTCGCCACCGCCGCCGCTTTCGGCGCGCTGTCGCTGTTCGGCTACACCACCAAGCGCGACTTGACGGCAATGGGCTCGTTCCTGATCATGGGCGTGTTCGGCATCATCATCGCGTCGGTGATCAACATCTTCCTGCAGTCGTCGGCGCTGTCTTTCGCCGTGTCGGCGATCGGCGTGCTGGTCTTCGCCGGCCTCACCGCCTATGACACGCAGAAGATCAAGGAGATGTATTTCGAGGGCGATGCTACCGATGTCGCCGGCCGCAAGGCGATCATGGGCGCGCTGAGGCTCTATCTCGACTTCATCAACCTGTTCATGTTCCTGCTGCAGTTCATGGGCGACCGCCGCTAGTACAGCAGCGCTTGGACCATCGAGTTCCAGAAGGGCGGCCCAACGGCCGCCCTTTTCTTTTGTCTTGGCCTTTGCTGTTATTGCGAGCAGAGAAACGACATGCATAAACAATGAGCAATATTACGATCCGGCCTGTCACGGTGGCCGACCTCGACAGCGTCACGGCCATCTATGCCGACGCGGTGACCCAAGGCACGGCGAGCTATGAGCTGGAGCCGCCGAGCCGCGCGGAGATGGGTGTTCGATTCGACAGCCTGATGGCCGGCGGCTTTCCTTACCTGGTGGCGGAGAAGGACGGCACTGTTCTCGGCTACGCCTATGCCGGCGCCTTCCGGCCGCGCCCGGCCTATCGCTTCATCGTCGAGGATTCGGTCTATGTCGCGCCCGAGGCCAAGGGCCAGGGCGTCGGGCTCAAGCTGATGCAAAGCCTGATCGAGGCAGTGACGACGGCGGGCTTTCGCCAGATCATCGCGGTGATCGGCGATGGCCGTCCCGACAGTGCCTCGGTGCGGCTGCACGAAAAGCTCGGCTTTCGCTATTCGGGACGCCTCGAAGGTTCCGGCTACAAGCATGGGCGCTGGCTGGACACGGTGTTCATGCAGCTGTCGCTGAATGGCGGTGCCTCGGCGCCGCCCGATCCGAGCTCGCTGCCGGAGCGGAAGTTTCGTCTTAAAGGGGACTGAAGCGAGGAATCGGGGAACTGAAGAACTGAACAACTGAAGAACTGAAGAACTGAAGAACTGAAGAACTGAAGAAGAAGGCGGTTACATCAGGCGTCGAGTGCCCAATTCTTCAATTCTCCAGTTTCTTCAATTCCGTAGCTCAAGCCTCTACAACCTTGAGCTTGCTGTCGAACACACCAAGCACGCGGCCAAGTTCCTGACCGCGTTTCAGGATGCGGCCGCCGGCGGCGATGACGGCAAAAGCGCCCTGCTTGCGGGCCAGTTTCGGATCCTTGACGATCTGGAACAGCGGCACTTCACTGGTGCGGCGGAATACGGAAAACACGGCGCGGTCCGCAAGATGATCGATGGCGTAGTCGCGCCATTCATTGGCAGCGACCATGCGTCCGTAGAGCCTGAGGATCTGGTCCAACTCGCGGCGGTCAAACCGTACCGGCTGATCGAGACGTTCGCGTCGTGCCTCGTGCAGCGGGATCAATATCGCGGATGCGTCCCCATCCCCCGTCCCGCCGCTGTCATCCGTCATGCCTCGATCCTTCAAAATGAATCTTTGCCAACCAAAGTTGGCGTGTTCGCGACTGAATTGCAAGGCCTAGCGAACCGAGCCCCGCGCCGCGCCGTTTTCGTCACGTCCAGTCACTTTTATGAAACGCCGTGTTGGAATTGGTGATGTTCCGCCACATTTCTGCCTTTTTTTATCCGCGCTCATGCCCCAATGTCCGACGAATTTACCGGTGTTGCCTGAGACGGTTCGGTCCGGCACCGGCTCGTAAACCCCAAGCCCCCCGCCCACGGGTCTGCGTCGGATCGAACCAACCTCGGCTCTTCCTCGGAAGAACCGGGTGCGACGATCCCAAAACCTAAATGACCGACGTCAGAAGCAAGCTGACGTCGGTTTTTTATTGGGTGGTGAGTCGAGTGCGGTTTCACCGAGCGTCGCGTCCCCCTCACCCGGATTGCCAACCGAATTGCGAAGGGGCAATTCGGGACAATCCGACCTCTCCCCGAGGGGAGAGGAGATCGCGGCGGCGCTTTACCTCTTCTCCCCTCGGGGAGAAGGTGGCCGCGAAGCGGCCGGATGAGGGGCCTCCCATCCACAGTCCTAGCGAAGATGGGGGCGCCGGCGTCCGTTACGGCTTGTGGATGAACGCGGCGCCGAGAATAGGACCGGGCATGCCGTCCTTGCCGACCGACTGCAGCAGCACGGCGCAGCCGCCCTTTTTGGCAATCTCGCTCATCGGCAGCTCGTAGCGCTGTGCCTTGCCATGCCACATGCCAGCGGTCTGAATCCCGGTGACGGCGTTCCAGTAGGTCATCTTGCGGCCGGTATTCTCGCCCTCGCCGACCTTGACCGTCTGCGGCGGGTCGAAATAGACGATGACGACATGGGCGTCGCTGGGGCCGTTGCCGGCATCACCGGCGTCGATCGTCACACGGTCGCTGGTGCGGCTGACCTTGACGGCGACGCGCATGCCTTCGCCGTTCTTGGCCATGCGGGCGAGCGCGCCATCGACCTCGCCGCGGCTGGCGCCGTTGACGTGGACACGGCCGTTGATGACGGCCTGCGGCGTATAGACGGAGCGGCTGCCGAAGGCGCGCATGTAGTCGTATTGCCGCTCGGTGTTCTCCTTGCGTGCCAGCGTGTCCTGCCAGCCGAGATAGTCCCAATAGTCGACGTGATAGGCGAGCGCGACGATATCTTCCTTAGCGGCAAGTTCGGAGAACAGCGTATCGGCCGGCGGGCAGGAACTGCAGCCCTGGCTGGTGAACAGTTCGACCACGCCCAATGGCCTGTCGATCTGGAGCCTGTCGATCTGGACCCGGTCGGCATGGGCGCGATCGGATTCGCCGGCATGCCCGGCGCCGGCAGACGCCGAGAAGGCCAGCGCAAGAGCTGCCAGCCACAATGATTTTCGCGAGGCCATGGCCATTCCGATTCCCGCCGGTGGTGCCGGCTTTATCTTGATTGCTAAAATATGTGGCAGAACCGGAAGTCAACGGGAAGTCACGTTGCGGTGAAATTTTGCCATTGCAGCCGACCGCAACCCCGCAATAGGAAGGATCTGCGCTTCAGGATAGAAACCGATTCGGGCGGCAATCACGATGTGGCAAACGTTTTTGGCGCCGGTCGACCTCTATTGCGAGCGGACCGGCCCGGAATTCTGGTCCGAACCCGTCAACGCCCTGACCAACCTCGCCTTCATCGCCGCCGGCCTGTGGGGCGTGCGCGAGGTGCGAAGGCTGGGCACCGGCGCCTTCGCCGAGGTGCTGGCCTGGTGGGTGGTGGCGATCGGCATCGGTTCGACGATCTTCCACACCTTTGCCACCAAGGGCACGGTCTGGGCCGACGTGCTGCCGATCGCCGGCTTCACGCTGGCCTACACGCTGTTCAATTTACGCCGCTTCCTCGGCATGCGATGGGGCAAGGCCATCGCCATCTTCATTGCCTTCTATGTGCTTGCCGGGGCGATAACCCTTGCCGTGCCGGACTGGCTGCGCCAGGCGTCGAACGGTACGACGGGCTATCTGCCGCCGTTCCTGGCGCTCGCCTTCTTCGGTGTCTGGGTGACGGTGAGCGGCAATCGCGCCGGCTGGTATAATCTGGCGGGCTCGGCGATCTTCGTCGTGTCCGTCATCTGCCGGATGATCGACCCGGTGGTCTGCGGCAGCTTTCCGCTCGGAACGCACTTCCTCTGGCACATCCTCAACGGCGTGATGCTCAGCGTGCTTTTGGCGGCAGCGGCGCGGTTTGGGAAGCCGAAGGTAGGGGAATCGGGGAATAGGGGAATCGGGCAATAGGGCAATAGGGGAATCGGGGAATAGG
>NZ_JAMYSF010000041.1:0-37696 GCF_040321775.1 Mesorhizobium sp. M0243 | reverse complement strand
GCAGGAGCGGACACAGTCCATTATCACAATCACAGGATCAGCAGATCCAGCTTTTTCAATAACATAGCGAGGTGTGCATTATGTCGTGGGATCGGCTGGTCCGATCAGGAGCAGGCTATGGCGCTGTCTGATCCAGTCGCATGTCGCCAGCCTCATGAAGAGATTGCGATCGAGACCGCGGGTTGGCCGGAAATCGGCGTTCTCGATCTGGGCGTCGTGACGTAGTCTGGCGGCTCGCGCTCTGGCCTCGAAGCGCTTCTGACGGCGCGTTGTCGCCTCTCGTTCGAGCAGAAGGGCGAGCCATTCGCCATGCTGGAGGGCTCGTGCCTCCGGCTGCGTCTCCAGTTCCTGGAACGCGTTGGCCATGCCGGAAAGGCCGAGTTCACGCAGCATGTCGATGGTGGGATTGGTCAGCATTTTTTTATTATCTCCTTAATGAAAGTAGCCTGGGCCGCGAAGATTGGCGTGCTCGCCGACGGCGGCAGGTTCGGCGGTGTGCCTGGAGGCTTTGTGGGATTTGATGAGGGCGCTGATGCTTTTGCAGTTCAGGCCGCCGATCTCGAGAGCACGGGCCGAAACGGCTTCGGCCTGCGCTGTGTCGATCGCTTTGGTAGAGCTTGAGAACGCCGAGGCATGTCCTGAATCCCTGTTCCGGATGCGGCCGGCTGGCAAGGATGGCGATGACGAGCCCCTCGGTCTGTAGACCGATCGAACGAGCCCAGCGCCGGAAGCGCTCCGGCGACCATTCCGCGTAGTCACGGCTACTGCCCCTTGGGGCGGGCAGAAATCACAATTTGCTGTATGGTCTGAATCTCGCGCCTCATCCACCTCAGGAGCTTCGGAATCCGCTCTTGCGGCATCTGTACAGTTGTCGCCCTGATAGCCAAGGCCCCAACGACATCCCTGCCAGGCGGTCGGATCGGCAATGCTAGCGATGAAATTCCAGCTACGAGATGGCCCTGATCTAGAGCATACCCTACCTTACGGATGCCCGGCAGTTGGTGCCAGATCTCCTCTGCACTTAGGCCGTTGAAAGCGTGGTAGAGGTGAGCGTCGGCGCTTATGATTCCATTGGCTTCTTCAGGCGGCAGAAAAGCCAGAATTGCAAGGCTTGCCGAACCGACGCCCAGCGGCACCTGGCTGTGACGGGCCAGGCTGTCAATGGGGTAGGTTCCCTCTTGCCTATCTAAGCACACACTATGGAAGCCGCTTCGCGCCACCAGAGAGACAGAATTCCCAGTTTTGGCTGCCAGCCGCAATAGCGCGGGACGGCAGCAACGACGTAAGCTCGTGCTTTCAACGGCCTTGACTCCGAGCGTGTATAATAACAACCCCAAGCGGTAACGCCTCGTTGCGGGTTCCCTCTCAAGTAGTAAATGCCGCTCAAGCGCGCTAACGATCCGATGCGTTGTTGACATGGTGAGGCCGAAAGCTTTCGCCATTTCGTGCACGCGCGCCCCTTCCTCCCCCGCCTCCGCAAGATAGTTTAGAAGAGCCACAGAGCGGTCGAGAAGCTGTGCGCCCTTTACTTGTTCTGTTTCAATCTTATTGATTTGCCTTCTCACGATGGCGCCCCTCAAGGTTGTAAAACGGTCGACTGCCAGGGCGTTCAGTGGAAAAAACGGTGTTCCAAGTTCTGCCGGAGGCCGGCTGCATTTTTTTGCAATCGGGCGAGACGCTTGCGGTGGCAGACAACTTATCGACGGCCGGGAAGGTGAAAGGGCTCAGATGGGACAAACAGCTGTACATTGGCAGACCAGGCCGCGATTAATGTAGTCAGGCGGCGCGAGTGGCGCCTATGATTGAAGGCGGTCGCAATATTCGGCGTATTTAGCTGCCAACTCATCTGCGCGTTTTTCGCACTCATCCAGCGCCATTGCTTCGCAATCATAGCCGAGCAGCTCACGTAGGATTCCTGCCGATTCCCCCGTGAAGCGCACGGTACCGTCGCTTTCGATTGCCTCGATTCCATCGTACTTCTGGCATTGCGAATTGATCTCCACCGCATTGTCCAAGGAAAAGCCTTGAGGCAGTTCGATCGAAATACCAGTTGGAGCAATCCTAACGGGATAGCCTCCCACGAGACCTAGTGGTCCCGGTGCGTGAACAACGCGTTCCAAGTGATCGGCAAACGCACGTAGAATCGCTATCGCTGACGAAGCGGTGACGGATTGCCCCGCAAGACCTTTCACTCGGCGAAAACGTCCGGCTACGTTCGCGAAGATTTCATTGTGCCCCAGTTCCTGTGGATTAACTTCCTGGCCGTTCCGATATATGGTCAGGTGATAGGGCGCTCCGTCCGTGGAGCCGGTGCTCGGCATACGATAACTCACATAATGTTGGGCAAAAAACTGCACATCCACCGCTTTCAGTTCGCAACCCAGAAGATGTGCTGCTGCCAACCTGATGCCCGGCACGGCATTTGCGATGTTGCCGATCCCAATTGTCGGCGAGAGACCCTCGGCCGCAAGCGCGGCATTCGTCACGTCAGGGTAGGATGCGTTTACGACGATGCTCTCCACACCAGCTTCCCGCACAGCTCTCATGAGACGTCGCACGAGCATTAGATGCATAGGCGTCCATACGCCGCCGCGTGCTCGATCGATTTGCTGATAGGCATCGGTCGGCAATTGCGTTATTCGCCACCAAGAATGCAAAGTCGTGGCATTAAAAATTATATCAGGACGGAGGGCCGCTAGGCGCTCTGCTGTAGCCTCTGTATTCATCAAATCCAGCGGAACGACCTCGATGGCCGGAGAGAGCCCGAGGTTTACGGCAGTGTACTTTGCGAGGTTGACCCTCAAGGAGGCCCGCTGCAGATCTCGTGCTCCAACGTGCAGATCGTAGGGTCTGCCGCTTTGGCTGAGAAAATCAAGAACGGCCCCACCAAGTACGCCGTGTCCAACAATTAGGATCTTTACCCGGCCATTCACTGCAGTTCTCCGGTTCGTTGTCGAAGAAGGTTGTAACGTGGGTTTTGCAAGGATGGAAGGGGAATTGTGATTTTATGTTTCGCGTGTGAAACAATTTTGCAATGTTAATTTACATTATCTGATACTGCCGCTACTAGACTTGCGGATAATTCTTTGTTCTTCTATGTCTATACCAGAACTAAAGCTGATACTCGCTGACGTGTGGCAGGAGGTATGGAGTGCGGCTGAGCTTTCGATGTAACAGTTTACATGTCGCCCGGCGAATTTGCGGTGCTTCGAAGGGCGGGCCGAGGACGGAGAGCAAGACATGTTGACCTCGGTACGACCTGCCGATGTTGTACTCGAAATCGATCTCAGCGCGGTTCAGGCGAACTTTCAGACCATATCGGCCCTCGTTGGGCCACAGGTAAGGGTAGCCGCTGTCGTCAAAAGCGACGCCTACGGGCTTGGCTTGGTTAAGATTGCAGGCGCGCTCATTGACGCTGGATGTGATCTGCTCTTCGTCGGCAATCTGCACGAAGCGCTGCTTCTGAGATCGTCCCACATGGGCGCGGCAGTTGCGGTTTTTTGCGATGAGTTTGCGAGGTATGGCGGACACTACCGATCGAACAACCTTATACCAGTTGTGAACAATTGTGTCGAACTGGATGCCATTAGCGGCGCACGGGACCCGCAAACATACTTCCTCAACGTGGAGACTGGGCTCTCTCGCCTTGGCCTCGCTTTCGATGACGTACGGCGCAAGCATCTTTGTGGTATCTTCAAGCGGCGTCCCCCTTCGGTCGTACTCAGCCACCTCGCATGCAGCGAACGCGCTGGGGACGCAATGAATTTGCTACAAAGGAACCGCTTTCGGGCGACGTCAGATCTGCTTAAACCGACACTTCTCAGTCTCGCGGCCTCTGCCGGTGTGTGGCTAGGGGAGCGCTATCACTTCGATATGGTACGGGTGGGCTCGGCACTTTACGGACTTAACAATGCCGGCATTCGGCCAAATCCTTTAAAGCCCGTTGCCGGCCTCAAGGCAAAGACACTCGAGGTGCGCAATGTAGCAAGGGGGGAGGCAGTTGGATACGGTGCGACTTTTCGCACGGCCCGAGCCAGCCGCATAGCGATCGTCGCGATCGGCTATAAGCATGGCCTTCCATGGGCCTCCGCCAACAAGATATCCGTCCGGTTTGCTGGATACTCTGCTCCTTTAATCGGAAGGGTGTCCATGGAATACATAACAATTGATGTAACGGATGTTCCTGAGACGCTTTGTGGTCCGGGTACGAATGTTGAACTGCTGGGCGACGATTTCACCGTCGATGACCTTGCCGCGACCGCTGGAGTTCATCCACAAGAACTGCTCACGCGGCTTGGTGTCGGTTGCGCAAGGCGGTATCTGAATAGTTCTTCTGCATCTGCGGGTGTTCCGGGCAATTTTACTAATGCGGGCCATGGCCGCGATCCGCGCGCCGTCCCTGGCTAGAGCGAAGAGGCCCGACTGCCTTGCTTCAAGATAGTTATAGGAAGGGGCTTCTTTTTGTCACGATCTCTGCAGTCGCGTGGAGCACCGCAGGGCTGTTCGTCAGGGTTCTGCCTCTTGACGCTTGGACAATTTTGCTTTGGCGCAGTCTGTTTGCAGCGGCTTTCCTGGCAATTCATCTCTTTGTAGATGGGCCAAGACATAGCCTTCGCCCAACAGGGCGAGGGGTGATTGTTGCAGCCTCGATGGCAATCGCCATGCTAGCGTTCATCCCCGCGTGTCAGTTAACCTCGATCGCCAACGTAGCAGCCCTCTATGGGACGACACCGGTCTTCACTGCGATCCTGGGGTGGCTTTGGCTGGGAGAGAAAATTCGTCCTGCGACCCTGTTGGCAATAGCAACGATGGCCGCAGGTACCTGCGTGCTCGTCTGGGAAACAGGTCTAGACTCCGACTTTGTTGGCAACGCCCTCGCCGTCGCCATGACCTTCATGACCGCCTTTGTTGCTGTGTGTATCCGCCGGCACCGCGAAGAATCGCTTCTGGCTTCCATCTGCGCGGCCAACGTTTTGGTCTCACTGCTCAGCTTGTGTTTCGCTGCGCCGCTATCACCAAGTCTGAGACATCTGGTATATCTTGCGCTTTTTGGCCTGGTGCAGGTGGGATTGGCTTTTGTGTTCTATTCGGCTGGCGCTCGTCGCATTCCAGCTTCGCAAGCCTCCTTGATTGGAGCGCTAGAAACGCCGCTGGCTCCATTTTGGGTGTGGCTCGCATTCGGCGAAACACCCTCCCTGTCGACCCTCGTTGGGGGTGGGATCATTACCGCATCAACAGTTGGGTACCTTCTAGCGACGGCCGGACTCGCGGCGCGCCCGTAACGCTGACGTTTGGCTGTCTCAGGAGTTGCAGGAAGGCGTGAAAAGGAGCTAAGGTCAATGAATAATTTGCAAGCGCCAATCATAATTGAAGGCATTGCGGCGATCATAGAAAGGTATCGTGCTGTCGTTCTGGACCTATGGGGCGTCTTGCACGACGGGGAAGTTGCCTTTCCTCACGCGATCACTGCCCTGAATGCTTTGCGAAACAAGCATCTTGATATCTGCCTCCTATCGAACTCTCCCCGTCGTGCCTACCAAGTTGCTAAACACTTAGAGTCGATGGGAATAGGGCCGCCTCAATATAACTATATTGTCACGTCTGGAGAGCTGATTTACAAGGCGCTAGAAAATGCCTCGGACGACTGGAATAGAGCACTCGCAGATCGCTACTTCCACATCGGACCACCTGAGCTGGCGGGCTTGCTCCTGGCTTAGATCGGTTCGAGGTCTTTTCACCTCGGGACGCCGACTTTATTTTAACCACCGGGGGGAGCACTCAGCCGCCGAAAGAAGTTGCGGCACTGCTGGAGGAATGTGCTTTGCGCAAGCTTCCAATGGTCTGCGCGAATCCCGATCTGGTCGTTTTAGTTGGCGATCAACTTGTTGTTTGTGGTATCCATCCGGCGTGTCGCGCCTTGTTCGGGTGATGAACGAGTGGTCTTAAGCGTGCTCTTATGAGCGCACTTAGGAGCAGTTGATGGGTCAGATCACGTTGCTCACAGGCCCCGAACGTCGGCGGCGGTGGAACGAAGAGGAACGGCGCCAGATTTTGGAGGAGGCGTTTTCGCCCGGAGCCTGTGTGACGCAGGTGGCGCAGCGGCATGACGTTTCGACGGCGCTGATCTACACTTGGCGTCGCAAGCTGTGCGAACACGTCCCGGACCCGTGCCTTACAGAGGCGGTGGTTGTCGATGAAGACGTCGGCCATCCACTGGAGCACCGGCCGGCTATTGTCGTGGAGCTGGTAAAGGGCGGCCGGGTGAGCATCTTCGCGGGAGCGACGCCCACGCTGGTTACGGCAGTGGTAAAGGCACTGCGGTGATCCCGTCGGGCGCGCGGGTGTGGCTGTCGATGGGCCACACCGATATGAGGAAGGGCATG
Source organism: Mesorhizobium sp. M0243 (assembly GCF_040321775.1). Taxonomy (NCBI): domain Bacteria; kingdom Pseudomonadati; phylum Pseudomonadota; class Alphaproteobacteria; order Hyphomicrobiales; family Phyllobacteriaceae; genus Mesorhizobium; species Mesorhizobium sp. M0243. The sequence continues at coordinate 31,313 of NZ_JAMYSF010000041.1, read as the reverse complement.
CAGGGCCTGGCTTTGCTGGTGCAGCAGCACCTGAAGCGCGATCCTCACGGTGGTGATCTCTACGTTTTCCGCGGACGCGCCGGATCGCTGGTAAAGATCATCTGGCATGACGGGATCGGCATGTCGCTTTATGCCAAGCGGCTCGAGAAGGGCCGCTTCATTTGGCCTCAGGCGAAGGACGGTGCAGTGTCGCTGACGAGCGCTCAGCTGGCGTGTTTGCTCGACGGGATTGACTGGCGCAACCCGCAGTACAGCTGGCGTCCGGCGAGCGCGGGATAGGACGCGGATTTCCTCAGCCAAAGCGGCATTTTTCGGTTGCACCGAGAGACAGGTGCTGATTCATTTCGGCCATGGAAGCCGCCGTTTCGCCCCTGCCGGACGATGTCGAAGCGCTTAAGGCGCTGGTTGTTTCGATGGGCGCCGAACTTGCCGCCGCGAGGGCTAAGGCGTCGGCTACGGAAGCTCTGATCGGGCACCTCAAGCTGCAGATCGCCAAGCTCAGGCGCGAGCAGTATGGCCCCAGCGCCGAGCGCAGCCGCCGGCTCCTGGACCAACTGGAGTTGCAACTCGAGGAACTCGAGGCCACCGCCAGCGAAGATGACCTTGCCGCCGAGGCGGCGGCGACCAGGACGACCAGTGTCACCGCCTTCGAGCGCAAACGGCCAGTGAAGAAGCCGTTTCCCGAGCATCTGCCGCGTGAGCGCATCGTCATCCCCGCGCCATGTTCGTGCCCGACTTGCGGCGGGACGCGGCTTTCGAAGCTCGGCGAGGACGTGACCGAGACGCTGGAGGTGATCCCGCGTCAGTGGAAGGTCATCCAGACGGTGCGCGAGAAGTTCTCGTGCCGGAACTGTGAGACGATCACCCAGCCGCCGGCGCCGTTCCATGTCGTGCCGCGTGGCTGGGCAGGTCCTGGCTTGCTCGCCATGCTGCTGTTCGACAAGTACGGCCAGCATCAACCCTTGAACCGCCAGGCTGAACGTTTCGCTCGCGAGGGCGTGCCACTGAGCCTGTCGACGCTCGCCGACCAAGTTGGCGCGGCCACTTTCGCGCTCATGCCCCTCTATCGCCGGATCGAGGCTCATGTTCTCGCCGCCGACCGATTGCACGGCGACGACACAACGGTGCCGGTCCTCGCCAAGGGCAAGACCGATATCGGCAGGCTGTGGGTCTATGTCCGCGATTATGCGCACCCGATGATTATGCGCAGCTCACCGGGACATTTATCCAGTTTTCTTCGGCAGATCAGTGAGATGGTGGCCGGCATTCAAACTAGGCGCTGCGCATAATCCTTCCGAGTCCCATCAACTCGGAGATCCACATGCAAAAAGCGATCATCCTTCAGCCACAGCCCCGCGCTTGGCTGGAGGGCAGTATTCTTCGGCCCTACGTTTCGCAGTACGGTGAGCACTTGCAGCGAAGGCGATATGCGCCGAACACGCAGCGCGCCTATTTGTGCTGCATCGCGCATTTCGCCTATTGGCTGACTCAGGAGGGGTATGACCTGGAAGCGATCGGCCAGGGCGCCGTTATGCGCTTTCTCTCGGAGCACCTGCCGGCGTGCGCCTGCTCCGACCCGGTCCGTCGTTTGCGCCATGAGTTGCAGGCGGCACTGGGCCATCTTTTGGAGGTACTCGAAGCCGGCGGCGTGGTGCTGCAGTATCCTGCCCGCAATTCCGCCATCGAACAGGAGCTGACGCGCTTCGATACCCACATGCGCGACGTCTGGGGATTGGCGGACAACACCCGTCGGAAGCGTTGCCGAGTGGTTGGAGGATTTCTCGTCGAGCATTTCGGCGAGCAGCCGATCTCCCTGGCGACAGTCAACGCCGCATCCATCCGCCGCTTCGTCCTTGGCAAACAGGGGCGAAGACCCACCACCGTCGCCGCGATCGGCGTCATCATTGGCTGCTATCTCCGCTTCCGCAGCATGTCCGGCGACCGGGTGAGCGGACTGAAGGCCGCGATTCCCCGGGTCGCCCACTGGCGGTTGGCATCATTGCCCGAGGTGCTGACCGGCGCCGAGATCGAACTGCTGAGTTCCTTTGATCAGGCGTTCCCGTCGCGCCTGCGGGCTTATGCGATGGTGCGGTGTCTGATCGATCTCGGTCTGCGATCCAGCGAAGTCGTCAAGCTGCAGCTTGACGACATCAACTGGGCCGATGGCACGATCAAGCTTGTCGGCACCAAGAGCCGACGCGCGGATGCTCTGCCGCTACCGTCCGAGACGGGAGCGGCGATCGCAGCCTATCTGCACGAGGAGCGGCCCGCGACGTCGAACCGGGCCATATTTGTTCGCCATGTTGCCCCCTACAACGAGCCGATCACGACGAAGAGCGTCAAACGCGCAGTACTGGCCGGCTACCGACGATGTGGATGGACGCGGACCGGTGTCCACATTCTCCGCCACAGCATGGCGAGCCGACTTCTGCGCGCCGGCGCGCCGATGAAGGAGATTGCGGACATCCTGCGGCATCGAAGCCTCGACACGTCCGCCATTTACGCAAAGGTCGATCTGACCAATCTTGCAGCTGTGGCCCTACCCTGGCCGGGGAGCGCGCAATGACCGGCGCGCGCACCATGCTCTCGCTGGCAAAGGACTATTTGTCCGAACGCCGCGCCCTTGGTTTCGCCCTCAGGATGCAGGGCCATCAAATCACCGCCTTCGCCTTGTTTGCCGACGAGCGCGGTCACAGTGGCCCGCTCACCAACGATATCGTCCTGAACTGGGTGCAAGGCCAGGCCAAACGGGCCAGTCCTTTCTCATGGGCCCGGCGCCTCGAGGCCCTTCGCCCGTTCGCGAGGTATCTTGCCCGGCTCGATCCCGGCACCGAGTTCCCACAAACCGCGACCTTTGGTCGTTCACATCGCCGCCTCGCACCGCACGTCTATTCGGAGCAGGAGATCTGCGACCTTGTGACCGCCGCTTCGCGCCTCGCCCCTGAGGGCGGGTTGCGGCCGGCAACCTACGCGACGATCTTTGGGCTGATCGCCGCTACGGGTCTGCGCCGGTCAGAAGCACTTCACCTGCGCTGCAGCGATGTCAATCTCGATGGAGCGTTCCTTACGGTTCGGAACACGAAGTTCCGCAAATCCAGGCATGTGCCCATACACGCCACCGTCGTAGCCAAGCTACGGCGCTATCTGGCGGTTCGGGCGCGTCCTGGTGCACTCACCGAGGACTCACCGCTGTTCCTGTCTCCGGCGGGTGGATTCATCGCGGAGCGGAGGATCAATAAGGTTTTCCAGAAGCTTCGCACCAACCTTGGTTGGACCGCGCGGGGCGGCCATGGCAAGGTGCGTATTCACGACCTGCGCCACACCTTCATTTGCCGCCGTATCCAGCTCTGGCACGAGCATGGCGCCGATATCGACAACGCCATGGCGGCGCTCTCGACCTATGTCGGCCACGCCAAGATCTCCGATACTTATTGGTATTTGACCGGCGTCCCGGAACTCATGGCGGTCGCTGGCAAACGATTTGAGCTGTTCGCCTCTACGGTTGGAGGGGGTCATCATGACTGACCCCAAGCTGGCATCGTCCTTCCCCATCCTGCTGCAACGCTTTTTCGTCGAGCATCTGGGCAATCAGCGAGCCGTCAGTTCGCGCACCATCGCCGCCTACCGCGATACCTTCCGATTGTTGCTTGACTTCGCCGAGGCGACGATTGGAAAGGCGCCCACCCGGCTGACCCTGGCCGACCTCGATGCGCAGTTGATCCTGAGCTTCCTCGACCACTTGGAGAAGGAGCGGAGCAACGGCGCCCGTACTCGCAACGCCCGCCTGGCGGCACTTCGCTCTTTCCTTAAGTATGCCGCCCACTACGATCTGACCGCGCTCCCCGTCATCGAACAGGTGCTGGCCATTCCGATGAAACGGTTCGACCGGCCGGTCCTGGGATTTTTGTCACGCGAGGAGATGCAGGCGATCCTTGAGGCGCCGGATGCGCGGACATGGGCAGGTGAGCGGGATCGCGCACTGTTCAGTCTGATGTACAACACCGGCGCCCGCGTGTCTGAAGCCATTGGCCTGCGCGTCGGCGAGGTCGCCGTCGATGGCTCGGCGGTCGCGCACCTGCATGGAAAGGGGCGCAAAGATCGCAGCGTGCCGCTCTGGCGGACGACCGCCAACCTGATCCGCAACTGGAAGCGCCGGTTGGACTATGGGGGCGAGGAGAACTTCCTGTTTCCGAACAGAGGCGGCGGATGCATGGCGCGTTCGAACGTCACCCAGCGCCTTGAACTTGCGGTCTCGGCCGCCGCGGAACGTTACCCGCAACTCGCGCGTCGCTCGATTTCGCCTCACACCATCCGCCATACCACGGCAATGCATCTTCTGCAGTCCGGCGTCGACATCAGCGTCATTGCCCTATGGCTGGGTCATGAGAGCCCCGCCACGACGCACATGTACCTTCAGGCGGATCTCGCCATGAAGGAGCGTACGCTCAACCGGCTGCAGCCCATGACGGCCAGTCAAAGCCGGTATCGACCGCCGGACCAGCTCATGCAGTTCCTGTTGAGCCTTTAAAAATTATGCGCAGCGCCTAGTTTGAATGCCGGCCACCATCTCACTGATCTGCCGAAGAAAACTGGATAAATGTCCCGGTGAGCTGCGCATAATCATCGGGTGCGCATAATCGCGCACATAGGTCCATAATCGGCCGGTATCGGTCTTGCCGTTGGCCAGGACCGGCACCGTCGTGTCGTCGCCGTGCAGACGCGAAGCGGCCAGCACATGGGCTTCGAGCTGCTTGAACAGCGGCATCAGCGCCGCGGCGCCGGCGCCGACCTGGTCGGCGAGCGTCGGCAGGCTGAGCGACACGCCTTCGCGGGCATAGCGTTCGGCCTGGCGGTTAAGCGGCTGATGCTGGCCGAACTTCTCGAACAGGATCATCGCCAGCAGGCCGGGACCGGCCCAGCCGCGCGGGGTGGCGTGGAAGGGCGCCGGAGCCTGGCTGATCGTCTCGCAGTCGCGGCAGGTGAACTTCTCCCGCACGTGCTGGATCACCTTCCATTGCCGCGGCACCACCTCCAGCGTCTCGGTGATATCCTCACCCAGCTTGCGCAGCCGATGACCGCCGCAGCAATGGCAAGCGGCCGGCGCCGGCTCGACCACGCGTTCGCGCGGCAGATGCTCGGGAAATGGCTGGCGCGCCGGTCGCTTGCGCATGTAAGGCGCCACCTCGGTGGTCCGGGCCGCGGCCTGTTCGGCGGCGATCTCGTCTTCCGTCGCGGTGCTCTCGAGTTCCTCGAAGGTGAGTTCCATCTGGTCGTGCAGGCGGGCTGAGCGTTCAGAACTCTGACCATGCAGCGCCCGCTGCAGCTTCCGGATCGTCAGATGCTGATGCGCGATCAGCGCCGCATCATCCGATGCCTTGGCCCTGGCGACCGCCAGTTCGGCCTCGACCAGCGCAGCGCGCGCGGCCTCGTCTTCGGCTCTGGCCAGCGCCGCGGTCAGCGCTGCTCTCAGCGCGCCAATATCGTCCGGAACAGCATCCTGGGCGGTGGCAACCATGCCCTGGAGTGAATCATAAAACGCGTCCGCTGACTCGCGGAAAATGGCGCAAACTCAAAGAAAAACTCAGCCCGCGCGCTGCGGGCGGAACGTGTGAAGCGGGTTGCGCCAATCGATCCCGTCGAGCATGTAGGCGAGCTGCGCCGGTGATATGGAAACCGTGCCGTCCGCCGGCGACGGCCATAGAAACCGGCCCTTCTCGAGCCGTTTTGCATACAGCGACATGCCGAGCCCATCATGCCAGATAATCTTGATCAGATTGCCGCTGCGGCCGCGGAAGACATAAATATCGCCGGCATGCGGGTCCCGGCCCAGCGTCTCCTGAACCTGCAGAGCGAGGCCTTGCATCCCGCGACGCATATCGGTCCGGCCGACCGCCAACCAGATCCGCACCTGGCTCGGAACCGGGATCATGAAACGCCCAGCGCCTTCACCATCGCTGCCGCCAGTGTTGGTGGCGTGGTCAGCGGAATCCGCAGCCGCACCTTGCCGGCGACCTCCAGCTCGATCACCGCTGGGGATGCCGCCGGCCGCGAAACGGCGACAGGCTCATCGGGAACCACGACAACTTCGGCAAAGCCCGTCTCGCGGGCTCTCATCGTGCGGCGCCACTTGTAGATCAGGCTGGTCGCGACATCGTACTGGCGCGCTACCGCCGCCACTGTGGCCCCGGGCGCGAATGCCGCAGCCAGTATCCGGCACTGATCTTCTTCACGCCAACGACGACGACGCTCCGGCCCGGTCAATAATGTCACATGGCTCATGCTGTGCTGCTAACTTCGCTCGTAAGGGCGACCTTAAGAGCGCAGCCTCGCTACCGTGCCGTCCTCTCGCAAGGCGGCCTTCGCCGGAGGGTATCGTGTGATGCGCTCGATCGAAGATAGTGTACGGCGCACCGGAATTGATCGCTTCGACATGCTGCTCATTCACGATGCTGACCAACGTTTATCGGGGTAGCTCCAGAGGGCGCCTATAAGGCGCTCGACCGGCTACGGAGCGACGGCACCATCAAGGCGATCGGTGCTGGCATGAACCAGAATCCGATGCTTGCCCGCCTCGCACAAGATGGCGTGATGGACATCTTCTTGCTAGCCGGACGGTAAGCGCGAATTTCCCCGCACCTTTTGCTGTTGAGTGCTCTGATGCATGAGGTGTCCACCAAAATAGGTGGACACCTTGTGATGGAAGAAGATGAGCAGAAACTGCGGGTGAGGCTTGTCGGTCGGGACGGGCGCCGATACGACCCGGCATCGAAGGACCGTCTTGTCTCGGCCTGTCTTGAGCCTGGCGTGTCGGTCTCGAGGCTTGCGCTCGAACATGGGGTCAATGCGAACCTTCTTCGGAAGTGGATAAAGAAGCGCGCGGAGACCCAGTCCCTCCCACAGCCCCCACCATCGGCGTTCATCCCGGTTCAGATTGAAAGCACTTCCGATCGGGCCTTGCTGCGACAGAGCAGCATGGCTGCGGTGGATTTGCCGGGGACTTGCGATGGGGCACGTAGGTCGGCATCGAAAAGGACAGCGCCTTTTTCCTCTCCAGCCAAGGTGAGCGCGTCGCTGCCGAACGGCGTGAAGTTGACGCTGGAATGCGGTGATGTGGATGCGTTGACGGCGACCATCGGAGCACTGGGTCATGTTCAGACTGGGCGCTGACCTGAAAGTCTACCTGCACCGCGAGCCGATCGACTTCCGGGCCGGCATCAACAGCCTTGCGGTTCTGGTCCAAGAGACGATGGCGCTCGATCCGTTTGCTCCGGCGGTTTTTGCATTCTGCAATCGCCGTCGCGACCGGATGAAGCTCCTGTTCTTCGATCGGTCGGGCTTTGTGCTGGTAATGAAGCGGCTGACCGAGGACAAGTTCCGGTGGCCGCGCCGGGAGGCAGCGGTGGTCACGCTTACGACCGAGCAATTGCACTGGATCCTCGACGGCATCGACATCGATGCGATGGTCCGCCATCCGGTGCGGCAATATCAGGTTGCGGGTTGAGGGCTCTCGAATTGAGCGGTTGACGCGGCGGCATGCTTTCGATTCAAGAATCTGATGAATCGACCCGGCGAACCGACTGTTGAAGCGTTGATGGCGCGTATTGCTGCGCTGCAGGCGCAGAACCGTCAACTCACCGAACGCGTCGTCAAACTCGAGGAAGAGCTGGCGCTTGCACGACTGCATCGTTTTGCGCCGCGCAGTGAAAAGCACATTGACCGCCTCTTCAATGAAGCCGAACAGGCCGCGGATGAGGACGCCGCCGACAACGAAGATGGCGGCGTCGTTGTCCTGCCGGACACGGGCTTGCCGGCGAGCGAAGGGGCGACGGGAAAGAAGCGCGGCCGCAAGGCCTTGCCGGAAAACCTGCCGCGCGAGCGCGTCGAGTATGACCTTCCCGACGATCAGAAGGCTTGTCCTTGCTGCCGTCACCAGATGCATCGCATGGGCGAGGCCGTTACCGAGCAACTTCATATCGAGGTGAAGGCGAAGGTCGCAGAATGTGCGGTTCAAATATGCTTCACATGGGGATTACATGGTCAAGTGTGATTTTCCTCCTTCGCAGTTTCGGTCCAAGGTCTGAGCCTGATCACGTGACGCGGCCCGGTCGCCGGGCCTCATCCACCTCACATGCGGTCGCCGCTCCTGGGCGGCAGCACCAATATCCCGCTTGCGGCGGGCGCAGGCTCAGGAAGACGAAACCATTCTGCCGATCGGCTGTTGAGGCCATGCATATTTTCGGTTCGCCCACCTGGGATCCGAAAGGCTGATCAGGCCTTTGCGGAATGGAGGAAAAGGGTGGTGGAAGCGGTCATGCGGTTTTCATGAGGGCTCCCTCGATGATGACGCCGGCGGTCGCGTATTTCCACAGCGCCACCAGCAGCTTGCGGGCGAGCGCGACGATCATCGCCTTCTTGAGGCGGCCGCCGTTGCGCGCCACCCGTTCGCTGAACCAGCGGGCCAGGTCCGAGGCCGGCTGATGGCGCAGCCACAGCCAGGCAAGCTCGACCATCGTCGTTCGCAGCCGCGGATTGCCTGCCTTCGACACGCCTTGTTCGTGATCGATCTTGCCGCTCTTCCATGGGGAAGGTGCCAGTCCCGCGTAGGCGGCCACCTGCCTTCGGTTGTTGAAATGCCGGAACAGCCCTTCGGCGTGGAGGATCGTCGCGAATTCCGGCCCGATGCCCTTCAGCTTGAGCAACATCGCCGCCGGCGTCGAGGCGTCCACCGCCATCGCGGCGAGCAGCGCGTCGCGCTCGGCCTCCACCGCCTTGATCTGGCCGAGCAGCAATTCGAGACGGTCAAGCTCGCGGCCGATCTGGGCCTTCATGCGGGCCGGCAGGGCGCGGCCATCGCCGGTCCGCAGTTCTTCCAGGCGATCGCGGCGGTCGCGGCGCAAAGGCTCGTAGTCGCGGATGCCGTGGCTGAAGAGCAGGCCTTTGATGCGGTTGACGTGCTCGACCCGTTCGGCGACCAGCACCTTGCGCTCGCGGTTGGTCCGGCGGCGATCCTCATTCTCGGGCGTCGGCACCCGGACCATCGAGCAGACGCGCGGCTCACCCCGCTTGACGGCCAGCAGGGCGCGGATCAGCGCCTCGCCATCGAGCCGATCCGTCTTGGCGCGACGGTGGCGGCGCGACACCGCGATCGATGCCGCATCGACGATGTGACTTTCGATCCAGTCCTCGCGGTTCAGCACCCGGTCGATCCAGAAGCCGTCCAGCCCCGCCTCCTGGATCACCACCAACGGATAAAGCGTGCCGGTGCGCGCCTCGGCCTTGCTGCGCAGCCCGGTGAGGCAGACGAGCAGCCCGGCACTGTCACCGCCGGCGACCATGTGGCGCGACATCTTCTCGCTGCCCGGTACAATCGAGGTGACTAGCCAGGTCGATCTGGACAGCTCCAGCGAGACGAAGATTGCGCCAAGATCCACGCGGACAGCGGCTTGTAGCTCGGATTGATCGGCGGTCGAAAGATGCATGAAAGGGCCTCCAAAGAGCGAGTTGCGATGGCCCACTCTGCCAGAGTGCGGGCCACGATCCACTCCCCATGGGATCTGCCGTCATTGCGACCGTACCGGCATCAACACGCCGGTCGTGACCGCGCCGATGCCCGCGCAACCCTTGCCGGGCAGCATCGCCACGGCTTCGACGCTGGCCTTCGCACTCGTTCACAAATACGTCGACGGCACACCGCTCTACCGCCTGGCGCAGGCCTTCGAGCGCGCGGGCGTTCCTGTCAGCCGTGGCGCTTTGGGTCACTGGGTGATCGGCTCGAGCGAAAAGCATCTCGCCCGCATCTATGACGCCCTGAAGCTGCGGCTCAGATCGCAGCCCCTCATCCATGGCGACGAGACCACGGTCCAGGTGCTGAAGGAAATGGACAGAGAGGCCACCAGCACCTCGTACATGTGGGCATACCGGAGCGGCCACGACAGTGACGAGCCGATCGTGCTGCTCGATTATCAGCCGGGTCGCGGCCAGATACACCCGCAGACCTTCTTGGGCGATTACCGCGGCATCGTGATGAGTGACGGTTATTCCGCCTGGCGCACGCTGGAAGGGGCAACGCATCTTGGCTGCATGGCCCATTCCAGGCGGCGCTTCGTCGATGCCCTAAAGGCGAGGAAGAAAGGCGGCGGCCCGCCGGAACAGGCGCTCCGGTTCTTTGAACACCTCTATCGGGCTGAAAGGCAGGCGCGGAACGAAATCCCCGATGACGGCGAAACGCGAGATCACTGCATTCGCCGCTTCCGCCAGCAACATAGTGTCCCGATCCTCCATGCTCTCAAGGCATGGCTCGACGACATCGCCCCAAAAGTCTTGCCGGACAGCAAGCTCGGCGACGCCGTCTCCTACACCCTGAACCAATGGGGATATCTGACTCGTTACACCGAGGACGGCAGCATGCCGATCGACAACAATCTTCTCGAGCGTGACATCAGAATCTTTGCCACTGGTCGGAAAAGTTGGCTGTTCAGCGATACCGTCGACGGAGCCAGGGCCAGCGCCGTCATCTACAGCCTGATGTTGACCTGCCGCGCCTGTGGCGTCGAGCCGTTAGCGTGGCTGCGCCACGTCCTCACTGAACTACCTCAGCGCCCCGAGAACGCAGCCATCGAGGATCTGCTGCCCTTCAACTTCGCCAAAGCAACAGCAGCCTGATCAGACCAGATACCGTTCCCAATTCGAAGGCCATCCGTCAAAAGCGCCGGCGTCAACGTGCAGGGAAAATCGCGCTTACGCCGGATGTTATACGCTGCTCGATCACAGTGCGCTCGATGCGCTATTTCCGACCTGTGAAAGGCGCGGCACAACGATTCTGATCGGCGGTGTCTTCAATAGCGGCGTGCTAACTCAACCGTCGCCACAGGCAACCTTCGACTATGTGACCGCGTATGAAAGTTGGCGCGAGAACGCGCTCGACCACGGCGTACGTGTTCCGGAAGCGCACGAGACCGGCGATTATTGGGTTAAACGGGCACAGGCTGCGCATTTCGCGGAATGTGGGCGGCGATTTCACGCGATCTCGGGCACGTGTTTCACGCCATCGTGGGCAGCCATTTCGCGGTCGCGGGCAAGGCTGGATGATCAGGCTGCCCACCAGGGCACAGAACTCCAAGAGGGTGTGCCAGTCGCGCCCGTTGCGGGCCAGGCGCGAGGCCTCGAGGGCAAAGACCGCGCCCGCGCCGCTGCCGACCGCCGCCAGCAGGCGTTCGAAACCCGGTCGCGCCGTCCCGCCGCCCGAGCGGCCGAGATCATCGTCAATGACGACCACATTCACCCAGCCGAGGGCGCGGGCGCGCGTCTTCAGGGCGTACTGGCGTCGTCGGCTCTCGGGGTGTTGGCAAGCTGGTCCGGGGTGGACTGACGAATATAGACATAGGCGCTGCGCGCCAGGTGATCGGCAGTGATTTTAGTCATCGTCCGTCTCCTCCGGTATTCTGACCGGGGCGAGGCGATCGCTCAGGAGAGCTTTGAGCAGGCTCACGATCTCCGCGCGCCTCACTGGATCGAACAGCCGGGGCACGACATCGTCGGCCGCCAACATGAGAAGATCGAGTTGCCGCTTTTGGGCATGCTGTTGCATCGTCGTCTCCATCGTTGCGAATCGCTTCAAGCGATGGCGACAAGGATACGCCCTGCGCGTCGACAAGCCGGCGCAGCTCGCGCAGGCAGGCGAAGGAAAGCCGCGGCGTGGCCACCATCGGCGACGTCGCCGCGCCGGTCTCGGTCATCCACGCCGGCAGCAGCAGCCGGCCGCCATCCGGCAGTTCGACGACAAAGTGGGCGTCGCCGGCGTACAGGAGATGACGCACGCCGTGAGGCGCGCGCCGGCATGCGGGTGATGCGGATATTGGACAACGACTTCAAGCGGCTGTTGCTGGGCAGTATGTCGCGGGTTCGAAGGGCACGATGAGCGAGGCCGAACTGCACATCCTGAAGTCGCGGCTGCAAGGCGGCATTCTCAAAAGGCGCGCCGCGGCGAGCTCGAGATGCCGTTGCCGATCGGGTTGGTCTACACTCCTGACGCGCGGGTCGTGCTCGATCCCGACCGACAGATCCAGGACACGGTGCGGCTCCTGTTCGACACCTTCCGCGAGACCGGCTCGGTCTGCGCCGTCGTTCGCCGCCTGCGCGGCGGAAAGATCCTCTTTCCCCGACGTATCCGTCGCGGCATCGGCAAGGGCGACGTCCTGTGGAGCGAGATCGACCATTCCCGCGTGCTCCAGATTCTGCACAACCCGCGATATGCCGGCGCGTTCGCCTATGGGCGCACGCGCACCGCCTACAATGCCAGGCTCAAGTCCGTGCAGCTGCGCGTGGAGAGATCCGACTGGCAGGTGCTTATTCCCGAAGCCCACGAAGGCTACATCCTGGGCCGAGTATGAGCGGAATCAGACAACCCTGAACAGAACGCCGCCGGCTTTTCACCTGGCCTGCGTGGACGCATGCCCCGCCAGGGCAGCGGTCTGTTGCAGGGACGGCTACTGTGCGGCCGCTGCGGTGCACGCATGCGGGTCCATTACGAGCCATTCGAGGGGCGGCTGCGCCGGTATTATGTCTGCAACGAAGCCGTCGTGCGACACGCCGGCAAGCACTGCCAATGGGTGCGCGGCGCTCCGGTCGACGAGGCAGTCAGCGCGCTACTGCTGGAGGCGATGGCGCCGGCAGCGATCGATGTCGCGCTTGCCGTGCAGCAGGAGATCACCCACCGCGTGGAGCAGTCCGCCGCGCTGCGCGACACGCAGCTGCAACGCGCCCGCTATGAGGCTGAACTGGCCCGCCGGCGCTACCTGAAGGTCGATCCGGACAACCGCCTGGTCGCCGACGCGCTGGAAGCCGACTGGAACGCACGGCTGCGCGACCTCGATGCACTCCAGCGCGAGCACGAGCGCCAGAACGAGGCCGACCGCTCGCTGCTGGACGAGCCAGCGCAGGAGCGCATCAGGGCGCTGGCCGCCGATTTCCCGCGCATCTGGAACGACGAGCGCACCGGTGTTGTCGAACGCAAGCGCATGCTCGGCCTTCTCATCGAGGATGTGACGCTGCTCGTCGACGCGCAGGTCAACATCCATATCCCTTGGCGCGGCGGGCGCACGCAGAGTCTGTCGGTGACCAGACCACGGCCAATGTCAGTGATACGCAAGACGCCGGCACAGGTCGTGTCGTTGATGAACGAGCTGCTGGAGACCGCCAACGACCGGCAGATCGCCGCCCGTCTCAATGAACTCGGGTATCGCAACTGGCGCGGCGAACCCTTCACGCTGAAGAAGGTCATGCTCGTGCGCCGCACCTACGGATTGAAGAGCCGGTACGAACGGCTGCGGGAGAGCGGCATGCTCACCGGCGAGGAAGTAGCCCAGCAGCTTGGTGTGTGCGTCTCGACTGTTCACCAACTCGGGCGAAGGGCATTCTCAAGCGCCATCGATACGCCACCAACCACCGATACTTGTACGAACCGCCGGGCAAAAACGTCAGACTCGAAAAGGGCACCGGCAGTCGATATGGTGGTCGTCCGCCCAGATTAATTGTCGCTCAACCACTCCAACAAGGTGCATCGTGATGCCTGCTCCTTGTCGCGCGGCTTTGCTGGTCGGGTCGGCATTGCCTGCGCTGCATGGTCGTCTCCTGGCTGGCGTGAGTCGCTCTGCAGAAAACGTAGACATGCATCGATCTCGCGGCGCAGGTCGCGCAGGCATGAAAGGGGAAAACGGGGCGCCTCGCGAACCGCCATCGTCAGGGCGATCTCTTCCGTCATCCAGATCGGAATCAGCGCCAGGCTGCCATCCGGTTGTCGCCCGACATAGGCCGGCTCACCGCAATAACGCTGACGGCCTGTGACGAAAATCTCCCCGCCCGAACGTGGATGAAAGGCGTAACGGACAATCTTCTTTGCCTCGCCATCCTGATAACGGGCATTATGAGCCCAGTCCGACTGGCGTCGGGAAAAGCTGGCTGGCCTGCGCGCTCGGCCACAAGGCATGTCGCGAGGATCTCTCGGTCGCGTACCACCGTGTGCCGCGCCTCTTCGCCTCGCTCGCCCTTGCCCGCGGAGACGGCCGTTACGCGAAGCTGCTCAAGAGCCTGGCCAAAACGGACTTGCTTATTTTAGACGATTGGGGGCCGGAGAAGCTCAACGACGAACAACGCCGCGATCTCCTGGAAATCGTCGAGGATCGCTACGAGAAGCGTTCCACCATCCTCACAAGTCAAATTCCCGTGGATCACCCGTTCTCGACCGCCTTGTTCATAACGCCTATCGCATCGAACTTTCCGGGGAAAGCATGCGCAAACACAAGGTCCTGCCAGTCCCAGACGCAACTCCCGCTTGACCGAAAACGAGTTCGTCGACAATTATCGAAAGAGACCCAGAGGCGCTCTAAGCCGTCCGGCTTCGCCTCGGAATCGCGTCCGGTATTCTATCGGAATAGGTGTCCGGTTTCGTCTCGGAATCACCGTCCGGAATCATTGGAATACGCACACAGGTGGTTCGCCGCCGTTCTGCGTGGACATTACGGCTACTACGGCAGGCCGCACAACTACCCAGCGCTCAACGGATTCCATCGGCAAATGCCGCCGGATATGGCTACAGTGTCTGAGACGGCGCAGCCAGAAAAGCCGGCGCATGGGCTGGTCGGAGTTCGAGACCCTGACGGCGCGCTTCCCCCTGCCAACTACGCGCATCACTCGAACTTGGGCGCAGGCACGGATATAACGCGGGTTACCCTTGGGAAGAGCCGGGTGCGGGAAATCCGCCCGCCCGGATCTGTGAGGGCGAAAGCCGAATGGCTGAGCTACTCGACCACGATCGCCGGCCACGCCGACGTGACTTCAGATTACCATGATCACGCCACTCGTAAAGTCGTTGGCGACTGATACCAACTTCATCTGCTAACTTGCTGACGATTTCGCCCGCCTCCATGCGCTGGAGAAGCTCCAGCTTTTGGCCTCATCAATAACTGGGGCATGCCCGGACGGCAAAGAGGAGCGCGTCCGTTTGGATCGATCAGCACTCTCCACTCGGCCTGTGTAGAGGCTGTCTAACTTGGCTTCTTCTTGACATCGCGGTCGGCCGCCAAGGCTTCTGAGTGTTCAGGAATTCGGGATTTTGTGTAAGCTGAACGTAAGTTCGCACTCCTACGTAGGTCCATAGGGCGTATGTTGTAAAACTCTCGAAACCACCGGGACAGATGCGACGCTGAGCCGAACCCAGCCGCCAAAGAGATGTCTGTTACCGGCTGCTCTGTGTAGATCAAAAGTTCCCGCGCCCTTTCTACCCTCAGCGACAGGTAGTAGCGGGCCGGACTGATCCCGAGGTGGATGTTGAACTGACGCTCAAGCTGTCGCGGACTAACTCGCGCATGAGTAGCAAGATACTTTATTCCGATCGGAGACTCGATATTTTCTTGCATTGCTCGGATTGCGGTCTGCATCGGCGGCGGGAGCGCGCCGAATTGCTGCAATCGTCCGCCCTGCTGATCCTCTTGCGCGTCGCGAATTCGCTCATGATGGAATTGGTTGGCAACAGCGCGTGCGATATCCAGACCGTATCGGTCAGCAATGATATGCAGCATCATGTCCATCGCGGCCGTGCCGCCAGAGCAAGTGAGCCTATTTCGATCAAGTTCATACAAGGAATAACTCATTCGAATGTTTGGAAATTCCTCCTCGAACGCGCTGCGGTTCTCCCAATGGATAGTACATCGATAGCCATCCAGCAAACCCGCTTTTGCAAGCAAATAGCTGGCGGTCGACAGCGCTCCCAGCATGACACCAAGGCGCGCAGCGCGACGCAACAAAGTTAGATACGGCTTTTGATCAGACCGATCTACACGCACACCGCCGCAAACGAACAGGGCATGGGATCGTGCAAGCACGCCGTCCACGCGTGCCCCGCTGAACACCACCCCGTTGGAAGCGGTGACCGGACTACCGTCGACTGTACATAATTCCCAAACGAAGGCTTCGCGTCCAAGCACTCGATTTGCCGCACGGAGGGGCTCCGTCGCAGATGCGAAGCTCATCATGGACATCCCGTCGACCATCAAGAAAGCGAATCTGAGGGGTCCTTCAATCGAACGGTAGAACATCACTACGGGCTCAGGGGATGAACGGGGACTTAGCAGGCAGAGGTCACCAGACAGGCCGTCAGAAACCGATGGTTATTCGGTTCGATGCACAAAAAGCCGGTGTCGCGCCAGTCTACTCCCACGCCCCGGATCAACCCGGACCCCGCAGTTGAGAACGGCCGTTCATTTGGCTTACAGGCCACCATTTTTTCCACCCGCTGACGACCGGCGCTTAGTCAAACAGGCAGCTTCCACGGCCGGCTCGAAAAAGCGCAGGAACTCCATGAACCAAGCATGTTGCGCGGCGTCATGGATGTTCATCAGCCTGTCCTGCTTGGCACGGTCCTGGGCGCCTGGTCTAACGTATTTTCCCGGGTCTTGCTGCCATCGGCGAAACACGGAGGGACTTGCCTCGGAATCCAAAGGCCTTCTCGCCGTAACGGAATGCTTGGTGCTCAAATAGCTCGCCTTTGGCCAAGAGGTCGGCGCCGGCCGGAATCTCGAATTGGTGATAGTGCGCCTCCGCGACGTGCAGCCGTTCCGGGAAATAGGCTTTCCCGACCTCGGTTGCGACGATTTCATAGTAGCCGAACTCGCCCGGATGCACAAAATGCGGCCCCAGGTCGTTCAACCCGATCCATTCGGCGTCTCTGTGCGTGCTCGACAGCTCGCGCTGAGGGCTCTCCCTCCATACTGTGGGCGGGCTCGCCGTTAAGCCAATTGTCCCACCACCTCAGCGGGACGCGGACGCCCATGAGGTAAGGGAAAAGTGTCACGGCCGAGTTGACCCGTGCCAAGAAGAAAATCTGCTGCAGGGCCTGCCAAACGAGGCCCCACCATAATGCGGATAGTTTCATGTGTGATGATGAGCGGACCAAAAATCGCGCTCGCCACCACAACCAGGACAAGCACCGCGCCAACTAGGTCCCAGATGTGTCCTGTTTAATCCGATGCTGCAAGGTCGGCCCTTCATCTGCTGCTAGGTCGGCCATCATGTGGATTAAAGGGGGGTAAAACTCCCCACTATCGCCGCTGTGGTTTTCGAAGACGGCCATATAGACCACCACGATGCCGGTATCGGGGTTAGCGAGCAGGTATTGCCCCCCAAAGCCCCCGTGGCCGATCCAAGTGCCGTTGGTCGTCGTCTGCCGGCTATAGTACATCCCCTCTCGCGGCTTTGGCCAAGGAGGTCCTGGATCTCGGCGTGTTTCTTCGATGAAGGCGGCATCGGCGACACTACGTCCGTCAACACCTTTACCTCTACGCGCGAAGAGTAGGCCGACGCGCGCGAGATCGCGGGCAGAAAGAGAGGCGCCGCCACCGAGCAACGGTACACCCTCGGGATCGCAAGCGATATGGAACGAGCCCTCAAGGCCTGCCCCCTCCACGATCTCGATGAGCCAACTGCTGAGAGGCCGCTTACTCACCCGCTCGACGATCCAGCCGAGCAGTTCGGTGCTAGCAGTCTTGTAAATCAGGTGACCGGTTCGGTTGACAAGATCGTCTCCGGTGATGCCGCGAAGGACCGAGCGGATCGTCAACTCTATCCCGTCATCGGGTGGCGAACGCAAACCTGCAGCGGCCTCCACGGAAAACCAGGGAGTAGCGCCAGGAACGTTACTGCTCTCGCTATAGTTGTTGACGACATTCATGTCGGCTACTGCCCTAACAGTCGCCTCTCCGTAGCCCGTCCCGATCTCGGGTAAATACTCTTTGACCCGTCGGTCGAGATCAAGAAGGCCATCTGCGACGCACCGGCCGAGCATGATATTCAGGGTCACCTTTGTGATTGACATGGTGGCATGCGGCCTGTCCGGTCCGAAGTCCGAAGCATAAGATTCGTATAGGACGCGATCGTCACGCGCCACAACGAATCCGGAGAAATGGGGTGCCGACAGGAACCGGGCGACGTCTGGTCGCTCACCAATAGTCCAGTCGATATCTTTCCTAAACGGAAGCACGCGTTGGGAACGAAACGACGTAACGTAACGACCGATGGTGTGCAGGTTCTGAAAACCTTGCCGGCGATAGTTTGCCAGATTCCAGTGCACATTGTTGTCGACTGGCGAAACGACGAGATCGAGGTTGGGTATCGAGACGAGCGTCATGTTGCAGGTATCCTGACTCAAATGTTGGCAGTGTATCGATAATCTACTTTAAGTAGTCATGGGCCTCTGCTACCCCCGTAAGGCTACACGTTTAAAGGAGGGCTCGTCAGCGGTTCCGCGGCTTACTTCAGCAAGAAAGGTCGCAAATCGCCGACTCTGTTGAGCGAGTTGTCGTTGCTCAGGCGCTTCATGCTGGGCGCTCGAAAAGGGCGTGCGGGACGGTGCTCATCAGCTTCCCACCATCTTCGGTAACCCGGACCGTGTCGGCCAATAGGTAGATTTCACCGCGCTCGATGAAATTAGACTCGAAGTGGAAAGTCATGTTGGCCACGAGCTCGGTATCGTTGTTGGTCGCCAAGCTCGGGCCATCAACGGTGTCAATACCAGTGGAGTAGCCCATGCGCCCCTCCTTCGTGAGGCCGTACGGCCGAATAGCCGCTTGGAATGCGCGCGCGACATCACTGCACGTCGCGCCCGGGCGCATCGCGCCGACGGCAGCGTGGAATCCCGCCATGGCACCCTCATGCCGACGCTTCCGGTGTGGTGTAACCGGGCCCATATGAGCGATCCGCGTGATTGGAGCCTCGTACCGTCGCCGGCTAGCGGTACACTGCAGATAATACTGCTGCCCCGCCGCAAATACGTCGTCCATCCACGCTTGGTGTGGCGCGTTGGCAAACTCGCCACCACGGATGTGAGGGGGCCACGACGGCGGTCCGCCGGGAATGCTCTCGGTCCCGGCGCAGAGCACCGACATGAGTGTGCCCGCCACCTCACAATGCCTCATGCCGACGGCGATCTTGTCCATGCCAGCAAGCATCGCCCGGTCTGCTATGGCGGCCGCTTCGGTCATATAAAACAGCTCACGCTCGGACTTGACCAGCCTACATGCCGATACCAGGCCGTCACCATCACGCGGCTCCTGGCCTCCCAATGCGCCGACAAGCTTCGGGTAGTCGGACAGGCCCAGCCGAGATAGTTCGACGCCAATACGCGCAGACGCTCCCACCTTGTCCTTGACGAACCGCCCGATCGGTTCCCACCCACTGGCGCCTTCGGAGCCGCCTACGTAACTTTCGGCATATCCGATAACCCGGTCCTGCGGAAGCCAGCATCCGGCGTCGGCTGCTGTGTCGGCGTCCATCTTGCGCAAGATAAAAAACGGATCGTCATCCAACGTAACGAGCAAAGCCTGCGGCTGGCTAGAAGCGGAATCGTGTCCCAGGAGATAGTACTGATTTGACTGTGAGATGACAAGCAACGCGTCCATTCCAGCATCTGACATCAAAGCACTGACTTTATCCAGGCGAGCTCTATATTCTGAAGTCTCAAACGCCTGCACAATATTCTTGCCGTTCATATAAACCTTCTTCTCCTAATTTTATCCGTCACGAGCTAGTCGAAGGCCCTGAAAGTCCCAGACCGCCGTTGGCGGTGCCACTCAGTTGAGTAAACGCATTTGATATTCCGTCTGCGTAACGTACGGAGCAAGCTTGGGAAAGTCGTCTCACGGGCGGTCAGCTTCGATGTCGCTAATATGTCGACATATTGTCGTGACTTGTCAACTGGTTTTTGAGGTAGATGAAAAAGAATCGCCCATGACCCCGTTGGTTGCGGCGCAAAGATCGCCGTCGCTGCAGTTGATGACGATGCCGTTCGCCGCTCTGCGCGGCATCGATGCCGCTGTCCCGGCATCCGCCGAGCCGATTATCTCTCCGCCAAATACGTGAACCGAGCGCGGCGGTTTGTGAGCTTTCTAGCGGAATGCGGGGTGGTAATGCCTTGAGGCAGGATACGCCGCGCGCCCATGACGACCAGATCCTTGCATTCCAAACCTGGCTGAGACGGCACCGGGGGATTTCCGAACGCACCATTTGCCGCCATGGCCGTATGGTCATGCGGCTGCTTCCCGCTCTCGGTCGTGATCCAAAGCTGTACGATGCCGGTCTCATTCGGCAAGTGGTCCTTGACGAGGCCCAACGAAGCTCGCGGGCCTACCTCAAGACGATGACGATGGCGCTGAGGGGCTACCTTAGATATCTCGCTGTCCGAGGCTTATGCCAACCAGGCCTTGATCAGGCCATCCCGGCGGTCCCGCAATGGCGATTATCGGCATTGCCGCGCTACATCTCTACCGCGGAAGTAGATCGGGTGATCGCATCGTGCGATGTCACGACGTCGCGGGGCATCCGCGACTGTGCGATCCTGCTGCTGCTCGCGCGTCTCGGCCTACGTGCCGGTGACGTTCGGGACATGCGCCTCGACGACATCAACTGGCGGGAGGAAGCCTTACGTGTCCGCGGCAAAGGACGCCGCGAGATCCGGCTTCCGCTGCCCCAGGCCGCCGGCGACGCGATCATCGATTACCTGCGAGAAGCGCGTCCAGACGCCGCCTGCGAGCAGATTTTCCTGCGGACCGTTGCACCGCATCAGCCACTGGCGAGTTCGAGCGTCTCAAGCATTGTCAGACTCGCGCTTGAGAGGGCGGGCATCGACGAAGCTCCTTCCAGAGGCGCCAATCTGCTCCGGCATTCCGCAGCGACTGCCATGCTGCTGGCTGGCGCCACGCTCGACACGATCGGAACCGTGCTTCGCCATCGATCGGTCGACACGACCGCCCATTACGCGAAGGTAGACGTCAATATGCTGCTTCAGATCGCCCAGCCTTGGCCGGGGAGCGCATCATGCTGAGCCAGGACCTTGCACGACATGCGGAACTGCAGCGGATAATGGGCTTCAAGTTCCGCGTCCAGCACACGCTGTTGCAACCACCGACCTGGCGTGCACGTCGAGCCCCACACTCCGATAGTGATGGTGTTGTCTAATCGCCGCTGGGACGTCAAGCATGTAATTGCGTCGAGACGACGCTGCCGGGTGCATGGTTGTCTTCGCGGTCGACATCAGTCGCCGCATGATGGAGCTCCGCGGACGAGCCTTCAATGTGGACGACGCACTTTGCTGAGACAGCGGTGCAACCCCATCAGCGGAATGGCTCGGCTCACGTCCCGGCAGGGACGTCTCAGGCGCTCAGATCCTGAACGCTATTCGCAAGATTTCATGCTGTGGCGCCTGCATTTCGATCAAAGAACTCACCGGTCTTGAGCATCGAATGCATTATCACCGCCAGTTTGCGCGCCACAGCCACGGCAGCTCGTTTGAAGCCAACCCTCTCCCGGAGCTTGAGGCCCCACGTGCGCAGGCTGCTGTCGATCGAGCTGCGTGTCAGGATGACCGCCGCAGCCTCATAGAGAAGTCCCCGCAAATGTCGATCGCCGCGTCGGGATATATGGCCGTCATAATCGACTTCTCCCGATTGGTAGCGCGAGTTGTCAGGCCGATCCAAGCGGCAACAGAGCGGGACTTCTTGAAGTTGCCCGGATCTTCAATGGCAGTGGCGAAAGAGGTTGCGGTAATGGCGCCGATGCCGGGGATCGACATGAGTATGCGGCATGCTTGGCTTTGACGTGCATCTGCGACAAGCTGGCGCCCAAGCTCGGCGGCACGGATGCGAATGCTGCGCCAGGCTTCCAACATCGGTAGGACGACAGGAGCAAGCTCGCTCTGATCGATAAGAAGGCTCCGGACATTCTTTTCGAATGTAGTTCCCTTACCGGCGGGAACGAGCAAGCCGAACGTTTTCATGATCCCTCGGATCTGGTTGGAAAGCTCGACGGTGATCCGGACCAGCCGAGTGCGTGCTGCCACGAGCGTGCGGGTCAACATACTGTCGAAGCCTTTCACGCGCACCTCGCGAAAGAATCCTGCTTCAGCAAGACGCGCCAAACCATCGGCGTCATTCGCATCCGTCTTGTTCGCCGCCATATCGAGAGCGGCTTTGGCATGGCGCGCATCGATGCAGATGGCTGGCAATCCCTCGGCGCGCAGCGCATGATAGAACCAAACTGACAGCGGGCCGGTTTCGAACACGACGCGCTTTGCGGCCGGCGCCCGCTTGCGGACAAGCTCGGCAATGATCCTGGGATCAGATGCGCACTTCCCGCGCCAGATCCGTTCGCCTTCACGGCGGATCGACACTGCCGTCTCTTTCATCGACACGTCGAGACCGATATATTCTTCCATGGCTGTTCTCCGTTGATGCTGGGCCCGGCGTCCAGTCGTGAGCCCGTATTTCCATCTTATCGGGGAACAGCCACCCTCCAAGGCTATGATCGGTTCCAGGGCGCGTCGCTCCCGCGATTACCCCATGTGGACGCCCCCTCGACGGCATTGATGTGCCAGAATGGTGGTGTTTGACAGCCACCGTAAGAGAGGGAGCATCCACAATGGAAGTTAACACGATCGGGTTGGACCTAGCGAAGAATGTGTTTCAGGCGCATGGAGCCGATGCGGCGGGCGCCATTGTTTTCCGCAAGCAACTGCGACGCGACAAGGTGCTTGCATTTCTCGCTGGGCAGCCGGCCTGCTTGGTCGCCATGGAGGCCTGTTCTGGGGCGCATCACTGGGCGCGCGAGATCGGCAAGCTCGGGCACACCGTTCGTCTGATCCCGCCATCCTATGTGAAGCCTTTCGTGAAGCGGCAGAAGAACGACGCCGCCGATGCCGAGGCGATCTGCGAGGCCGCGCAGCGGCCGACCATGCGCTTTGTCGCCGTGAAGAGTGAGGAGGAGCAGGCGAGTGCGGCCGTATTCCGGGCTCGTGATCTGCTGGTGCGGCAGCGCACCCAGACGATCAACGCCTTGCGCGGCCATCTCGCAGAATATGGACTGGTCGTTGCCCAGGGCCCTTCTCACACCGCCAAGCTGATGGAAAAGGTAGAGGATCCTGAGGGCGATCTGCCAAAAGCAGCCCGCCTGGCCCTCACCATGCTGGTCGATACGCTGAGATCGCTGGAGGAAAGGATCAAGCAGCTCGATGCCGAGATTGCACGGCGTGCCCGAGAGGATGAAGACGTGCGGCGGTTGGCAACAATCCCCGGCGTTGGTCCGATAACGGCAACGGCTCTGGTTGCACTGGCGCCTTGCGCCGCAATCTTCCGAAAGGGGCGCGACTTCGCCGCTTGGCTGGGCCTGACGCCGCTGCAACGCTCAACCGGCGGTAAACAGAAGCTCGGTGCAACATCGAAGATGGGCGAGCGTACTTTGCGGCGCCTGCTTATCATCGGAGCGAGCGCTGTCGTGCGTCATGCTCGTCGGCGAGGCATTCGAAAAGGATCGTGGCTTGGGCGCATGCTCGCCCGCAAGCCGCCAATGCTTGTGGTCGTCGCTCTTGCCAACAAGATGGCCCGCATCGTCTGGGCGCTCATGGCAAGAGGTGGGACCTACAGGGCTCCGGCCGTGGCAGCATAGCAGCTCGGTCTGAGGTCGTCGCAGGTGTAGGAAGGTCACACGGAGAGGTATGGCGCGACAGTCGATGAGAGACGGATCGGAAAAAAACCAGTTCAGCACAGAGCGCTTCGAGCGCGCGGTAGTGATATGGATCCGATCGGCGAACTCCCGTACGGGCCGGCGGCAAATGGAAGGCCGCATCAGAGGCCGGACAGATGTCAGCACCCGACTACGCGCCGCTATACTGCCTTTCGAAGATTCTTCTTGCGCTCACGGGGGCGTCCACAGATGTGCTGAAGGTTCTGCAAAAAGTTTTGGAGAGAGAACGGGGCTTGCTCTGAGGGGCGAGCGGCCATGGCACGGTGGTGACGTTGCGATCACCGATTCCCGTGGAAGGGGAAGTGCCATGACCAATCGAGACGTTAGACTGAGCAGAGGCGAGTTGAAAGCGTTGCTGTTGTCGGATGAGGACGGCTTTCGCCAGGCATTGCAGAGTGTCGTGCAGGAGGTTCTTGAAGCCGAGATGACGGAGGCGATCGGGGCCGAGAAAGGCGAGCGGACGGCGGAGCGGACGAGTTACCGGTCCGGCTATTACGAGCGCAAGCTGGTGACGCGGGTCGGGGTGCTGGAGCTTCGCGTTCCGCAGGATCGGGCTGGCCGGTTCTCGACGGAGTTGAGCGCTACCAGCGTTCGGAGAAGGCATTGGTGTCGGCGCTGGTCGAGATGTACGTGCAGGGCGTCTCGACCCGCAAGGTGAAGGCGGTGACGGAGGAACTGTGCGGCCACTCTTTCTCGGCCTCGACGGTGAGCGAGGCGACGATGCGGCTGGATGAGGCGCTCAAGGCGTTCTTCACGCGGCGGCTCGAGGAAAGCTATCCGTATCTCATCTTGGACGCGCGCTATGAGCGGGCTCGCGAGGCGGGCGTGATCGCCAGCCAGGCGGTGCTGGTGGCGATCGGCGTGGATTGGGAGGGCCGGCGCCAGGTTCTGGGCGTGGAGCTGGCCAACCGGGAGAGCCATTCGAGCTGGCGCGAGTTCGTGACGGGGCTCAAGAATCGCGGGCTCGCCGGCGTCGAGTTCGTCGTCTCCGACGACCATCCGGGGCTCAGGGCGGCAATCCGCGAAGTGCTGCTCGAAGCGGTCTGGCAGCGCTGCTACGTGGGGCTGTTGAATAAGTCCTCTGCCACTGATTCAAATGAGCAATCGTTGATTCGCCGGAGGATTCGCGATGCTCGGCCGGAAAGAGCGGGATCAGCTCGAATTGTTCATGACCGGCTCGCTACGACAACTTGTTCCCGATGACCATGTTCTAGCCAAGGTCGACCGTGTGCTTGATCTGTCATGGCTGCACGGCGACGTCGCGGATCTCTATTGCAATGACAATGGTCGCCCGGGCATCGATCCCGAGGTCGCAGTTCGCCTGATGCTCGCCGGCTTCCTGCTCGGGATTGTGCACGATCGCCGGCTGATGCGCGAGGCGCAGGTCAACGTCGCCATCCGGTGGTTCGTCGGCTATGGCCTGCATGAAGCGCTGCCGGATCATTCCTCGTTGACACGCATCCGCCAGCGCTGGGGCGAGGATCGGTTCCGCCGGATTTTCGAGCGCAGCGTCCAGGCCTGCATCGAGGCAAAGATCGCGAAGGGCGAGGTGGTTCATGTCGATGCTTCACTGATCCGAGCTGACGTGAGTTGGGACAGCCTGGCGGTGCGCCATATCGAGGCTGTGAGGTCGGTGAACGAGGATGCTGAGGCCGCTCTCAAAAGGAGCCGCAAGACCGGGAAGTTCAAGAAGGTCTGCGCGTCACCGACCCGGATGCCAGCATGGCCACCAATGGCCGCAATCGCCGGCTGGAGCCTGCCTACAAGCAACATGCCGTCGTTGATGATCTGCGCGGCGTGGTTCTGGATGTTGCCGTGACCACGGGCGAGATCAACGAAGGGCAGATGATCGTCGAGCGGATTGATGCCACGATGAAGGCGACGGGGCTCTCCGTCAGCACCGTCACTGCCGATGCCGGCTATGCCTATGCAAGGTTTACGGAGCTTTCGAGTCTCGCGCCATCGAAGCTTTGATCCCGGCCAAGGCTGAGCCGATCCGAAGTCCCGTACCGCTACGCCGCTTCCGCTACGACGCCAAGCACGACGTCCTCAAATGCCTGCGCGGCAAGATCCTGCGCCCGACCCGGCGGGTAAAGCACGGGCGCTTCTTCTACTCGCGCGCCCGAGACTGTGTCGGCTGCGATCTTGCTTCCATCTGCTTGTCCAAAGGGCGGGTCAACAAGGCGGTCATCCTGGGCGACGACTATCCGGCCTTGTTGCGGGCGCGCAGGCGCCGCGAGCGATGGTCGGAAGAGGACAAGCAGCTCTATCAGCGCCACAGGTGGCGCTCGGAAGGCTATCACGGCGAGGCCAAGAATTGGCACGGCCTCGCCCGGGCGGTCCGGCGCGGTCTCGGCAACATGAAAATTCAGGCCTATCTCACCGCGGCGGCGGTCAACCTGAAGCGACTGGCGGCCGCTTTGCTTGCCCATTTTCTGGGTTTGGTGATGCTTATACTCCCCCTGGAACCCGTCAACGAGCTCTGAGACGGCATACCGGCAGTTCTGAGATCAGAGCCTCCCGATGCGAGTCAACCGGCAGAAAAGCAGGCTTATTCAACAGCCCCTACGTGCACTTCCTTAGAAACGCGCTCGACTACGTGCCGCGCAAGGTCGACGACGATTGCCTGATGGAGCTCAGATGGTTCTACGACCGGCGCGACCTTGCCGAGGTCAAACGCGACCTGGCGCAGTGGATCGCCAAATGGCAGTCCAAATACCCGAAGCTGGTCAACTGGGTGGAAGACAACATCGAGGAGACGCTGAGCTTCTATCGGCTGCCGCTAGCTCACCACAAGCACATGAAGTCGACGGATGACATCGACAACCCTGATTTCGACTTTTTCGATTCCTGTTGCGTTTCTTTGTTCGGCTCAGGTGAGCCTGTTTCTTCGTCCCGGCCCACAGGATTTCCCACGCGAGCGTGTCGAGACGCAGTCAAGGCTGGCCGGTGCGATGGCGCCACGGCCGGCTGCGAGGTTTCCAGGCCACGCCTTGACTGCGTCGAGCACGGCGCCATTCTGGAGCGGACCGAGGGCGTCGGTCGTGCCGCCACATTTCCTTGTGCTATATTTGTCCGGCACGGACGACCACGTGGCAAAGAGTGGTGCGAGAGGATGAGAGTGCCGCCACGCAGCCGTTATAGTCGTTCCTCGTTTGTGGCGTCCGTGCGCCGCTTCGGCACTCGTGACCGCCAATGCCGAACCATTAGCTCGTAGGCACGTTCGGCATTCTCGGCCGCGGCTTTCTCGCTGTTTCGCAACTCCTTCACGTTGTAGGCGTAAGCCGAACCGCGGCGACCGACACCGCGCTCGCCCGGCGCGCCGGCCTTGAGAGCGAGCTGCCTCTGCTTTGCCGCCACCAGCGCCGGGCGAGCCCAGAAGTAGTCCTGCTCCTTTGTCAGCAGATGCCAGATCAACACGGCGAGCTTGCGGGCGAGTGCCACGGCTGCGACCTGATGGCCGCGCTTGTTACGGATGCGTAGGAAGAAGGCCCTGAGCGGTCCGGGCGCCTTCGCCGTCGCCCAGGCGGCCTCGACCAGCATGGCGCGGGCATGGGAACGACCATGTTTGCTGATCCGGCCATATTGCGCCAAGCCAAGACCGGATTGGCGCACACGCGGATTGAGGCCGAAGTAGCTCACCAGCTTCTGCGGTTCGCGAAACCGCCGGATATCGCCGACGGCGGCGATGATACCGCTCGCGACGATGGCATTGACGCCGGTGATCGTCTGAAGCCGCCGGACTTGCACATCATCAATCGCTTCCCGGGCGATGTCGCGATCGAGGTCGGCCAGATCCTCGGCCAGGCGGTCAATCTCGCGGATGTGGCGAGCGATGGCGGCCCGCTCGTCGTCGGGAAGCACCTGCCGCTCGAGCCAGGCGCGACCGCGATTGTTGAACAGATCGGCATGCGGGCACTTCGGCACTAGGTGCGCCTGCAGGATGCCATGCACCTCGTTCTTCACGCGCGTGCGATGCCGAACTACCTGGTTGCGCCGCGCGACGAGGCGACGAAGCCGCCCGGTCCGCTCGTCAGGTACCCAGACCTCCGGCAGAAAGCCGCTGGCATGGAGCTGCGCCAGAACGCCGGCATCGATCTTGTCGGTCTTAATCCTGGCATGGGCGATCGCCTTCACCTGCATCGGGTTGGCGACAATCACCCGGCCGACATAGGGCGACAGAACCCGCACCACCGCCATGGCGTTGCCCGTGGCCTCGACGACAACCTCATCCGTCCGTCGCAAACTGCGGCCGAACCCTTCCAGTCCCGAGCGGGTCATGTCGACCCGTCCGTGATGGCGCAGCCGGCCGTCTTCCCAAACCACCACCTCCGCAAAGGTGCGGTGGATGTCCATTCCAATCACACGTCTCATCGGCTCCCTCTCCTCAAACAGTCGGGAGCCGGCGGGCGACGCGACACCTACGGATCCGCGCTCTCGGCGCAACCGGGCAGGTCGCAGGGGCGGCCAGCTACTAACGCGAGCTCGCAGCTCATCGAATACATCGGCCTGCCCGCACTTGGCGTGCTCCCGGTGCCCCTGTCCCGGATGGTCGCACCATACGCCGAAAATCGCTCATCTCCAGCGGGGATCGGATGGCACCGTCATGATCATACCGGTTACGAACATGCTGGAGCGGCTGAACCAGGAGATCAAGCGGCGCACCCTGGTCGTTCGCATCTTCCCCAACCCGCGGAGCTGTCTGCGGCTGGTTCGGGCATTGGCGGTGGAGATCCACGAGAACTGGCTCGAGGCGACCCGCTATCTCAACATGGATCATCTGCGCGAGCACAAGAAGGAGAGCCTGAGGGCCTTGGCCGCCTGAGCACCGTTATGTGTCCGCCGCTCCGCTAAACACGGGGGCTGCGCGGCGGACACGCCGACGTCACCGCAATGCCACGCCATTTTGCAGAACTTGACGCACACAACTCACACTCCTACGCTCGGCACACGCCCGGGGCCTCCCACAAACGGTGGATAGGCCAAGTAGGCAGCCCCCGCCCGGCAACCCACGAATCTTGTGAGCGACGCCCCGGCCGCAACCGGCTTCAACGACCACCGGTCACGTCATACCGTCTAGCGTTCAATCGGGGATGCACAGGCGCTGGGCTACCGCTGGCGGTCTTGGCGGGTGCGGGGCGCGGTCAATTCATCATTTCCCCCGGGTTTGCTCGCGGAGTGCGGTCATGCCACCTGCGCTGATGAACCTGCTCTCCGTCCAGTGTGGCCGCCAGTTCGTACTCTGTGACGAAATTGTCGTCCTCCAGTTGCATGGTGCCTGTGACGCTGATCTCGACGTCCCACCCCGGTCGTTGCAACCGCACGTACCACTCTGAATCGCATCGCGCACTTGCCGGATCGTCCGAGCGGATCGAGTAGCTCATCAACTCTCGATGCTCGTACTGCAGGCCATCGGGAAAGGTTAGGCTGCATCTCTCATTTGGATCGAGGGTGAGCCGCCACTCCATGGTTTCCGGGTTGAAGTGCACCTGGCGTTCACCCGACCGAGCCGGGTACGGGTCGGCTTGCACGGGCGGCTCGAAGCGGACTGGTTCGGACGGCGCGTCGGCACCTCGCACCGGCAGGACGACCTCACTACCGGCCGGGTCGAGCGCGACCCGCGCCGGTACCGGGTGCGGCCACACCCAAGGCCAGTAGGCCGTGGAGACGCTGAGCCGGATGCGGTGTCCAGCCGGAACCTCGTAGCCGATCGCGAGCATGGGTACGGTCACGTCCACGACGGATCCGGGCGGCAGGTCGACGGTGCGGTCCATTCCCTCATGGCGCTGGAGGTTCAAGCAGCCACGGGTGACGAGCGTCGACGCGCCGTCCGGTGCGACGTCGCACAGCCGCACGATCAGGTTGGCCGCCGCCCCGTCGGCATGCAGGCGCAGCTTCGCTGCTGGCATACCGAGCACGGTGACCGGTTGTGTCAGGGGCGCGGTGTCGAAGCACACTGATCGGCCGTCCTCCTCGCGCTGGTCCGGCGGCAAATCAGCCGGGCCGCCGCCAGGCATGAAGCGGCCCGCGTCAATTCCGCAGTGCTGGGGCGTGTCCACCGGTACCAGGTCCACACCGATAGCGTCGCGGCAGAACATGTCGCCGAGCCCCATGGTGCGCGTGGTGACGTTCGGTGAGGGCCAGGAGGGTTCGGTCACCCACCGACCGGGGCGCGTGGCATAGCGGGTGGCGGGTGGGACCGCGTCCTGGAGGTAGGCACGGAGCGCCGGATCGTCCTCCACACCCGTTGGGACGTCCTTGAGGTAGCGGTCCCACCAGCGCAGTGTCTCCTGGAGGAACCCGATCGCCGGTCCGGGATCGTGCGCCATGTCCGGGTACTGGTGCGCCCAGGGCCCGACGATGCCCTTGACCGGGCTGGAGAGATTCTCGAGCAGCCGGAAGACAGTGTCGCGGAAGGAGTCGGCCCAGCCGCCCACGGCGAGGACCGCCGCCTTGATCGCACCGTAGTCCTCACACACGCTTGCGTGCTTCCAGTAGTCATCGCGCTCCTGATGCGACAGCCAGGTGGACGACCACGGCTCGAGCGCCTGGAGGCGCTGCAGCCACTGCTCCTTCCACGCCGGTCCGACGCGGGTCGGATCCGGTGGACGGGCGGTGTTCTTCAGCGCGCCTGTGCCCCAGTTGATCGCGTCGCTGACTGCGCCGCCGAAGTAGTGCACTTCGTTGGCGTAGCGGTCGTCCGTGGAGCAGACCGTGACGATGGCCTTCAGTGGCTCTGGAGCGAGCGCGGCCACCTGCAAAGCGCTAATGCCACCCCACGAGATGCCGAACATGCCCGCCCGGCCGTTGCACCATGGTTGCGCGGCCAGCCAGTTGATCACCTCAACCCCGTCGGCAATCTCCTGCGCGGTGCACACGTCGCTCATCAGACCCTCGGAGTCACCCGAGCCGCGCATGTCAACCCGGACCGACGCATACCCATGGGCGGCATACCAGCTATGACGCGGCGCATCGCTCGGTGCGGTCACGTCGCCTTTGCGGTAAGGGATATACTCCAGCAACGCCGGCACAGGCTGATCGACCTTAGGCAACCAGATCCGAGCCGAGAGCCGGACCCCATCCGAGAGCTCGATCAACACGTGGTCGCGCACCTCGACCTCAACCGCCGCATTCTTGTCGTTCATATAAACCTTCTTCTCCTAATTTCGTTATCCGTCACGAGCCAGTCCAAGGCCCTTAAGTCGCAGACCGCCGCTCGTCGCACGGGTGGTCAACTTCGATGTCGCCAGTAATGTCGACATATTGTCGTTACTTGTCAACTTTTTTCAGGTCGATGAAAAAGAAACGCCCATCACCCCGTTGGCCCGCGAAAAGGCAAGCGCGTACGCGGTCGCAAAGGCGGCAAAGCACCTGAGCAGTTATTCTGTATTCAGCTTTGCGAATCAGTGGCACGGCGGAGCGCCAGATAAGTCTCGATTCGGCGAAAGGCGGGCAGCTGCCGTTGTCGCCGAGGCAAAGCAGCTCGCCACGCGCCTTGACCGCTTTCAATGTGTCGCCGCCGGCGGCGGATGCAGCCGCCGCAATCAGCTTAGAAAGTCGATATGATACGACATGTGTTGACATTCAATCGTGACGCCTGAAAGCGGAGGAATTTAGGCTTTTCAGATTTTTTCGCTTGCCCTCCGCCGACGACTGATACCAAGACTCATGGGGTTTGACCGACATGGGCCCATTGGCGCATCCCGATTGATGTGATGGTCTCGGAAGCTGCGAGGAGTTTCTGCCAGGCG
>NZ_JAMYSF010000040.1:0-41352 GCF_040321775.1 Mesorhizobium sp. M0243 | reverse complement strand
AACGTCGGCCTCAACATGCTCGGCCGCGCCAAGAAGGTGTCGATCTCCAAGGAGAACACCACCATCGTCGACGGCGCCGGCAAGAAGGCCGAGATCCAGGGCCGCGTTGCCCAGATCAAGCAGCAGATCGAAGAGACCACGTCGGACTACGACAAGGAGAAGCTGCAGGAACGTCTGGCCAAGCTCGCGGGCGGCGTTGCGGTGATCCGCGTCGGTGGTGCGACGGAAGTCGAAGTCAAGGAAAAGAAGGACCGCGTCGATGACGCCCTCAACGCGACCCGCGCGGCCGTCGAAGAAGGCATCGTTGCTGGCGGTGGCGTTGCCCTGCTGCGCGCTTCGGCCAACATCAAGGCCACCGGCGTCAATGCCGACCAGGCCGCTGGCATCAACATCGTTCGTCGTGCGCTGCAGGCTCCGGCCCGCCAGATCGCGGCCAACGCCGGTGCGGAAGCATCGATCGTCGCCGGCAATATCCTTGAGAACAAGGGCGCGACCTTCGGCTACAACGCCCAGACCGGCGAATATGGCGACATGATCGCCATGGGTATCGTCGATCCGGTCAAGGTCGTTCGTACCGCTCTCCAGGACGCGGCCTCGGTCGCCGGCCTGCTGGTCACCACCGAAGCCATGATCGCGGAGGCTCCGAAGAAGGAGTCGGCTGGCGGCGGTATGCCTGGCGGCATGGGCGGCGGCGGCATGGGCGGCATGGGCTTTTAAAGGTCCACGCATCTCGACAATTTCGAAAGGGCGGCAAGCAATGCCGCCCTTTCTTCGTGCCGTTGCGCCGGTTGTCGGCGACCCGCAAGCCGGGGGATACGCCCGCCAAGGGTATGCTTATGTTTGAACGGATTCTGCCTTTTTTCCTGGGGCTGGCCTTACTGTTGGGCAGCGGCTGCGCGTACCGCGATGATGGTACAGTGATTCGCTTGATGCCAGGCGATTCTTTGACAAAGAGCCGCCACGCCTGCAGCAGCGGCGGATCGAAGCCAGCGTGTTCCCGGTTGCGCCACAGGAGCCGGAGAGACTCGAACCGCGCCGTACGGCACGTCTCAAGACATCAAACAGACGGGCATCGCCGGCCGCAAGTCCGCCGCTCTCCTCTTCCGAGCCACACAAGCCGCTTGTCTGCAAGAACATCAGCGAGCCCGGCAAGCGGTACCGTGTGGTTTGCGAATAGGACACTTGGTTTGGCCAGCATTCTACCCTTGGAGCGTCGCGGTGCCTTTCCGGATCAGGTTGTCCAGAGCGACGCCTCCCTTCTTTCCCCATGATCCAGTCGTTCTAGCATTCCCAGCTTCACGAAACGGAACGAGTTTTGCCGGCGGCTTCCCGCGAAGCGCTTGGCTACCGATCAGAACAGTCTTTGAAAGAAAAGGCCGCGCTCTGCCGCGATCGCAACCGCATGGGCCAAGCTTTTGGCACCAAGCTTTGCCCGTGCCAGATCAAGATGAAATCGGACCGTGCGAGGGGATAGCGACAGTATCTCTGCGGTCCGTTTGACCTTCTCTCCCCTCGCGTACCATTTCAGGCATTCGATCTCTCTATCGGAGCAGACCGTCGGATGGCGTAGCCTTCCTTGGATTCGACCGATAGCATTGTGAAATTCACCGGCGAGATGCTGGAAGTCGCGAACCTCGGATTTGAGAAACGTCTGCCACGCCGCTGCGTTCTCGTTGCTCGTCACGGTCAGAATGCCGCGGTCGCCGTCGACGCCCCTAACCGGGAACGTGACGCCATGCTTCCCGACACCATGTTCCCTCGCTTCACCGAAGAACGTGCGCACGGGCTTGTCCGATAGGTCGATCTCCTTCCAATCAACCAATTTCACAGCACGCAGCCCATAGCGAAGCACGGGATCGATGTCGAAAAAATCCTTCTCGATGTAGCGTTTCACCCAGTCAGGCGAATAGGTGGTCACATAGAACGGCTTACTCGGTTCCTCGTAAACCGGCCTGACGGTAAGAAAGGCCGCCGTCTCAAGACCGTAACTTTCGACAATTATGTTCAGAAGGTCCGCCGCGTCCGCAGGAGAGGCAACTGCGTGAATACCCTCCGTCACGTCGTGAAAATTTGAGTCAAATCTCGCCATATCCAGCTTACCTCCTTGCTATCGACGCGCCTCTCCAAGCCATTCGCGCGGCTATCGAACTAGGTTGCTCCTCGCTGGATTCCAGCGTCTCACGACCTGTCAAAAGTGACAGGCAAAACCGCCAGTATACATAGGTTGCAACCCGCATTATTCCAGATTGGATGACCACAACCCGGCGTGGAGGAAACGCCTTGGATACGATTTTACTTTCGTCGAACGATGTGGGTCGGCAGACTAACCCTACGCGTACCTCGCGCCGTGCATCACATCGGAGTTCCGGAACGGACGACCACGAAATTTGCCGTCTCTGCTCGGAGCTAAAACAATTAGACGCTGATCGGGAAGCTCTTTTTGCTTTCTTCCCCCCGCCTGCGCCGGGCAACCCTGCGCAGAGCAGGCAGTTTTTCACAAAGCTGAACTCGATTACGGCTCGCTATTTAGCGCTCGAACAGCGGCTTCGAAAGGCTCGCAGCGATATCAGGCAAGGCCGGCCACGAAGCCGCTGAGTTCGTCCAGCGGATGCCGCTGCGACCGCCACGGCATAGCGCGCATTCAGATGGCCCCGCGTCAAGTCGACACCGAGGCCCTGCCCGGCCCATCGGGCGCGGATCCGGATACGAGCACCCTCCTCCCCTCGCGGGATATGAGTCAGAGACACTTGCACAGCGATTTGCAAGATAGTTTACTGACTCAATGAATCTGAAGCGGAGTGATCCATGGGGAACCAGGAATCAACTTTTGCTTCGTGCACCTATCGCGGCGTCGACGGCTGCGACCTGGGCCAGACCGCGACGCTGGGAAAGCAGGCGTTGCCTTGTGGCGTTGTCGCCATGGCATGGCTCGTAACCGCCACCTTGAAAAAATGGCTTGTCTGCTTGCCAGTCCGGAAAGACGCAGCTGTCATCGTCGCGCGTTGTGCAACCAGCAAAATGGCCGACGTCGCCGGCGAAAGGCTGAAAGCAGGCGTAGCCGTCACCCTCCCCGATGATCTCGATCGCCGCATCCCCCTCTATGCCCAAATCGAGCGTCAGGCTCGCAAAACCTATCGCGGCATTTGGGCCAGTGCCTTCCAGATGCCTTGGCTTCACCGGAAACTCTCACCTGCAAACCCATGACCCTCGAGCACGATATGCGTTCTTTTCGTCACATCCTCCACCTCGTCGCATCCGCGGCCTTGCTCGCCGGTTGCGCCGAGCGAGTGCCGGATGCTTCACATTCGGCCGGCCCCGTTTCGGCTACGGACTCCTATTGGAAGCCTGATCGGGTCAGTCGCAGCCGGCAAGAATATGCGCCAGACTGGGGGCGCTTCCCGCCGGTCATTACCCGGCGAGCCGGCTACCCAACCGAAGCTCAGGCGAATAACGCCCTGCGCCGCTCGCATTGGAGCTCCGTGCCTGTGCGCACGCTCATCACCAAGGAAGGCGTCAAGACGATCTCCGTCCCCGCGGAAGCCCCCGACACGATCGCTGCAGGCGTTCGCGTCTTTGCCTGCCGACCCGGAGCGCTCAACGGCTATACTGGCCGCGTGCAATTTTACGACGGCCCCGTCGTCGCCTGCGCTTCCGACCTCCTGTCTGCCGATGGTCGCGTGCTCGCCCGAGTACCCCTCAATTTCTACTACTGGCAGAAGGCTTGGCGCGTCCAAGACCCGATGCCGTCCTACAAGTCTGTCCCGTGGGCTTACCAGGAACCCTCGCCGCCCAAGAGCAAGGGATGGTTCGGCGACCGCTACTAAGCGGCGGCCGTCACACTGCCGCGTGTCGGCTGGCCAGATGCGCACAGAAGCCGACGGCCAAACCAACGGCGCCGGCGTCGGCAGATTGTCCGCGGGCGTATGAGAGATACGCTGCGAGCGGCTTTTACGACGCTCCGGATGTGTCGTCACGCAGCGTGCCAATTCACCACCGCGTCTCTTCGTGTAGATCCCAGTTCGAAAATTGCGACGACCGTCTTCGGCGACTGCGAGCGTATTGCGTGTGGTCGCGCCAGCAGTCATGGCGACCTTCACGCATGGAGGCCGCATCGCTCACCTCCGGCCGAAAGATCATGCTTCCCTATGCGAGACCGATCCTGTCGTTCGGCCAAAGCGTTTCGCAGGCTTTAGTTCAATCTCTTTCCTGGCGAAATCATTGTCAGTGCATGACATTGCTGACGGTCGTCCACGAAGATCAAACTGCGGATATCGTGCATTCAGCATTCCGGGGGATCGAGCGGCAGGCCGCACAGCCCCCCAACATGTAGCTACTTCGCGGTCGAAGTCATCTACCGGTCAGGTTCTGCTCTTCTGCTGGGAGCTCGCTTCGCACGAACACGTCCAGCACTTGCGCGATATCGACCCCTGACGGCGATCCGTTGCGCACCATACCCCTCGATACCGCCGAGCGCATGGCTCCAATGACGCAGCATGCCGCGACGAGCGCTGCCACGGCATCGCCGTCGGTCTCGGTCAATAGCTGCTCCGCCAGCGCCCTCGCTCCTCGCGGAATTTGATCGACGTCTTCACCACCAAGCGACCACTGACGATTTTCTCCCGTCACGGCGACACCTCCCGGACTGTTCGATTTGACCATTGGCGGCCGAGCTGGCGGAGCGGATCTCCGATTGCCACCGTCAGCACATGAGACAGCCCGATCGCGACCGCGATCGAGAGCGTTGCCGTCGCCGGAGCGTCCAGGAATTGGCCAAGCGACCAGTTGAACAGCGCCAGCACCGGCAGATGGATCAGATAGAGGGCATAGGAGATGCCTCCCAAACGGCGCAGCATCCGCCCCGGCCAGTTCCCAGAATCATCCCGCAAGGTCGCCCTTGTCACGATCCACCCGCACATCAGCGCCAGCACGGCGGTCGCCACGCCATGCATCGCCGGCGGCAAGATCGCCAACATGAAGGCCGCGATCGACATCCAGAACGCCGCTTCCATGTTGCCGATCACCCGCAGGTGTTCCGCCAGACGGGGCCATGCGCTTATGCCCATGGTTGCTCCGATCGCCAGCCCGACCGCGATTGCATCGATGCGGAACGTCCAAAGCGTCCCGCCCCAGGGCCGCAGCGTGAACGTCCCGACCACGAGAACGAGTCCGGCCAGCGCGACGAGCGCCCGCCGCGGTAGCAAGAACACCAGGAGCGGAGCCACTAGATAAAATTGCATCTCGGCGGCAATCGACCAGAATGGCCCAAACGCAAAGGCGTTCCCGCATCCTGTGGCGCCCCCGAAACAGGGCGCCCAGTGCGCATTCGAGATGAAGGCGAATGCCGCCTTCGCGTCTGCAGGCTCAACGCCGCTTCCCGGGATGATCAACCCGATCGAGAGGATGGCGCCGACGCACCAGGCCAGCGGCACGATCCGTATAGCACGCCTGACATAGAAGGCGGAGGCCGCCTCGAGCGCGGTGCGCTCGAGGCGCAGGCTTCGCAATGAGCGTTCCACCACCATGCCGGAAATCACAAAGAACAGGTCGACCCCGACGCTCCACGCCGGCGCAAACAGCAGAGCGGCGACCGTCCCGCCTTCTCCGAAGACCGGCCCGACATGCGACAGCACCACCAGCCCGATCGCCAGGCCTCGCAATTCATCCAGCCCCGATAGGCGGGCATTCTGTTCCATCCAAATATTACGCTCGACAATCATCACAACATTGATTTAATCATAGGGCACACAAGCGAGGCAAGGAATGCATGGACGCCTGACATTTGTCGCAGTCGCGGCTGCCCTTACATTGGCGCCCCACGCTTCGGCCCAGTCGCTCACGCATGATCCGAACGCCTGGCGGGCCGTCGCCTATACCGATCTCGAGCTCCCGAACTCGGAAGCCGTGCCCTACGCCTCCCTATGGGCCGACCGACTGAAGAAGAACAACGACGCCTACGTGGCCAAGGGCGATACGCGCTTTGCGGTCGCCAACGCGCCGGCTTCCGAGAGTCACATCGTCGTTCGCAGCCCGACCAAAACCGTCGTCCTCTCGGTCCTGCACACGCTCACCGGCTGCTCGCCGATCCGCACCGACCCTGTCGGCAATGCCACACTGAAACGATGCCCCATGCGCTTGGCGATCTACCAGAACGGCCGATCAACGGTCGCTGACGCTGGCTCCGGCTGTTTCATCGAATATGGCGCGCAACCGAATAACGTCCGCCCCGACCTCGCTCGGAATGGTGCGATGGGTGCATATGATGTTCAGGCCAAAAGCATTCGCGCCGGCATCTTATTCCAAGGTGAAATCGCCCAGGAATGCCAATTCCGGGTCCCTGTCCCGCAACCCTAGAGGAAGCAGCCCACGCCGTTGTGTTTCGGCAACCTCGATATCCCCAAGGAGCGCAATCATGATCGGCACGGAGAACCTGACGTTATTCAGGACACCAGCCAGCCACCGGCCATCGCCAACGGATCAACGCTTCCCTGACGGCGCGCGATGCGCGGCCTTGACCGCGGCTCCTGCCGGCGGCCACGGCGGAATGATGTTCCGGAGATCTGCCATGGCCAGCCGGACAATCTTCGCGACACTAGCCGTCTTGATCTCGCCGGCAATCGCGCAAGCACTTGATCCGCTCAAGGCTCCGCAGGGATCATATGTAGCGTCCACGCACACATGTGCCGATCTCGACCAAGGCGTCGGCGCTCTCGAACTTGCCGAGTTCGACGGCGACGCAATCACCGTCGGCGCAAGCACCTGCAAGATAGCAGGCACCCGTCATGCAGACGATGCGTTCCAAGCCTCATGTACCGAGCGTGGCAGCAGCTCCCCGGTCATCACGCCGATGAAGATTACGCGCCCATCCAGCGACGCGCTCTCCATCAATGGCACCATCTATAATTTCTGCCCGGGGAAGTAAGATGCTGCGTCCCTTCCCAATACTCCTTTCCGCGCTCCTGGTCGTTGGACAAGCGCCTGTTTCGCAAGCGAATTCCTTTGACCATGATGCAAATTCTTGCGACCTCAATGACAACACAACCTTGCGTTCCCTTTGTACGAACGGAGCGGGTCTGCCGAGCTATCCGCCCACGCAAGAGATGATGGAGCGCAGCCCGAACATCGCCAATATGATTGTCGACGCCGCCAACAAGTATGGCGTTGATCCCAAGCTCGCTCTTGCCGTGTCCGCTCACGAAGGCGCGATGTCAGCATGTGCCGGCTCCTTCAGTGGCGTTCTTGGACCGATGCAGCTTACGGGGGCGACCGGCCGGGCCTACGGAATGGATCGGGGCATCTTGTCCGAAAACATTGAAGGCGGCGTAATGACGCTTCGCGATGCCGTCAAATCGTGCGGCGGCACGTCAAGTATTCGCTGCCTCGCCGATCGTTACAACGGCAGCACTGAAAGCCAGCGCCGTAACTGGACGAACGACGTAAACCGCCGCTATGCCGCCCTCAATTCGGCCGGCCAATCCATTCCTCAGGGATGCGGCGCGCAAGCGGTCTGCCAAATGGGACCAGGCGACTTTCCGACGCCCAACGGTGGTGACACAAAACTCGCTTCATCCGCTCCCGGTCCCGCCGGCAGCGACATCAACGTTGCCCCTGGTCAGGTGTGACGCCGTCTCCTCATTGAGGGCCATGCCCCCGTCGGCCCGCCGCCTTCAATGGGAGAGATTGCGCGACGAGAGCTTTACAAATCCCCGTTTCAGATGGCTTGCCAACTCCTGGCGCACATCATCAGGCCATTGCTCCATCACAACGCAGTTCACTTCGGCCGCAACCAGCGACCAGTACAGCAGATCCGCGTATTGTCCTTCGAACAGAGCCGCCACGATGAACTGTCCGATCACCAAGGTGATCGTCTCGGGCTTGCCTTTCTTCCGCAGAAATTCCGAAACCTCTTCCACCCATGGTTTCGGGTGGCAATCGACAAACGCCGCCACTTCCTTATAGAGCGCATTGTCTCCTGCGACTTGCCAGATATTCGCTTGCATCGTGAACCCTTCAGCAAAATGATGCCTTTGCATCGACGCTGGCGGATTTCTTGGTGCGAGTCAACGAAATATACAATAGATTTTCTGCCAATCGTAGCAAATGAATCTACGCTGGTCGTTTAGCATCTTCTACTTTTCTTGTATCTACTGGTTTGCCCTGCGTCCCTTTTTGGCTGGAGGCAGCCGCTTCTTCTCGGAGGTTGCCCCAGCGGGGCTGGCTGCCTCTTTCAAAGAAGGAACACCACTGAACTCCGTCATCGAGCGCTTCACAGCACGCGTGGCCTCAATATGCCGCGCAATCTCGGTGAAGCTGAAGCCGAAGGTCTCGATGTCCCGCTTCACGCTGTCGTCGTCACCAGTCCGACCAATGAGCGTCCACACCGGAACCTTGAGGTGTCGCGCCAGCCGCTCCAAGGTGACCAATGTCGGGTTCCCCTTCCCCGCCCGCAACTGGTAGAGCGTGCCGCGCGATAGCCCCGTAGCGTCGGCAAAACTCGCATAGTCCGGGTACTCGTTCTCGATTTGGCGAAGTCGCAGCGCGAGCAGGATCGAAAGCCAACCATCGCTGTCTTCTGTCTTGTTTTTAAATATCGGCACAGCTGCCCCCCTGCTTATCGGTCGGAATATGACGGCCATTTTTTTGCAGAATGTCTAGTGCTCAGGGCTTGTAGCCGAAACGATAACTCATTGCCCTATTAAAGTGTCGCGGCATCCTCCCCATACTCCCGCAAAGTGACGGCGTACAGCAATCGTTCCAGATGCACGATAGCATTTTACGATCTGCATGCCCTGTTGAAAATGAATAATTAAATGAATCCGGTTGGATGTCGCGGGCCCTCTTACTAATGATTTTGTCGTGTGCCACCTCATCTGGAGGGACAACCCTGATCTCCGCCCTTGCGGCAGGCAGGCCCTGCTATCGTTGCCCGACCACTTCGTATGACTTGGTTCAGGTCGACCACAAGCGAGACCTCGACGCCAGTGGTTCTGGCGATTACACTCTGAGACGGGGCCGCAAGGCTTGCCCCGGAACCAATCTCTATGCCAGATGGAAATGGCGCCGGGTAATACTCTGAAGCCGATACCGCCAAAAACGGCACCATGCCCCCAGCCTTCGAAAACGCTTGATCCATGAGGGGTCATCCTATCTCCATTGATCAATATAATGACGATCAATCTGTGATATTATAATGATCGACATCGAAATAGGAGACTCGCTGTCATGTTCATGAGGTTCGCGTTCGCAATTTTCGCCGGCGGCGTGCTCGCTTTCTTCGCCCTGCCCGATCAGGAAGCCGGCCTTCGCATGCTCAGCTTTTCCACTGCTTTCTTGATCCTGTCCCTCGCCGCCGTCTGTGCCATCAAATTTCTAACCCACAGTATCGGACGTCATCGTCTTCGCTCGTCGTTACAACTGTCGCGCTGTGATGACGATCTTCCTTTGCATGACGCTGCAAAGTTCGAGCGCTCCGCTTGGTCAACGTCCGGCGTCAACCCCCAGGATCCGAAACTGGCCTGGCAGTACCGCGTCAACGATCAGCGCCTTGGCCGCTTCAAACTCTAACAGGCTCTCCTTGCCAGGATCTGCTCAATCACGCACACAGACGATCCTGCTATTCCGCCAGGTCTGTGATCTCCTGATACGATAGCCCCAAATGATTCGAGGCTTGCGCAAGGCAGCGTCCCGAATTCCCAAAAGGCCCAGACCGAGACGCCCAGGAACGCCGCCAATGTGCCGATCGTCTGAAGGTCGGGTTGCGCGCCTGCTGCGCAGACATCACCATGCTGCGGTTCGCGCGCAAATGGTTCTCGTAATTACCTCATGCAGCGGCTTCTGGTCGCCAACCTCGAGTGTTTTCGAATCGCGCTTTCAGCGATGCAGGCTTGGGCTACCTGGCCGAGGCGACCCTGCCGTCAGGACGGCTAAGTCCTGGCCCTTGAAACGCCCCGGCTATTTCGCCGGGAATGTTTAACGCACTATTAGATTATTCTATTGATTCGATAGCGGCTTGGCGGCATTGTCAGGTCCATGACAAACGTGTCGTGGCCAAACGCTGCGCAGGTATATCGCGCTTTAGGAGGGTTTCCGGCGCGCGGGAGCTACTTGTGCCGTTGCCCAGTACCAAGTCACGGGCAAGGGAAAGGCGACCGCCATCCCTCCCTCTCTGTTCGTGACGGGGATTATCGTCTTATGCTGTACTGCTTTGCAGGCTGCGATCCCGTCGACATCGAGACCGCCATTGCGGACCTGGATTTGTCGAAGCGCGCGGCCGAGCCTCTGCGTCGTGTTCGTCCGGCGGCGCCCAAAACCACGGCAGCGGACGCGCTCGCGCTCTGGTCGAGAGCGATTGCGCTCGCCGGCACGCACGGCGAAGCTTATCTTGCCTCTCGCCGTCTGCCGGCGACGTTGCCAACTTTGCGCTTTCTGCCGGGTTATCGGTTGGGAAAGAACCGCTTTCCCGCGCTGGTGGCTGCTCTGCAGGCCCCAGACCGTTCGATCTGTTCGGTGCAGCTCACCCTCTTGCACCCGACACGACCAGAAAAGGCGGCGCTGGACGAGCCACGCCGCATCATCGGCCCGAGCCGGGGCTTTGCCTTGCGGCTCGCCCCAGCGGCCGACGTCCTTGGTATTGCCGAAGGCTATGAGACCGGCCATGCCGTAATGCTGCGATACGGCTTGCCCGTCTGGTGCTCACTGGGAGCACCACGTTTGCCATTTCTTCAGCTGCCCGAATGCGTACAGCGGATCGTCGTCTTCGCCGATCCGGACAAGCCCGGCCTCAGCGCGGCCGAACGCGTTCGCGAAGCCAACCCTGAGCGCCAGGTCCTCATTCACAGACCGCCCGACGACCGGGATTTCGCGAAGCTGTGGGAGGACGATCCGACTCCCGAGACCCTACCCTTGGATCTTCTGCTGCGCGAAACACTCGGCGCAGACACCTGAACCGGGCCAACTTGCCATCAACTTTGATCACAAATTTGGCACCACTTGTTCTGGCGAAGGGTGCCTTCGAGCATCTAGAACCGGCACCAGGTACGCGCCTATCTCTACTCGACACCCAACCCTTGGCTTCAGAAGACCGGCGCCGAAGTCTTCCGTCAGAGGATACTGTCGACCACTCGGTGAAGGCGCTAACCCGCCTCGCTGCACAGTCGCTCAAGGAGAACTCACAAACGCCAAAAGCGGAGGAAGGGAATTTTACAAGCCGCCACAAATACGCAATTCTCTTTCTCTATAGATTTTATATACATAACTATTCTGTCCCCTTGTCGCGGCTGCGGCCCGCAGTTTCAAGGAGAGGGACAGGACCAAATGACAAGACCCGCAATCGTCGGATTTTCCGGCAGTTTCAGTTCTCCTTCCCGGACGCGCGCTTTGGTCGAAGAGATAGCGAGGCGAACGGCGCACCAATATGAGAGAAGCTTCGAGGTCATGGATATTGGGCAGTTCCTGCCTTCGCTCGGCGCCGCGCACCGCCTCTCCGATCTGGACACGAAGGCAAGGCGACTTGTTGACCATCTCCTGCAAGCCGAAGCACTGATCGTCGCAAGCCCGGTCTACAAAGGTAGTTACGCTGGCCTCTTCAAGCATTTCATCGATCTGCTGGAGCCCACCGCCTTCATAGGCAAACCGGTACTTCTGGCCGCGACCGGCGGCGGAGACCGACACGCGTTGATTGTCGAGCATCAGCTACGGCCGCTCTTCGGCTTCTTCGAGGCACGAACGCTGGCGACAGGGATCTATGCTTCAGAGCGCGACTTTGTCGACCAAACCTCCGTATCCCCGACACTGGCGGATCGGCTCGACCGTGCGATCGGGCAATTCGCGCCCTATCTGGCCTCGCGAACTCGAGACCAGTTGGTTTCGGATTCCGACGCGCCTCAGGCGGACATTGCTATCGCCCGGGGCCGGTGGCGCGCTTCGAACCGGGTTTCTAACGCAAATCTCGGCTGAAGCGCCTCCTCCAGCCCTGTCTGGATCTTCGAGAAATCGTCAGCCGCCGCCACAAACTCGATCCGCCTGGAGACTACCCATGACCAAGCCTGCTTTCATTGATGCAACCATTCCGGAAGCCGATGTTGCTCCCCTCACAGCACGCGTCGGCGCAGAGATCAGCAACGTTCGTCTATCCGGTGATCTACCCCATGCTGTCGTGGTGGCGATCAACCAGCTTCTCCTGCGCCACAAGGTCGTGTTCTTCCGCGACCAGGGGCACCTTGACGATGCCGAGCAGGAGCGTTTCGCCCAGCGGCTCGGCGATTTGGTACCGCATCCGACCCAAGGGCCAATCGTGGGAACGGCCTCGATCCTCGAACTCGATTCAAGTCGCGGCGGCGGTCGCGCCGATCAGTGGCACACCGACGTTACGTTCGTCGACGCCTATCCAAAATTTTCGGTCCTGCGCGGCGTGGTCATTCCTTCGGCCGGTGGCGACACGATCTGGTCGAATACCGCCGCCGCCTATGAGAGTTTGCCGCCAACGCTCAAGCGGTTCGCCGACGATCTTTGGGCGGTTCACAGCAACACCTACGACTACGCGGCGGTGCGACCGCGGGCGACAGAGGCGGAAGCAAAACACTTCGACGAGGTGTTTACTTCGACGATCTACGAGACCGAGCATCCCGTTGTGCGGGTTCATCCGGAGACCGGTGAGCGCACCCTCCTACTCGGCAACTTCGTGCAGCGGTTCGTCGGCCTGTCCAGAAGCGATTTCCACCGGGTCTACGAGTTGTTCCAATCCTACGTTACCGCACCGGAGAACACCGTTCGCTGGCGTTGGCAGCAGGGTGATGTGGCGATCTGGGACAACCGCGCCACGCAGCACTACGCCGTCAACGACTACGGCGATCAGCGCCGGGTCGTCCACCGCGCCACTGTCGACGGTGACGTGCCGGTCGCGGTCGACGGACGACGCAGCGTCTCCCGCACCAAGGCAGCCAAGCCGGCGAGGATCAAGGCGGCCTGAACACGAGGGGACGTCTCTTCAACTGATGCGACAAGAGGGAATTTGATAATGCCCAGACAGATCAAGCTAGGCGCCTTCCTGCCCGGTGGCGGACAGCATATCGCGGCATGGCGCCATCCCGACGCGCCGGCCGACGGCGCAACCAATTTCGAGTTCCACAAGCAGCTTGCGCTGACCGCCGAGCGCGGCCTGTTCGACGCCTATTTCCTGGCTGACAATCTGACGGTCGGCCTCGGCGCCCGCGAAGGCGGCAACGCCAAGATCGCCGGCT
Organism: Mesorhizobium sp. M0243; assembly: GCF_040321775.1. NCBI lineage: Bacteria > Pseudomonadati > Pseudomonadota > Alphaproteobacteria > Hyphomicrobiales > Phyllobacteriaceae > Mesorhizobium > Mesorhizobium sp. M0243. The sequence continues at coordinate 28,117 of NZ_JAMYSF010000040.1, read as the reverse complement.
TCGAGCCGGTGACGCTGTTTGCGGCTTTGGCGCCGCTGACCACGCATCTCGGCTTCATCGCCACCGCGTCCACGACCTATGAAGAGCCCTATACGCTGGCGCGCAAATTCGCCTCGCTCGACCTTCTGTCGAATGGCCGGGCCGGCTGGAACGTCGTGACTTCGGCCGGCGACGAAACGGCGCGCAATTTCAACCGCGACGTCCAGCCCAACCATGCCGAGCGCTATGCGCGGGCGCATGAGCATGTCGAGACCGTCAAGGCGCTGTGGGACAGCTGGGAGGATGACGCCTTCATCCGCGACAAGCAGTCGGGCCGCTTCTACGACAAGGACAGACTGCACGACATCGACCACAAGGGCGAGCATTTCAGCGTCAAGGGTCCGCTCAACGTGCCCCGCCCGGTGCAGGGACATCCGGTTGTCGTACAAGCCGGGCAATCCGAGGATGGACGCGGGCTTGCCGCGCACTCGGCCGAGGTGATCTTCACTGCTCATCAGAAGCTCGAGACGGCGCAGGAATTCTACCGCGACATCAAGGCGCGCGTGGCGGCTGTCGGCCGCGATCCCGACCAGGTGCTGATCATGCCCGGCGTGGCGCCCTTCGTTGGCCGCACCACGGAAGAAGCCCGCGCCAAGTATCAGCAGCTCAACGACCTGATCCTGCCCGAGGATGGCGTCGCTTTGCTCAACGGGCTGGCTGGCCAGACGCTCGACATCAGGGGCTATCCGCTCGACGGCCCGCTGCCGCCGAGCAAGGAAACCGAAGGCATGAAGAGCCGCCAGGCGCTGATCCGCCAGATCGCCGACGAGCACAACTTCACCATCCGCCAGCTCTACCAATGGGTGGCGACGGCGCGCGGCCACTACACCATCGTCGGTAGCGCCACGGAGGTGGCCGACCTGCTGGAGGAGTGGTTCACCAGCGAGGCGGCCGACGGCTTCAACATTCTGCCGCCCTGGCTGCCCGGCGCACTCGACGACTTCGTCGACCTGGTCATCCCCGAGCTGCAGCGCCGCGGCCTGTTCCGCACGGCTTACGAAGGTCGGACGCTGCGCGAGAACCTTGGTCTCAGGCGGCCGGAAAACCCGTGGACATCAGCACGCTCGACCGTGCTGGCCGCCGAATAATCATCCGACGCGCCAACAATCTTCCAAGGAAGGGCAAGACGATGACTTTGCAGCACATCGAGCGGCCGATCACGATCGGCGCACGCCGCGGCGGAACAGGCGTAGACACTGACTTCCTGCGACCCGGCGGCCGGGCAGCCGTCCGTTTCCTGTCGCGCTACGGCGTTCTTCTAGGGTTCCTGGCGCTCTGGCAGGTGGCGAGCAGCGTCGGATGGGTCAACGCGGCGGTGCTGCCGCCGATCGACATGATCATCACCGCGCTCTGGAAGGGGCTTGCCGGCGGCAGCCTGCTCGGCGACATCGCCATCAGCCTGCAGCGCGCCGGCATTGCCTTCGCTGCCGCCGTCGCGGTCGCCATTCCGCTTGGCCTGTTCATGGGCCAGGTGCGCGCTGTCGAAAACGCGCTCGACCCAATCCTGCAGCTGTTCCGGCAGACCTCGGCGCTGGCGCTCTATCCGGTGTTCATCCTGCTGCTGGGGTTGGGCGAAACCTCCAAGATCTTCGTCATCTTCTGGGCGACCTTGTTTCCGCTGCTGCTCAACACCACCAGCGGCGTCAAGGAGGTCGATCCAAAACTGCTCGAAATGGCGCGCGTCTATGGCGCGACGCGGCTCACCGTGTTTCGCCGCGTCGTGCTGCCGGGTGCCATTCCCTCGATCTTCGTTGGATTGAGGCTGAGCGCCACCACGGCGCTCTTGCTGCTGATCGCGTCTGAAATGATCGGCGCCAACAAGGGCATCGGCTTCCAGGTGATGAACGCGCAATACAATTTCCAGATCCCGCTGATGTTCGCGGCGATCGTCATCCTCGCCAGCCTCGGCCTGATCGCCAACCAGGCGCTGGTTGTCCTGCAGCGGCGGCTGTGCCGCTGGAGCAATCCCGTCAACTGACCAACCTTCTCAATCTAGGCCTGCCCCTCCTCTCGACTTAGGAAAGATCGGACCATGAAAATCACGCGTCGTTCCCTGCTTGCCGGTGCACCGCTTGCCGCCGGCATCATCGCCGCCGGCCTGCCCCGCTTCGCCTTTGCCGAGGCGGCACCCGTCAAATTCCGCTACCTTGCCAGCCGAGGCGGCATCTCTCCGCATGAGCTGGCCTACGAGCTTGGCTATTTCAAAGACCTCGGCATCGAACTGGAGAATGTCGGCTATGCAGCCGGCGGCCCGGAATCGCTGTTTGCGCTTTCCTCCGGCAGCGTCGACCTCGGTTCGGCCGCCACCGCCGCGGTGATCAACTCGATCTCCGGCGGCAACGACTTCGTCGCCGCCTATCCGAGCAACGGCATCAACAGGCAAGTCAAAAGCGTCTTCTACGTGCTCGAAGACAGCCCGATCAAATCGATCGCCGACATCGCCGGCAAGACCATCTCGGTCAACACGCTCGGCGCCCATCTCGACTATACGGTGCGCGAGGCCCTGCACAGCGTCGGCCTGCCGCCGGATGCCGCCAACCTTGTGGTCGTGCCCGGGCCGCAGCTCGAACAGACCTTGCGCTCGCGCCAGGTCGATATCGCCGGCCTCGGCTACTGGCAGGCGACCTTTGCCGGCGCGCTGGTCGCCAATGGCGGCGTGCGCGGCGTGTTCAACGACACCGACGTGCTGGGCGAACTCGCCGGCGGCTTTGTCGTCCTGCGGCGCGACTTCATTGCCGCCAACCCGGACGCGGCGCGCAACTTCGTCGAACAGTCCGCACGCGCCTCCGACTGGTCGCGGCAGAATCCGGACGAAGCCCGCAAGGTGCTCGCCGACATCCTCAACAAGCGCGGCGAAAATGGCGATCTCGCCCGCTACTGGACCGGCTTTGGCCTGCGCGAAGGCGCGCAAGCGACCGACCGCGACATCGATTTCTGGGTTGCCGTGCTCGAGCGCGACGGCCGCCTGGCCAAGGGCAAGCTGAAGGCCGCCGACATTCTGTACCGGCCCGGTGAAACCAAGACCAACTGAGAGCTGAGAAGGACTGGGAGCTGGACATGACGGGCACCAACCGCAGCGGAGAGGTCTCGATCCGCGACCTCTCCAAATCCTTCACGCTCGGCGGGCGCCAGCTTGCCGTGTTGAGGACGCTCAACCTCGACGTCCGTTCCGGTGAATGCCTGATCATCGTCGGCGCCAGCGGCTCGGGCAAGACCACGCTGCTGCGCATCCTCGCCGGGCTGGAGGCAGCCGACAGCGGCGGCGTCGCCATCGACGGCAAGCCGGTTCACGGCGTCGGCGCCGAGCGCGCGGTGATCTTCCAGGAACCGCGCCTGCTGCCCTGGCTGACCGTGCTCGGCAATGTCGCCTTCGGCCTCGAAGTGCGGGGCGTCGCGAAGCCGGACGCCGAGGAGAAGGCCCGCTTCTACATCGCGCTCGTCGGTCTCGCCGAATTCGCCGACGCCTTTCCCCGGCAGCTTTCCGGCGGCATGGCCCAGCGCGTCGGCATCGCCCGGGCGCTGACCGTGCAGCCGGAAATTCTCCTGCTCGACGAGCCGTTGGGAGCGCTGGACGCCATGACCAAGATCGGCATGCAGGAGGAACTGGCGCGCATCTGGAGCGAGGAGAACGTCACCATGGTGATGGTCACGCACGATCTGGAGGAGGCGATCTATCTGGCCGACCGCGTGCTGATCCTGCCCAGGGAGAAAGGCGGCGCTGCACGGTTGATCGATGTCGACCTGCCCCGCCCGCGCGACCGCAGTGAAAGCCGGTTCGTGCGCTACCGTGAAGAGTTGCTGCGCGAGTTTGGCCTGCACTGATGGAAGTGAACGGATTAGCCCATCTCTATTGGCCGGTGTGGTAACCCTGCGGGATGGGCAAGAAAAACCGCTGAGGAATGCTCAAGCGCGATCGGTCCTACGCATGAAACGACGATATCTCAACGCTTTGAGCCATATGCGATAGCTCTGGAGTGGTAGGGCGCAGAAAGCCCCTCCCTTATGCGCCAAACAGTCGCCGGTCCCAGTAGACAGGCTGATGGAGACTCGTCTGGATCCTTGAAAACTCCGGATGCGCTGGATTGATCAGCACATTGCTATCGAGACGCGCCACGACGCTCGGCACCAGCAGGATGACGCTGCGCCGTTCTAAACACCAGGTTTCGCCAAATCCCTTGCTCACCGTCGCCGGCATCGTGTCCCAGCCGGGCAGTGACGGCTGGGAAAAGACCTCATAGCTCAGCCCGCGCGGGATTGTGATTTCGATGTAGTGCTGGTTGGGCGGCAGTCGGCCGCTGCCATGCACCAGCTTTTCCAGGAGGGCCGTCGAATAGTGCTCGCTCGTGTAGATGATAGGGCTTCCGGGCGTGTTCCATCGCCCTGGTGCGACTGTCGAGCCTGTCGCGTCGAAGATCGGGTAGGTGCCGGCCGGATCGCCGACACGAAAGGACAATAGGGTGCGATCGAGAGTCTGCGCCGTCACGCAGCACTGCCATACTTCAGACCTCCGAGGATATCGACCACCATTTCGGCGCCGAACTCGCTGAGGATAACGATGTCGATCGGCCGCTTGTCCTCAATCATCGGATGCGGCCGAAACAAGAAATCGCGTGCTTCCTCTTCGTTCTGCCAGACATCGACAGCAAGCCCCCAGACCCGCGCCACACGGGCCAATCGTGTGCCCTCATCCGACGACAGGCGATGCGCCGTCTTGCGCCGCTCGTAGGTTGCTTTGGGGATCAGCCGGTATTTGAACTGAGCATCTCCCGGGGCAACGAGATGGGCAACGCGCTCGACCACCCCAATGGGAAGTCCATTCTCGATCCGGGAGATCAGTCCGAATGGCGACCGCGCCGCCACCTCCTTAGCAGGCAGCCCCAACACGTCGGCTACATTTCCGAACGCCAGCATTCCACTCTCCATTCATGTGAGGCATAATATAGCCTCACATGATGCGCCCTGCAAGTCCCTGCGTCAGCGCGAACCGATCCGATCACCCTGCGATCCTTGCTGCCACGCGTTAGCCTTTGGCGCCCGCCAGCAGCATCAGTCCCACCGACACCTCGCCTGCGTAGCCCTTCGAAAAGCGCTAAGGCGGCGAGTGCGAACCGCCTTGGTTGCGAATGATTGACACCGGGAAAAACGCGTTTCCGCCAGCGCTGAACAAGGAAGCCCGGAAGAAAGAATGGCCGGGCTCGGATACGGCCCGGCCAAAGAAGGTTAAAGCCTTCAGGGAGGAACACCGTCCGGTGGAAATGGGAGGAAACCATCGAACGATTTTACCTGTTTGATCTTATTTCAACGCGTTGGCGACGAATGGGATTCCAAAGAACATATAAAACGGCAAAAATTTGTGCGCCACATTACAGAACGTCACAAGCGCGCGGTTCCGGTCTTGAGAGGTCACCATAGTGGCGTAGCTTCGTCGGATCATCCGGCACGAGGACATGACCGCGTGCTCTTCATGCACGCCATCGATGAAACAGTCTAAGTCGACGGATTGTCATCATGCTTCACCATCCCAGGCGGATCACGCCGCGGACGGCTACATCGCCGCCACAGCCGCTGCTTGCGGCTCTATGGTCGCCTACCTGAAACATCAGCCCCTTCGAGTCTGCTGGGTTAACCACTGTCAATCCATGGGAAGCATCGTTGAACCCAATGGGTTGAACGAAACATCGGTTCAATGATTTAATCATAAGCCGAACGATCTAAAGTCGGATGGCACCTTATGAGTGACTTTGCTATTCTGGGTCGCACGGTTGGCCCGCAGCACCCGGAAATTCAGACGCTCTTGCGTCAGGCGCGGGATCAGCAGGCTCGCGTCTTGTGTTTGTGTCGGCATCCCGGGGTGCCAATGTACATCGCCGCCGTCGGCGAGGAATTGATCATCAAGCGCATGCCGAACACCGGCAAGGACCATGCGGTTGACTGTGATCGCTATGAACTGCCCCTTGCACTGTCGGGAAAGGCGGAGATCCTGGGTCAAGCAATCATCGAGGATCCTGCATCGGAGGCGGCGCGGCTGAAGCTGGCCTTCGCACTGACACAAGGCAAGGCGCGACAGGGATCATCCGGCGAGGGGGCTTCCCACCATACTGTGAAGGCCGATCCGAAGAAGCTCACGCTGCGAGGCCTGCTCGACTATCTCTGGGAAGAGGCGGAGCTGACATTAATGGCACCCGGCTTTGTGGGAAAAAGAAATTGGGGGTTGGTCCGGAAATTTCTTTGGGGCGCGGCTGATGCGAAGTCGAGCCAGAAGTTCCAGTTGCGCGAGCTGCTGTTTATGCCGGGAATGTACTCCCCTGAGCACAAGGATCGCCTGGCAGCGGATCGGGAGCGGGCTTTCGCGGCGGCAGCCAAGGCGAAGCACAAGAAGATTGTGATCGGCATTGTGAAATCGCTCGATCCTGCCCGGTTTGGCGGCAAGCTGTCGATCAAGCATATGCCCGACGCGCAGCTCTTCATGGATGAGAAAATGTTCAGGGCAGTGCCGAAGCGCTTTGCAGCAGAATTCGACCTGTGGCGACTGCACGAAAATTCGCACCTGATCACCATCGCAACGGTCATGCAGATGCCGTCCGGCATTCTGGCGATCGACGAAATCGGCTTTATGAACGTGACTGAGAGTTGGATTCCGTTTCAGCACAACGAAGAAAAGGAATTGATCGAGGTCCTGACCGGGGAGCATCGGCGGTTTGTGAAAACGTTGCGCTACAACGTCGTGCCGTCGGTGCCCATGGCGTTCGGTCTTCTGACTGATGTTGACCAGCAGGGAACCGCGCTTTTTGTCGTACCGCACGATGCTAACGAGGCGGTACGGGCGGAATTCGATCATCTGATTTCAAGCTGCGAGCTCGAGACCTGGCGCTGGGACGCAAGCGGCCCCCGGCCGGCGCTACCGGGCAAACAGCAGCGGCTTTCGCCTCCGCCCGGCAGGCAGGCTTTGGAATATCGACCGAACAACTGAAAAGCCGAAGCGCGTGCGAGGCTGCCGCTGTAATTGGACCCAGCCAGGAAATAAAACTCGTGAACAACAAGCGAAAGACCTGACGGCAATGATTCGATGCGGTTGGCGAGGGTCCGTGAGCGCGACGAAGCGCGGGCGACGGCTGGCGCACCCGTAGGGCAGGCTTCGCCTGAGCTTGCGTCTGGCGCCGGCATTTGCGCTGGAAGCGATCGTTTATCGGGGCCATGACCAGGGAGTGCGAAGGGGAGAATGCCATGCTGAAAAAATTCGACATGGATCCGGGAACGGGCATCGCCATCGCAACAGTCCTGATTTTGGTGCTGTCCGGCGCCCGGCTTCTAAATCAGTGGGACAGTCTATCGTTTTGGCGAGAGCCGGGGCTAATCGCGACTGTTGTTCTCGGCTTGATTTCGGCGATTGCGCTTGCCGTCGCGTTCGTGGTCCGGCGATGGCCTCAGCGGGATGTCAGGCATGATCCAGCCGGCCGGGGACCCGTTATCGATTTGCAGGCGGATTCGAAGACTGACCAGCCGCGTTAGATGCGTTGCGGATGCTTTGGAGGATGGTGGCATTCGGATCAGGAACGTTGGCGAACTGCCACAGGCCAAGGTGCTGCTTTTTAGCAACCTCCTGCGCGACAATATAGGGAGCATGAACCGGAGTGCCGTTCGGAGTGATGGCCGCAAAAGCCCAACCGGTTGAGATCAGCGCCGTGCCGAGATCGATGCGAGAACCGGCTGCGGATCCTGAGGTAGGCTGTGCAACGCAAACGACGAAGCGCGTTTTGGTCGCGGCCTGCCAGGCGACCGTGTAGCACTGAGGTTTGAGATCCCGGATAAGAGAGACGAGCATGGCAAGGCTTGCCTCGCCGCAATCGACACGCCCCCCTGCTCCATTGGTGAAATATGTCGCTCGCAGGCAGGCTTGAACGCCGTAGAGACGGTGGGTCTCACCGGCATAGGTCCAGGTGTCGCCGGTGCTGAACGATGCTGTAGCGGGGATCGGAAACCAGGGATTGGGTTTGTCCTCGGCCAGTGCCGGAACACTGGCGAGGACGGCCGCGAGAATGACGGCGGCGGCGAAGCCAGGTTTCATTATTGATACCTGCTCAGATTGAACCAGAACCGTTGTTTGCCGTCGGTCGTTGTGAGATCGAGATAGTTTGGCTCGGTCCTCTGCTCGCGCCGCGTCACAGCCGATGTTGGACGCGCACCGTAACCCGAGCCTCTCGGGTAAGTGCTCCAAGAGGCATTCGTCGCATTCCGCGCAGCACAGAAAGCGCCGTTGCTGTCTGGCTTGTAGACGGTTTGTGAGCGAGAGCTGTTGTCGCTTCCGCTCGATTCCGTCTCGGGCGAGACGGCGATCGTGCCGTCCGGGCAGGGTTTGAATTTCTCATATCCGATACGACCGGAACTGCCGGCCTCGGGGCACTGAGGCCAGGGCTCCCCATGAGCGACCATACGGAAAGCGCGCTCGACCGGGGGCACACATTCGCCGACGCTCGCCCAACCCTGCGGGTTGAGGATGCACAGCAAAACCTTGCAGCCAAAATCATCAGCACGGGCCGGCGCCGCCGACAGAACCGACAAGCTCGGCAAAAACGCCACAACGGGAAGAACCTTGCTCATTTTCATTGTGTCTGCCTCATTTCGCGATTGCAGTTCATCGAGTCATTGTATTAATTCAGCATTCCAGAATCGGCAACGGCGCAGGATTATTTTAATGATTCGATCCCGCAAAACGGTACTTGCAGCGGGTGCGATCCTGGTGACGTGCCAAGCGGCGTCTGCACAGGAAGCTTCGCAAAGATTCCAGGACCGCGTTACGGCTCCCGCCACCAGCGTTAATGCTGCCGTCGACGTGAATGGCCGGGTGATGCCGGCCTACCAGGTTGAGAGCCAGGGCGTGCAGCGGGTCGGTGCGCCGGGCGACGCTGACAGCGCACCCACAACTGTGACGTCGGCCAAGGCTGACAACCCCTGCCCCGGCGTCGCTGCGCTGTCGAAGGAAGAAGGACAGCGAATCGTCGAAGCGGTCGCGCGCCAGCAAGGCTTTGCTCCGCCGCTCGTCTTCGCGGTTGCCCGGGCCGAAAGCCGCTTCAATACCGGTGCGCTATCGCCCAAAGGGGCCTATGGCCTGATGCAGCTTCTGCCGTCCACGGCGGCAAGCTACGGGGTCGATATCTGCGATCCCGCGGATAATGTGAAAGGTGGGATCGGCTTTCTGCGGGATCTGCATCGCAAATTTCCGAACCCGATATACATGCTCGCCGCCTACAATGCCGGCGAGATCGCGGTTCTCAAATATAAGGGCGTTCCGCCCTACTCCGAGACAGTTGGCTACGTCGCCAACGTCATCAACGATTTCTACCAATGGCCATCGGTCGGGTCTGAGGCGGTGATGCCCGCCGGGGCGGTGAGCCTTGACCTGGCCGGCGTTCAACCGGCTGCGGCCGGCGCAGCGGATCAACGAAATGATCCGACATCCCGCGCCAACTCCCGCAATGGCAGCACAATGACGTCTCGCGAAGCGACGGCGCCGGTCTGGCAGGGCGGGATGGTGCAAAACTTTGACTGAGGAGAAGCTTTGATGACCTTGTGGAAGATGTTTGCTGCACGCAGCACTGGTGTGGCGATGCCGCTCATGCTCTTGGCAACGCAGGCGATGGCTGGGGGCGGAAATCTCCAGCCGGTGCAAAGCACGCTGCAGACGTTGGTGCAGACCTTGACCGGTCCGATCGCGACGGCCTTGGCCGTTCTTTTCTGCATTTTCATGGGCTTCATGGCCTGGGCGGCACGCCTGTCATGGTTTGTGGCCGGAAGCTGGGTCTTGGGTATCGTGCTGGTCTTCGGCTCGGCTCAGATCGTCGAATTCTTTCAATCCGCGGTCGGCAGGTGATCGGCATGGCAGACGGCCGGATCGATCCTGGCGAGCCCAAATTGTTGATCACTCCGCTGGTCAAGGGCTTGACCCGAGCGCCGACGGTGCTCGGCATTCCCTATGAGCTTGCGGGGTTCATCGGCGTGCTGACGGCGGTCGTGTTCCTCGCAACCCATAATCTGGTGATGCTCTCTATCTGCGTGCCGCTCTATGCGGTTGCCAGGATCGCGATCATGCGCGATCCCATGTTCATCGAGATCATGTTCATCCGTTCACGCAAGACGCCGCCCCGAAGCGCCAGCTTCTGGGGTGCGCGCAGTTATCGGGTGTGACCGTGGCGATCGCACGGGCTCTTCGCGATGAACTGAGTTTCGGGGCCGTGTCTCGTCGGGAGAATCCGGTTTCGGCCCATATACCCTATTCGCGGCATGTGTCCGACGAGGTGATCAAGACGCAGGACGGCATGTTGATGTCCTTCGTTCACATGAGCGGACTGTGCTTCGAGACGATCGATATCGCCGAGATCAATTCGCGCCTGCTCGGCCGCAACGATCTCATTCGGGGGTTGGCGAATTCCCGCTATGCGATCTACTCGCAAATCGTGCGCCGCGAGGTGAAGCCCGCGATCGAGTCGAGCTTCGAAAACAAGTTCTGCCAAGAGCTGGACCAGCGCTATACGGCGGCCCTGCGCACCCAGCGCATGTTTGTGAACGATATCTACCTGACCATCGTGCGGCGCGAGCTGCAAGGCACGGTCGGGACGGCGGATCTCGTGATCCGCAAGCTTTTGGGACGAAGGGCTGCGGACGGTCGCTCTTCGAGCGAGGAGCGGGCGCTGATCGAACTCACGGACGTGATGAAAGCCGTCAAAGAGAGCCTGCAGGCTTATGGCGCGCGGGTTCTCACCGTCGTCAAGCGCAGTGACGTTTGGCATTCCGAGCCGCTGGAATTCCTGGTGCAGCTCGTCAATGGCGGATTTCCGCGGCCGATGGCACTGCCGCGCATGAAACTCGCGGAGGCGCTAGCGACAAAGCGGCTGTTCTTCGGCCCGAATGCGCTGGAAATTCGCGGGGCGTTCCCTGGCGAAACGCGATACGGGGCCATCATTTCGGTAGGCGAGTACCCCTCGATCACGGGACCGGGGATGCTCAACCCCATGCTGAAGGTGCCGCACGAATTCATCGTGACGCAATCCTTCGCCATCATCGACAAGCCGCAGGCGCTGACCCAGATGGAGCGGGTCGGGCGCAAGATCGACATGTCGGATGAAGCCGGCTCGATCGTGGCCGATCAACTCGGTGAAGCGCGCGATGAGCTTCTGTCCTCGGAAGCGCTCTATGGCTTGCATCATCTGACGGTGCTGTGCCTCGGGAAAACCATGGACGACGTGGCGCGCTGCGTGACCGATGTCGGCACGGCGCTGACGGAGGTATCCGCCCTGTGGGTTCGCGAGGACCTGAATTGTGAACCTGCGTTCTGGGCCACCCTGCCGGGCAATTTCGCCTATGTGGCGCGCAAGTCGATGATCTCATCGAAGAACATGGCGGGCTTCTCCGCCTTTCATAACTATCCGAGCGGCCGGACTGGCGGGGTGCATTGGGGAACGCCGATAAGCGTCCTCGAGACGACGTCGCAAACGGCCTACTTCTTCAACTTCCATGTTCGAGACCTCGGCAACTTCACTCTGAACGGCCCCTCGGGCTCGGGCAAGACGGTGCTGCTCGGCTTTCTCGCGGCACAGGCGCAGCGCATCACGCCGCGCCCCAAGCTGGTGATGATCGACAAGGACCGTGGCCTGGATATCTTCGTGCGGTCGCTTGGCGGCCGCTATGAGGTTTTGAAGGCCGGCGAGCCTTCCGGCTTCAATCCGTTGCGCCTGCCCGATACGCCGCGCAACCGGGAATTTCTCTTCCAGCTTTTCAGCTTCATGCTGCGTCGATCCGACGGACACGCCCACTCGACGCGCGAGGAGCAAGTCATCCGCAACGCGATCGCCCAGGTGGCGAGCGCGCCGCCGGAAGGTCGAACCATGGAGGAGTTCGCCGAGCTGTTGCGCGGTGCGATGCGCGCCGGCGATGACGATCTCTATTCGCGCTTGCAGCCATGGATGAGGCCCGATCAGCGCGGTTGGTTGTTCAACAACGCGGAAGACTCGTTTTCGATGTCGTCCATTTTCGGCTTCGACATGACGAGCGTGTTGAGCGACGCAACGACCAGCACGGCGGCCTTGCTCTATATCTTCCATCGCATCGAGGAGCTGCTTGACGGGCAACCGGTCATGATCTTCCTCGATGAAGGCTGGAAGCTGCTGGACAATGATATTTTCAGCTACTTCATCAAGGACAAGCTGAAAACCATTCGTAAGCTGAATGGCATCGTTGGCTTCGGCACGCAGTCAGCGGCGGACATCGTGAAGTCATCGATCGCCAACACGCTGATCGAACAGACGCCGACCAATATTTTTTTCCCCAACCCGAAGGCCGACGAGGAATCGCACAGGGCGTTCGGGCTGTCGGAGCGCGAGATCAAATGGATCCGCGAAACCCCGCCCGAAGCCCGCAAATTCCTGATCAAGCATGATCAGGACAGCGTCATTGCGCGCCTCAATCTGGGCGCGATGCCTGATGCGATCAAGATCCTCTCCGGTCGAATTGAGACGGTTCAGGAGCTCGACGCGCTGCGCGCGCGTGTCGGCGACGATCCGCAGGTTTGGTTGCCAATCTTTCTTGGGAGGGACGCGGAATGAAGACCATTATGGGCACGACGGCCGCCCTTGTGACGATTTTAGCGGGATCGACGGCCATGGCGGCCGTGCCGGTTTCTGACAGCCCTATTCTGTCGCAGCGGAGCGAGGACAAGGCCGATAAGGTTCAGATCAAGCTCATCCAGGAGGACACCAAGTCCGCCACGCAGGGCGTCAATTGCTCGGTAACGACACCCAAAAAGGCGCAGAACGTGAAGAGCCCGAAGGCTTCGGTCGATCCGGCGAGTGGCCAGGCGTCCTTGGAACAGGCCAATCCGGACATCAAGGGCTCTTCGGCGTTCGCCTCGACCGGCTCGGGATCGGGCGCTGTCGGCGGCAATGCCGGCGAAAGTGGCCAGTTGGATATCACCGGTCAGGTTCTCGGCGGCATGAATGGCAGCATGTCAACGGTGGCCCCCAACAGGCAGTCCTTCGAGACCATGGGTCACGATATCGGGACTGACAAAACGGTCATGGAAGCCTTCGACCGCAACAGCGCAATCCGCGCCCAAGGCGGGCTGACCTTCAACGAGGTGATCCAGGCGACAGGGTTCTTCGCCCAAGCTTTCAACGTGCGAAACATTGGCACTGCCACACTGACAAGTCGGGGATCCTCCGGCCTGGTGGTGCCCACTCCCGCGTCCCCGCCGCCTGGTTCGGGTGGCTCGACAAGCTGTCCCGGGGCTACGAGCGGCGGCGGCACGGCCGGCAACCTGTGCTGCCCGTCGACGGACGGCGCATGCACTGCGCCGCGCACGACCGACACGGTTGAAAACGTCTCGCCCGTGCTTTCGCAAATCCAAAGGGACGCGAACCGCGCTCCCGTGACAATGACGACCGACGAACTGATGTCGGCGGTCAAGCAATATCAGGCTCAATAGGAGAAAGCGCTATGCGTGGAATTCCGTTAACAGCGGCACTCTTGCTTGGCTTGGGCGGCATCGCCTTTGCGCAGGTGCCTACGATCGACGAGGCCAATCTGGAACAGGCTCGGCAGATTGCATCGGCCACGAGCGAGATCCTCAGCACCGACCGCAACATCATGAACTATACGCAAAAGACGCTGCAGGCCGTCACGGGCGACCGGTCGAGCCAGGCCGGCCAGCTCGCGCAGATGGCCTTGGGCAATGGCGGCTTCTCCATGGGGGAGGCGCCTTCGCTTGGTAGCGTGATCTCGGGCGGCTCGTTGTCGTTCGCCGGCCTCGGCAATGGATCGCAGGGCATCGTTTCGAACATGATCAATGGCTTGCAGCTGGTGAAAACCATCTCGGGCCTGATCAATGGCCAGACGACGCAGATGGATAAGAACTACAGCGCCCTGGTGAACGTCGCGGCCACGGTCACCGGACTGGTCGACTCCTCGCAAAATGGGGTGAAGACCCGTTCCAGCGCTTTTCAGTCGGGCGCTCAACGGATCGGCACGGCGCAGGACATCAAGGGCTCGATCGATCAGAACAGCCAGATCATGGTGCAAACGGGTCTGACCGTGAACGAACTGATCGGCGCGGTGAACACCGCTACGGCGGCCGCCAATCAGGAAAACATCGATCGTATGAACCTGATCACCCAGGCCTCGCGGGGGCTCGAATACAAGTCCGGCCAATGACGGTGCGCTTTCTTATATCAGCGGCCGCCATCATTGGCGCTGTCGCCACCTCCGGGTGCGGCCACAAGCCGCTCAAGGCTCCATGCTCGCGCGACGAGGGACCAATGCAGCCGATGGCGTTCGCGGCGCCTGAACCAAGAACAGGAGCGAAGAAGCCATTCGAGTGCGGTCCGATGAAGGCACTCAATGGCGATCCATCTCTGTTTCCAGGTAGGGCGGCGAAAAAATGAACTTCAATATCACGACGCTTCTGCAACAGGTCGATCAGTTCGGCAATAACTATGTATCGCAAGCCTACCAGAACCTCGCGTCGGCCCTGACCGGCGGCGGACAGGTGGGTGTCGCCGGCCTGATGCTGACGCTGTACGTGATATCTTGGGCCATCGGCATCTGGCAGGGAACCTCGACCGGATCGGGAAAAGAGATGGTCTGGCGCCTGTTCCGCGCCTTCGTTATCTACGCTCTGGCGACGAGCTGGGGGGACTTTCAAACATATGCCTATTCGTTCGCGAATGAGACACCTTCCGCGATCGGGAACAGCCTTCTGACGAGCGTTTCGGCCAATGTGACCGGGACATCGGCCGGGCTGAACTCCGTCAACTCCGTGCAGACGGCCCTGCAAAACATCTGGGATTCGCTCGCCAATTCCACCTCCGCCTTTATCAAGAGCCTTGGCGTGTTGAACTTCGGCGGCTACGTACTGGCGGCGATCATCCTTGTCGTCGGCGCGCTGCTCATCGGTTATGCGATCTTCCTCATCATCCTGTCGAAGATCTTTCTTTGGCTTTTGCTGGCGCTCGCCCCAGTGTTCATCATTCTTATGCTGTTCGGCTATACGACCCGGTTCTTTGCCGGCTGGATAACCGCGATCGTGCAGTACATGAGCGTGCAAATTCTGGTCTACGCCTTCTGTGCCTTCTTCATCTCGATTACCCAGACCTATTTCGACGCGGTCAACCGGTCGAATGGTGCTGCGACAACGACTTTGACCGAAGCCGCGCCGCTGATCCTGATCTGCCTCGTCGGCGTGCTGCTGCTGTCGCAAATCACCAACGTTGCCGCCTCGCTCGCGGGCGGAATTGGTATTGGAACGCCTTCGTTTGGGCGCTTCTACGGCGGCGCCTTCG
Organism: Mesorhizobium sp. M0243; assembly: GCF_040321775.1. Classification (NCBI taxonomy): domain Bacteria; kingdom Pseudomonadati; phylum Pseudomonadota; class Alphaproteobacteria; order Hyphomicrobiales; family Phyllobacteriaceae; genus Mesorhizobium; species Mesorhizobium sp. M0243. The sequence continues at coordinate 12,752 of NZ_JAMYSF010000040.1, read as the reverse complement.
CAGCGATGGGCCAAGCCGGTCAGCGCAGGCTGATGGGACGCTTGGGCTGGAGCACGCGGCAGGAACGCCTGGCGGGTCGCGAGCGGGCGCGCGTGAGCCTCGCACAGAGAAGGTATGAGGATTCAGCGGAATATGCACGGCTTTCCCGAAAGCTGACGGATCCCGCATAGGTTTGGGGCACCAATGAGCGATGTGAAGGAAAGCGCTGGGGGACCGGCGAAGGAAACCGAGTCTCCCTTGCCGTACTACGTGGATGCGGCAATCTGGGAAAAAGATATCGCGCGGCGCAATCGCTGGTCGCGATCTCTGGCGTGGTGTGTGGCAAGCGTCGCCTCGGTCATTGCCGTTGCAGCGGTGGGCGCGCTGATCCTTGCGCTGCCGCTCAAGACTTATGAGCCCTACATGGTGGTGGTCGACAAATCCACCGGGTTTGTCGAGGTCAAGCGGCCGCTGGCCGACGGGCCTTTGCAGCAGGACGAGTCGATGGGGATGTTCGATATCGTCCGTTATGTGAAGGCTCGCGAGACCTACGATCCGAAGGCGCTGAAGGACAACTTCGATCTCGCGCAATTGCTGAGCGCCGGCGATGCCTCGAGGGAGCTCGTCGAGCTTTTCAGCCCGGCAAACAAGGTGACGAACCCGGTCGTGCTCTATGGGCGAAACACCGTCGTGGCGGTGACCGTGAAGTCCGTGACATTTCCCAACCAAAGGACCGCCCTGGTTCGGTTCATGACGGAAGAAAAGAGCCAGGCGAACACCGTGCAGCGGCATTGGGTATCGTTGATCCGGTTCCGCTACACCGGCGTGCCGGCAAAAAACGAGATCCGCTTTCAAAATCCGCTCGGCTTCCAGGTGCTCGAATATCGGCGCGATCAGGAGACGGCGCCGGCACCCACCGCGGAGACACCGCAATGAAGGTCGCCGGCATCCTGATGGCAATCGGGCTCGGCGTTTGCGCGGTTCAGCCGGCCCTTGCCGAACAGACCCCTCGGGCGGGATCTCGTGACAGTCGCATTCGCTTCGTCTGGTATCAAAAGGACGATGTGGTGTCGGTGCCGGCCAGCTATGGCGCCTCGACCATGATCGAATTCGGCGATGACGAGAAAATCGAAACCCTCGGCGCTGGCGACGTCCCGGCCTGGAGCATCGAGCCCAACGAGAAGGGCAATGTGCTGTTTGTGAAGCCGATCGAGAAGAATGCGGGCGGGAATCTCAATGTCCTGACCAACAAGCGCAGCTATGTGTTCTTCCTCAACGGCGAGTTTCGGCCGGTTGCGCAACAAGTCTATGCGATCAAGTTCCGCTATCCCGAAGAGGTGTCGGACGCGGCGCTGATGGACGAAGCCCAGGCCCGGGCGGCACAGCCGAACCGGCAGGGTTTCAAGGCCGAAAACGCCAACTCGTCCTATGCCTATAAGGGGTCGTCGGCAAATAAGCCGCTCGTGATCTACGACGACGGCGTGAAGACCTGGTTCCGCTTCGATCCGGCAAGGGAAGTGCCGGCGATCTATGTCGTCGATAGCGAGCGCAATGAGACGCTTGTGAATTATCGCCGCGAGGGCGCGTACATCGTCGTCGACAAGGTCAATTACCAATGGACGCTGCGCAATGGCAACGAAGCAACCTGCGTCTTCAATCTGAGACTGAACAATGTGAACGAACCGACTGGGCTCGAACCTTACGAGCCGCAGCGTGTCGGCGGTGGGACTGTTCGGAAAGTGAGGGGGCCTGATGCCATCTCCCAATGAGTACAGAATGCTCGCCGAGGAAGGAACAGTGGTCGCCCCGCCAAAATTCGGGGCGAGCACATTCTTCAAGATCGTGGTGCCGCTGGGTGCGGTGGTCTTCGCCGGCTGGATGATCTATGCGGCGACGCGTGCGCCAGACAAGCCGCTGTTGACGGCGTCGGATGGCGAGGAGTTTCACACCACACAGTTTCCCGCACCTGGGCTCGATACGCCGCGTCCCCAGCTTGATAACGGCACCCTGAAAATTCCGACGGTTCCCGAGGAGCCACCGGCGGCGCCGGCACAGCCGCCGTCGACGGTCGAGGCTCCGCCTCCCCCTCCACCAGCCTTGCAACCGCCTGCAGCTCCACCACAGGTGCAGGATGATGCCGAGGCCCGTCGTCTGGCTGAGGAAGAACGGCGCAGGCAAGAAGAAGAGGAACGCCGCAAATGGGAGCGCTTGCGCGCCAAGCAGCTCGTCGTCGATAGCGGCGATGCGCCTGGCAGTGCGTCAGCATTGGGCGGCAATGGTACGGATGCAGCGGCGGCCGGAAACGCAGGCGAGGGCGAGGGCGAGGAGGACCCCAATCGGCGTTTTTTGGCAAGGGCGAGCCAGAGCGGAGCGGATACATCGAAAGCCACGATGAACCCGCGCACGGACGCTCTGGTCGCCCAAGGGACGATGATCAAGGGCGTGCTCGAGACCGCGATCCAGAGCGATCTTGCCGGTATGGTTCGGGCCGTCGTGTCGGAGGATGTGTGGTCGTTCGACGGTCGCAGGGTTTTGATCCCCGCTGGCTCCCGCCTTATCGGTGAATATCGCAGTGGCCTCGCAACCGGCCAAACGCGGGTGTTCATAGTGTGGACACGCCTTCTTCGATCGGACGGCATGTCGGTGCAGCTCGGCTCGACCGGCACCGACGAGCTCGGTCGCAGCGGCATGCCGGGCGAGGTCGACAACCATTATTTCGAGCGGTTCGGCTCGGCGATCCTTCTAAGTGTCGTGGGCGGTGCGACGCAATTCATCGCCAACCTTGGCAACGACCAGAATGGGTCGAACACCAACCAGACCTACACGGACCCGCAGACCGGACAGACGGTGACAATCCAGACGCAGCCCAACCAATACCTGCAGAGCGCGCGCCAGATCGGCGCGCAACAGGTCTCGCAAAGCCTCAACCGCATTGCCGAAGAGGCGCTTCGAAATTCGATCAATATCGCGCCCACGATCCATGTCGATCAGGGGTCGCGCATCATGGTGTTCGTCCGCCGGGACCTCGATTTTTCGGAGTTCTATCCGGACCCGGTACGCGAGGCGTTGAGGGAGATACGACGTGAGCGGGCAGCAAAGAACCGTCTTTCTAAATAAGGCGCTGGAGCCGGTGCGGCGCTGGCTCGACGACGATCGCGTGGTCGAAATCTGTGCAAACGGGCCTGGGCTTGTGTGGGTCGAAATTGTTGGCTCGACACATATGGAGCCCTTCGACGTCCCCGAGCTCGACCGCGCCGCGATCACTTACCTCATGGAACGTATAGCGGCATCATCCTCGCAATCGATCAGCGAGGAAAATCCCTTGCTTTCGGCCGCCCTCCCCGGCGGCGAACGCTTCCAGGGCGTGCTTGCGCCGGCGACGCCGACAGGAGGCGCCTTCGCGATCCGCAAGCAGGTCGTGAAGGATATGCGCCTTGATGATTACCGGAGGCGGGGGTCGTTCGATACGATCTCCGTCCAGGATCCCGGCGAATTGAGCGAGACCGACAGCGCCCTTTGCGAATATCTCGACGCCGGCAAGATCGAGGATTTCCTCCGCCTGGCCGTGCGGGAACGGTATTCGATCTTGCTTTCAGGAGGCACATCGTCGGGCAAAACGACATTTCTGAACGCGATTTTGCACGAGGTGCCTTCGGATGAGCGGATCCTCACCATTGAGGATACACGAGAGGTTAAACCACACCAGCCCAACTATCTGCCCCTCGTCGCATCAAAGGGCGACCAGGGCCTGGCGCACGTGACCGTTGAAACGCTGCTGCAAGCCGCCATGCGGTTGCGGCCGGATCGAATCTTCCTGGGCGAGATCCGGGGAGCGGAAGCCTATTCGTTCTTGCGCGCCGTCAACACAGGTCATCCCGGATCGATCACGACGATCCATGCGGACAGCCCGACCGGTGCGTTTGAGCAGCTAGCATTGATGGTCATGCAGGCTGGGCTCGGGCTGAGCAAGGCAGAGATCATCGATTACGTGCGGTCGGTCCTGCCGATTGTGATCCAACAAACGCGCCGGGGCGGCTGGCGCGGAACTTCGGCGATCTGGTTCAACCGCATGACCGAATGGAGAGCCGCCAGAAAGGTTCCCCAGAATGTCTCGCGTATTCGCTTATAGGCTTCTCCTCGGCCTCATCGGCCTCGCCGCCTTCTTTGCCCTTTGGAGCCTGGCCTACGAGCTGGTGGCGACATGGCGGTGGACTCCCGCGCTCCCCTCTGAAGGCGCCTCGCGCTGGGGGCTTCTAAAGTACCAGAACGCGCAACGCAGCCTAAGCGGCCTCTTCGTTGCCTGGCAGCATTTCAGCCAGCGCCTAGCCTATCATCCCACGCAGGGCGAGACGATCATCCGGGGCGTGATCGCGGTCGCGGTTGTCGTGGCGATCGGCGTCGGCCTGGTCTTTGCAAGCCTGATCAACCGCAAGCCAAAGCACTACGGCAATGCGCGGTTCGGCACGATCATGGACGCCGAAAGGAAAAACCTGCTGGCAAAGCAAGGCTTGATCCTCGGCAAGATGGGTGGGGCGACGATCCGCTCGGACGAGCCCGCGCACGTCCTGGTGGTCGGGCCGACCCGATCCGGCAAGGGCGTCAGCTTTGTCATTCCGAACGGTTACATGTGGCGAGGATCCTCGGTGTGGTTCGATCCGAAGCGGGAGAACTTCGAGGCGTTCGGTGCGCATCGGCAGGCTCTCGGCGATAAGGTCTTTTTCTTTTCGCCCGGCGAGCAGGATTCGCATCGGTATAATCCGCTGGATTTCATCCGGCGCGATGCGCGCATGCCGACGGACTGCGCGGTGGTCTCCTCCTTCATCATCCCCGAGGCGACAGGAAGTTCCGAGATCTGGGCGCGCGCCGGCCGGCAGCTGCTTTCGGCCATGATCGGCTATGTGCTGACGTCACCACGCTATGAGGGGCAGCGTCATTTGCGCGCCGTCGCGATGCTTCTTTCGACCGGCGTGGATTTTCTCAGGGTGCTGACGAATATCCGCAATGACGAGGAAAAATATCTGCCTTCGTGGGTCGTGCACGGGCTCAACCAGTTCATTGCGCTGGAAAAGGAAACGCGAAACTCAGCCTACTTCAACCTGACGGCGGCTCTCAACCCCTGGACCAATGATCTCGTTGCAGCCGCTACGGCGTCGACCGATTTCGATATCTCGAAGTTTCGCAAGGACGCGACGGCTCTCTTCATCGGCTGCTCGGTGGCGCAGCTCGACGTGTTCCGGCCCATCATCAAACTCCTGGTTCAGCAAATCCATGATGTACTGATGGCTTCCTCGCCAGGCCCGGACGAGCCCTATCAGGTCCTGGTGATGATCGACGAGTTTCGCCAGCTCGGCAAAATGGAGTCTATCGTTTCCAAGCTGGCGATCAACGCGGGCTATGGCTTTCGCATGGTCCTGATCCTGCAGGATCTTGCCCAGCTTGACGAAGTCTATGGAAAAGCGACGCGGCACACCACGGTGACCGCGTGTCAGGTGAAGCTTTTCATCCGCATGAACGACGTGGAGACCTCGGAACATGTCTCTGTAATGCTGGGGCCGACCACGATCGAGGTGCCCACACCGATCATCAGGGCTGGTCAAGGTATATTTGGTGGCCGAGACAAGAGTTTAAGTTATCAAGAAAGGCCGTTCCGAACGGCGGCGGAGCTTCGGCAACTGCCGGCGAAGCAGGCCGTGGTTCTGGGCTCGAGCCCCCCTGGTTTCATGGTGCGCAAGATCACCTATTATAAGGACGCTCCCTATAAAGCGACCTACCAGGAATTTCGGCACCGACGCCTGAAAGTACCGCCTCTCTCCCGATGGCAGGATCTTCCGCTGCGCTCCATGGCGGAGGTCGAAGCGGCGGCTAACAACGCGCCGGCCGCACCTTTCGAGCTGGGGGAACCCGATACCGTCGAAGCGCCGGTTTCGGGCGATACAGCGTATGCCGATGCGGTGCCGCGTGCGACTGGTGCGGCGGCTGAAAGGGCTGATCCCGTCGCGTTAAAACCGAAAGTAAAGAACGACAGCGCGGACGCACCACAGGCGCTGCCAAGCTCAGGCCTTCCAACGGGCGGTGAGGCTGAAGCAAAGAGCGAGGCCGCCGCTGAAGTTCCGGAGTTGAAGCCGAAGCGGACCGATCAGACGGCCGATGATGCGCCGCGGCCGCTTCCCACCCTTGGCCGGCGATCGGCGCCGGCAGCATCAAAGACGTCCGACCCGAGTGCGTCTGAAGGCAAGGCGAGTGTCTTGCAATTCCAAGTCCGGCCGGGAAACAAGTCCACGTCGATCGCCGCGCTGCTCGCATCGCTCGATCAGGAAGTGGAGGCCGGCGCTCGTTCCCTGTCACCGTCAGTGGATAGCGGAGATGTCGACGGGGGACCGTCAGCCGCTCTTGAGGCGCTGCAGGATCAAATTAGACGTCACGGCGATCGCTAGGCGGGAAATTCAGTTGAACACAAATGCGCGATTTGTGCCTTCGGTGCCTAAGTCGAGTGGTGAGAACAAGACGAAGCGTCCCTAATCCGATGGCGGGCGCATCGAACCGTTTCGTTGCGCCTCCCGGTTCTTGGTGAGGACGTGAGCTGATTGCTGGTCCGTAAAATGCGATTGATTTTCTCTCTATCCAACATGTATCAAAACCGATACAGTGCACCCCGATGAAGGTGATTGAATGGCTTGGAAGCAGTAGGGCGGATGTTCGAGCGTTTCCTGACGATGCGCGGATAGAGGCCGGCTGGCAGCTCGAACTTGTCCAGCGCGGCGACGATCCCGACGACTGGAAGCCTCTGCAGATCGTGGGGGCCGGCGTCAGGGAAATCAGAGTCCGGGAGGCATCGGGAGCGTTCCGCGTCATCTATCTGGCAACGCTGGAGGATCGGGTTTTGGTGCTTCATGCGTTCCAGAAGAAGACACAGGCCACATCCAAGAAAGACCTCGATCTGGCGGCTCAACGGCTAAAACGATGGAAGGCAGAACGATGAACGTAGAAATCTATGAGAACGTCTGGGACGCACTGGCGGACACCGAACAAGAGGCAGCAAACCTCAAGGCGCGCTCGGCGCTGCTCTACGAAATCCGTAAGGCAGTCCAGCGTTGGGAAATTTCTCAGGAGGAAGCCGCCAAGCGGCTCGGCCTGACGCGCCCTCGTATCAATGATCTGCTGCGCGGTAAGCTCGCCAAGTTCTCGCTTGACGCGCTCGTCAACATCGCCGCCTCCGCTCACCTGGATATAGAAATCCGGGTGAAGGAGGTTGCATAAATCACGAGGTGTCAAATCTCGTCTTTCCTCGGAGTACATCTTGCGTTTGGACGCGAGCGTGTGCCGAACCGAGCCGCTGCCAGCGCCCGGCTTGGGGAACAGCGAGCCCACGCAGTGGTGCATGACGAGGCAACTACTGCTTTTGCGGCTTTTGTGAATCCGGCTCTTCGCCTTCGACTGGAGCGGTGTTGATGCTCCTCGACTGCAGGCGCTGCAGTTCTTCGAGCCGTTCGCCTTTGACGATCTTGGGATCAAGCCGCTCGTTGGGATTCTGTGCCAAGGATCGCGCGGCTTCGCTTGCGGCTTGTGCCTCGCGCGCTTCCTTCGCAGCGATGCTTTCGGCGTTGCGCACCATTTCGCGGTCTTGCGCAACCTGCTCAAGCGAGGTCGGATCAGCCGATCCGGCTCGTTCGTCACGGATCTCCTGCTCGATGGCGCGATTGCGTATCTCGCGAGCGCGATCGGCCTCAAGCCGCTCAGCGGCCTCGATCTCCTGGGCGCGATGGATCAAAACTTCGGCGCGCGTGCCGGCAATCCGATGGGCCTGGTCTTCACTGACATGCGTCACGCCACCTTCCTGCAGCGATTTGAGATCCGTCCGGATCGCCAACAGCTCCATCGTGGGCGCCGCGCGCCGTAAGAACTCCGCTTTGGTCTGGCCGTTCATCATGGCCGCTGTGTTGTTAACGGTCTCGTTGATCTGTTTTAGGTTTTCCCGCATCTGGTCCGCGGTGGCATCTGAACTCATTTGAACACCCTTTCCATCTCGAATAGCGACCACAACAGTACCGGATCGGAAGGCTTGCGTCATCCGATCAATGAATTGACTCGCTATCGCATTATCCGGCCGGGAAGCAGCGACCGAGTGCCAGTCCCGAAGGCTTGCCTGGGTGGCCTGCAGCTGGCGCGCCGAAATCGGAATCTTTATCGGGTTGGCCCTCGCGTAGTCGATCCGCTGGCGGGCTTTCTCGATGACGTGCGGGTTTGCACGGGCGTAGGCGCGGTCACGCGTCTCCCTGCCCGGCCGCGGCTTTTCGGCCGTGGCCACAATCGCCTTGTCGCGCGGACCATAGCTTTGTGATGACGCTCGATAGGCCGCGGAAGTCGCGACGATTTTCATGCCCTGCGCTTGTGCGTGCTGGGCATAGAGCGCGCGCCATTCGCGAAGCTGGGCCGGACCTGGTCGCAAGCGCTCACCGTCCTCACCCTTCACGGCGACGATGGCATGGACATGAATATGGCCGCCCTCCTCCGCCATATCGGCATGCATGCCGAAGGCGAATTTGTGATTGGGGAACTGCTCATGCAGGAACCCACGTGCGGCCCTCACCAGAGCTTGCCTATCCTCGCCCGCCTTGGCCGACAGGATCATGTGCATGGTGTCGCGAGGCTTGTAGGAATTCAGGGTCTTGTCCCAGGACTGCGCGGTCTGCCGAACCGCCTCCTCAGACGCGATCGCGACGCCGTCGGCGCCGATCGCCGCTCCGTCATGGCTAAGGCGCGCGAGCTGGAACACGACACCGGCTTTGCCGTGGCTGGGCTCCCCAAGTGGCTTCACCGAAACGGTATCCTCCTTGACCCCAAGCGTCTCGGAAATCCGCGAGGCGATCATGGCCCGAGTCGGTGCCGAGAACTGGCGATCCTGCTGGCGCCGATCGGAAAGGTGAAACCGATGCTTCACCTTCTCGTCCCCGTTCTCACCCCGCACGACGCTGTGTCCGGCCATCGTCGCGACGACGCGCGCGACGCTCGATCCGTCCTGCAGTGTGTCAATACGATAGGCGAAACCGTGGCCGGCGAAACCTGCCTGAACTGCCTGCGAAAGGCGCTCGGCATTCTCCTGCCCTGCCAGCGAAAGCCGAAACGTCGCCACATCCTCGCTCTCCCGCCGCTTGTCGAAACCCTTGCCCCACTGCTTCATTTCCTCGGCAACAGCTTCCTGCGTTGCCAGGATACGCGCGTCATGCGTCTCGAGCGCGACACCCTCCTTCTGGATATATTGACCGATGGCGGCTGCCCTTGTGACGCCATGCCCGTAGGAAATCACCTTCAGAACGGCCGGCTGATACCCGGCCGCCAGCCTGTCGGCGGCGGCCCTCGGCGCAGGTCCGCCGGCGAGCTTCCGTCGCTTCGCTGGCAGGGCGAGGTTTAGGCGCCCGGCTTTACCGCGCGGCGGCTCCAGCTGCCCGGGAGACGAGCGCGGCACGGCCGGTTCCGGTGGCTGGCTTGCCCCGAGACCGCCCTCCCCCTTCCGGCCGCGAACCGTCTTGAACAACCAATCATCGTCATTTCCAGAAAAGGACAACAGTGCCCGACGCCGGCGCTTGCGGTTCTCTTCTTCAAAAGCCGCGCTCGCGCGAATCCGATCGGCTATGGCCTGTATGGAAGACTGGGCGAGGTTCACGCGCCCTCACCATCCAGCAGATGCGCCGCCTTCCGAAGTTTCAGGCCATGGGCGATCGTCATCGCCGTCAATTCGGCGTCGACGGCTTTCACCCTCTCATCCAGTGCTTCCCAAATCGGCAACGCCGCCTCCATGGGGACGGCGTGGCCGGAATGAATGGCATGGAGAAGTTGGCTGAGGTTTCGGCCGACCATCCGAACTTGTGAGGCCAACGCCGCGACAGTGCGTGAATTGTCAGCTGACAGAGCGGGACCGACATCCAGGCTGGCCCGGATAATGCGCCGCAACGTCTCCGCTCGGTCAAGCTGGAACACCTTGCAGGCCTCATCCAGGAGCGCGCCCGCCTCCGGCCCAATATCGATCCGGGAGCGCTTTCGGGTGTCCTTGTGGGCGGCGCTGGTGTCCAAAATTCCTCGCTATGGCGGATGGGCCTCACGTCGAAGACGGTCCAGGTCAAAGCGAAGCGACGACCTGCTCAGCCAATTTGGACCCAAATTGCGTATCTTGTCAATTCAATACGAAACATTATACTGATGCACTGACGCACTAATCCAGAGCCGATCATGCATCCTGGGACATTGCACCGATGTGCAAATTCATATTACCACACAGGCACTTATGCGCCTCGGCACTTTGTTGCATCGGCGCATAGTCATAATGCAAGAAAGTCGCTTTGGCGCCAAATCGCCTATACGCCTTGACGCCAAAGTGACGCAACATTGGGAAAAAACAATGCCGGAACAACGCGCGGTGCAAATCACAGTGGCCTCTCCCAAAGGCGGGGTCGGCAAGACCATGACCACCATCCTGCTCGCTGGCGAGTTCGCCGCCGCCGGTCATCGGGTGACGGTGCTCGACACCGATCCGCAACTGTCCGCGGTGGAGTGGAGCAAGAACAGTCGCCGAGCCGGGTACGCGCTTTCAAACATCGACGTCATCCCCATCAGCTCGACCGACGACCTGATCGATCGCCTGGCGCAATCCGACGCCGAGGACCTGCTGCTGGTCGATGTCCAGGGCACGGCCGTGGCCGCGCTCGGCCCGGCCGTCGCCAACGCGGACTTCGTGCTGATTCCGACGAAAGCGCACGTCTTCGATGTCAAGCAATGCCTCGGTCTGATCCGGCACATCCGCTCACTTGGCGGACGCCACCGCGAAATTCCCCACGCGGTGATGCTCAACATGGTTTCGGGGATCGAACACAACACGATGGCCTTCCGCACGGCGATCCAGCTGCTGCGGCAGGCCAACGCAAGCGTGCTTGAGACCTTTTTGTCGCAACGGCCGACCTTCGCCTCAATCGCAACCGCCGGGACGCTTTACGAAGTCCAGCCTGTGAACAAGGCCGTCGAGGACGCTCGCGACCAGACGAATGCCCTGACCGCCGAGATCATCCGCAAACTGAACGGAGCCACCCCGCAATGAACGAGAAAAGCGATCGGACCGCAAACCAGCTGCCGCTGCCTGCCTTGAAACCGCGCGCCCGTTCGGATGATCCGTTCTCGCGCAACATGGCTGCCATAGTGGAATCCAGCATCAGCGAAACGGACAACCTGGAGCAGCAGACGAGACCCCGCTCGGCCAGAGAGGCGAAAGCGAAGCTCGAAAGGCCAAAGGCAGACGGCGAGACAGCCCGGCTGCACACACGCATTCCTGTCTCGCAGATGATCGAGCTGCAGGTCCATTGCGCGCGCAATAGAACAACCATGCAGGAGGTGGTGCAGGGCCTGATAACGGAATTCCTTGCTCGGCAGCCGAGGTAGCCAGACGCGCCAATTAGCGTCGATTTTCGTTACGACCGACCGCGCACGATACCGCCCAACGAGGATTGGCTACATCTCTCCGGGGAAGGCCATCAAAGACGCTGCTGAACGACTGACGTTCGGTTCCATCCATCACCAGAGTGAATCGATCCGCGTCCGCTGATTCAAACCATTCATTGGACGCGCGCGTCCGGCTGCGCGATTCTGTCCGTAATGATCGCGCAGCTCTATCGCCTCTGTATCGAACGCCGCGACGCGGATCGGAACATGGCGCGCTTCTATGCACTGTCGATCGAGGAGACCCTGTTCGGCCAGACCTGCCTGATCCGGCGTTGGGGCCGGATCGGAACCACCGGCCGCACGGTACAGCACTCCTTTGATACCGAGGGCGAAGCCGTCGCCCTTTTCCTCGAGCTGCTGCGCGCCAAGCGGATGCGCGGCTATCAGCCGCGATCCGCCCGACGCGCAGAAGCGATCCCGTCTTGACAGGTAGCCGGTAGAGCGACGGGAGCGAGGTTCTGGAACAAAGTCGCTTCGTGTACCGGGCGCGGGGCGATGTCGCCAGTGGGAAGTCAGTGATCTTGACACCGTGGCAAGATGTCGGCGTCACTTGTGAGGCGATAGGTCGGGTGGAGTCGACAGCGAAGATTGTCCGGAGCACGACGAAATTCTCGGTGAAACGTTGAGACGTTCGACAATTCAGCCGGCAGCCACTTTGCCCTCGACCAGCATGGTGACGACATCGCGCATGCGAACTTCACTAATGCGCTGGGCCAAAAATGTCCCCGCCATGTTCTGGCACGATCCCTGTTCCGCTATGCCACCGTCGCCACCGTTCTGGCTTTGATCTTTTTGTCTGTCAGGATAGGTCAGGATGGCGGCGGGCACACACAAGCGGCTTGCCCGATCCGGCAAAGAAGCCCGGTCTCCAGCGACCACGACTCCGGCTTGTATCGAGGAGGCAGCGATGATTACGGCTTCAATGCTGGGTATCGTTCTCATCGCACTGGCCGGGATTATCGTCATCCGGCGTTAGTGGCGATACATTGGAGCACCGAGCCGGATGATGGCTTCGGATTTTTGCGACATTGGGACCAAATGTGTATTTGGCGCCTATGATCGATATCGACAAGGATTGGCTCTCTTCCCAATACTCGCTCCGTTTTGACGCCATTGAACTGGTCGTTGACAGCGTGAATCGTACTTATCGGGCACGTGCGGGGCAGAAGTATTTCTATTTACGGCTCTACCGCGTGTCAAACGGCCCTTTAATTGCGGGTAGTTGTCAATCCGGATCTCGCACTGCCATCGCCGGGGTCATGGTCCTTTCCGAGGTCGAGTGCCTCATG
>NZ_JAMYSF010000039.1:0-44230 GCF_040321775.1 Mesorhizobium sp. M0243 | reverse complement strand
AAACACGGGGGCGATCATGCCCCCGTGTCGTCAAAAAGCTACCAGCCAAATATCCTGTCAGAACACTGAAGGTGCCTAAGTGAACTGCATTAGCCTCGACGGGCGGCCTTTGCTTGGTATCGCAGAACGCGCTCGTTTTAGCGCGAATAGAATTCGACGACCAGGTTCGGTTCCATCTGCACGGCGAACGGAACGTCCGCAAGGCCAGGGATGCGCGAGAAGGTCGCGACCATCTTGTTGTGATCGGCTTCGATGTAGTCCGGCACGTCGCGCTCGGCGAGACCGACCGCTTCCAGAACGATGACCAGCTGCTTGGACTTTTCGCGCACTTCGACGACATCGCCCGGCTTGCAGCGATACGAGCCGATATTGACACGCTTGCCGTTGACGTTGACGTGGCCGTGGTTGACGAACTGACGGGCGGCGAAAATGGTCGGCACGAACTTGGCGCGGTAGACGACCGCGTCGAGACGCGATTCGAGCAGGCCGATCAGGTTCTCCGAGGTGTCGCCCTTGCGGCGGTCAGCCTCTTCATAGACCTTGCGGAACTGCTTTTCCGAAACATCGCCATAGTGACCCTTCAGCTTCTGCTTGGCGCGCAGCTGCAGGCCGAAATCGGAAAGCTTGCCCTTGCGGCGCTGGCCATGCTGGCCAGGACCGTATTCACGCTTGTTGACCGGGGACTTCGGGCGGCCCCAGATATTTTCGCCGAGACGGCGGTCGATCTTGTACTTCGCGGATTCGCGCTTGCTCATCGCATTCCCTTTTCAAAACAATACACCCGGAACCTCATGGTCCGGGTGAAGGAAACGCGCCCTCCTCTGGCCTCCGTTTTCGAGACCTGACAGGGTTTTCCCACGCAACGCGGCGGAAAACCCACGGGACACGTCAGTTCAAACAAGATAGTAGAATTGGATTTCCACGCATCTTGCCCACATAAAGAAAACCACCGGGCATTGCGGCCCGGTGTTGGCGCGCTGATTAAACGGAGATTTAACCGGTGTCAAGCTTGTGGCTGGCGTAGGCCATGGCGACGATATAGCGTCTCTGGGTTGAGTACAGTGCCGGATGTGGCGGGAGGTTGCGCCAGCGGCATCAGGAAGGGACCGGAGCAGAGGAGCTACATTCGCATGAAGAAATTCTTCCTTACCCTGACAGGAGCCGCTGTGTTGGCGGGATCCATGGCGGTCCTGACACCGGAGCCGGCGGAGGCCAGGCATTGGCAAGGACACCGGCATCACCAGGCTTGCCGCATCGTGATCAAGAAGAAGGTTATCTGGCGGCACGGCCACAAGAAGGTCATACGCTACAAGATCAAGCGCTGCAGCGGGCGCTGGTAGGCTCCTATCCGGTCTCAGGCGGCCGATATCATTTCAAAGCCCGCGGTCTTGGCCGCGGGCTCTTTGATTCCGGATGCTTAACCCTTAGTCTTTCGACTTCTTCTCCGGCAGGCCCTTGCGCTTCGTTCGGCGAATTCCTCGAGCTGCTTTTCGCTCATCGATTCGTACATTCCCTTGGAAGCGCCCTGGAGTTCGCTCTTCTTGGTCTCGCCGCGCTTGGCCGACAGAGCCGCGCCGGCGGCTTTCTGCTGGGCTTTCGAGGTGGCTGGCATGGCTCTTTCTCCCGTTAGAATCTGGAGAAAAACGCAACGACTGCCGTGATGTTCCGCTTCGGAATCACGACATCGCCAGCCCGAAGCCCTGTATTAGGCGACGGGTCGGAAAATCGGCTCTTTTCGATGTGAAGACGGCAAGGTCGGGGCCTTCAGGCAGCATCTCGCCACGACCGCTCGGATCGATGTCGGCGAGAAGCGACAGCGCCCGGCGCGCGATCGCTTCAGCGGGGTCGAGCCAATCGACCGGCCAGGGCGCCGTCTTGCGCATGCGATTGGCCAGAAAGGGGTAGTGTGTGCAGGCGAGCACGACGATATCCGTACGCAGCGCATCATGTACGACGAAGCACGGCGTAATCTCGGTGCGCACGGCTTCTTCATCGACGAAGCCCTCACGCATGTAGATCTCAGCCAGTCCCGCCAGCCTGTCGCTGCCGACCAGGCGGACATGGCATTTCTGCGCCCATTTGCTGATCAGGTCGCGCGTGTATTGGCGCTTGACGGTGCCAGGCGTCGCCAGCACCGAAACCAGCCCTGAGCGCGTGCGTTCCGCCGCCGGCTTGATCGCAGGCACCATGCCGACGAAAGGATGCTCGGGAAATCTATCGCGCAACGCATCGATCACCAACGTCGAGGCGGTGTTGCAGGCGATGACGGAAATGGCCGGCGCAAAGCGCTCCAGCAGTTTGCCGAACAATTCGAGTATATGCGCCCTCAGCGCCGGCTCTTCCCAAGCGCCGTAGGGAAACGCAGCGTCGTCGGCGACATAGATGAAGCGGCGGTCGGGCATCAGCACGCGTGCCTCGCGCAGCACGGTAAGCCCGCCGATGCCCGAATCGAACATCAGGATCGGCCGCTCAGTCATTGTCGGTTCCTTTTCCGCCAAGCGGCGGTATGTCATCGTCCTTGCCGGTGTCGGCAAAGCGCGCCGCCTCCGCCTTGCGGGCACGCGCGGCGGCCGCGGGCAAGCGCCGCGGATCGTCGCCAGGGGACCCGTCGCCGCGCGGCATCGCCGGAGAAAACCTGTCGAGCGACGAGATGATGCCGCGCAGCACCTTGAGCTCCGGTTCGGCAAAGCCGGGGCGTGTGAGCACCGCGCGCAGATTGTCGACCATTTTCGGCTTCTTCGGCGCCGGCCGGAAATAGCCGCGCGCTTCCAATGCGCCTTCCAGATACGCAAACAGGCCGTGCAATTCTTCCTTGCTTGCCGGCTTCATGTCCGGGCCGGAAAAATTGGTCTTGGTCTCATCTTCCAGGCCGGACTTCATCCATTCATAGGACATCAGCAGCGCGGCCTGGGCGATGTTGAGCGAGGAGAAATCGGGATCGACCGGGAAAGTGACGATCTCGTCGGCCAAGCCGACCTCGTCATTGTAGAGGCCGAAGCGTTCGCGTCCGAACAGGATGCCAGTGCGTTGTCCCATTGCATGATGGGTCCGAAGCATCCTGCCCGCCTCCACCGGCCCGCGCACGGATTTGAAGCCGTCGCGCTGCCTGGCCGTGGTTGCGAAGACAAAATTCAAGTCGGCGAGCGCCGAGGCCAGGTCGTCGAACACTCTCACGGCGTCGATGACATGGTCGGCGCGGCTGGCCGCCGCGCGTGCCTTCTCGCTCGGCCAACCATCACGCGGGTTGACCAGGCGCAGCTCCGACAGACCGAAATTGGCCATGGCGCGCGCGACCATGCCGATGTTCTCGCCAAGCTGCGGCTCGACGAGGATGATCGCCGGGCCGGCGACTGCAATGCTATCGGGATCTTTGATGACGGGCATGATTGTCAATGAACTGCTGTTTGCGGCATTTCAGCGTCCCTGCCATATTCGGCCGGGAAAATGAAGCATTCGCAAATGACGACGGCTCTGGCCTCCAATTCGTGACCGATCGCCGTTTGCGTGGCCAAAAGCGCTTTGATATACGGGCGACATCTCCCGGCCCAACGCCACGCGGGCAAGGCCGTCCCATATCCCAGCAACGAGGCATTCTTTCCATGGCGAAGATCAAGGTGGCGAACCCGGTCGTCGAACTCGACGGCGACGAGATGACCCGCATCATCTGGCAGTTCATCAAGGACAAGCTGATCCACCCTTATCTCGACCTCAAGCTTGAATATTACGACCTCGGCATCGAGCATCGCGACGCCACCAACGACCAGGTGACCATCGATTCGGCCAACGCCATCAAGAAACACGGCGTCGGCGTGAAATGCGCGACGATCACGCCCGACGAACAGCGCGTCGAGGAGTTCAAGCTGAAGAAGATGTGGAAGTCGCCGAACGGCACCATCCGCAACATCCTCGGCGGCACCATCTTCCGCGAGCCGATCATCATGAAGAACGTGCCGCGCCTGGTGCCCGGCTGGACCAAGCCGATCATCGTCGGCCGTCATGCCTTCGGCGACCAGTACCGCGCCACCGATTTCCGCTTCCCCGGCAAGGGCAAGCTGACCATCAAATTCGTGGGTGAGGACGGCCAGGTGATCGAGCACGATGTGTACGACGCGCCCGGCGCCGGTGTCGCCATGGCCATGTACAATCTCGACGACTCGATCCGCGAGTTTGCCCGCGCCTCGCTGAACTACGGCCTGCTGCGCAACTATCCGGTCTATCTGTCGACCAAGAACACTATCCTCAAGGCCTATGACGGCCGCTTCAAGGACATCTTCCAGGAGGTCTACGAGGCTGAATTCGAGGCCGAGTTCAAGTCGAAGAAGCTGTGGTACGAGCACCGCCTGATCGACGACATGGTGGCCTCCGCCCTGAAATGGTCGGGCGGCTATGTCTGGGCCTGCAAGAACTATGACGGTGACGTGCAGTCCGACACGGTTGCTCAGGGTTTCGGCTCGCTCGGCCTGATGACATCGGTGCTGATGACACCGGACGGCAAGACCGTGGAAGCCGAAGCCGCGCATGGCACCGTCACCCGCCATTATCGCCAGCATCAGAAGGGCGAGGAAACCTCGACCAATTCGATCGCCTCGATCTTCGCCTGGACGCGCGGTCTCGCGCACCGCGCCAAGCTCGACGACAATGCCGACCTAAAGCGTTTCTCCGAAACGCTGGAAAAGGTCTGCATCCAGACGGTCGAGTCCGGCTTCATGACCAAGGACCTGTCGCTCTTGATCGGCCCCGACCAGCCCTGGCTGTCGACCACCGGTTTCCTCGACAAGATCGACGAGAACCTGCAGAAGGCGATGGCCTGACAAGTAAGCAAGATGGGCAAGCCCATCGTCTACGGGGTGGAGTACAGCGTCTATGTACGCATCGTCCGCCTCGTACTCGCGGAAAAAGGCATCGACTACGAGCTTGTGCCGGTCGATGTCTTTGCCACTGATGGCATTCCCGCCTGGTATTTCGAGCACCACCCGTTCGGCCGCATCCCGGCCTTCGAGCATGACGGGTTTCGCCTCTTCGAGACAAGCGCGATTGCGCGCTATGTCGAGGAGGCGTTCGACGGGCCGACGCTGCAGCCTGCCGACGCGCGCGGCCGCGCCAGGATGGGCCAGATCATCGGCATGCTCGACGCCTATGGCTATCGCGCGATGGTCTGGGATGTTGCCGTCGAGCGGCTGGAGAAAGAGGCCCCCGACGAGGCGCTGATCGCCAGCGGGCTGCGCCAGGCCGAAACGGTGCTCGGGGTGCTTACCTCACTCAAGGCTCCCGGACCGTGGCTGCTCGGCGACCAGCTCACGCTGGCCGACCTGCACGCGGCACCCATCATCGCCTATTTCCTCAATGTCGCCGAAGGGCAAGGCCTGTTGGCACGGTTCGCGGACATCCAGGACTGGTATGCGCGCATTGCGGCTCGGCCGAGCTTCGTGCGGACTGAACAAGCCCGCGATAAGTATTGAGAGGCCTGCGGGACAGCGCCCCCCTCTGTCCTGCCGGACATCTCCCCCACGAGTGGGGAGATTGGCAGCGTCCGCTAAGGCGCCTATTCCGGCGCGGTTTTATTTCCACGTGGGAGATTGGCGAAAGCCGACGCGACGTCCGATCTCCCCACTCGTGGGGGAGATGTCCGGCAGGACAGAGGGGGGCGCTGGCCCTCCAACCGTTGCTATAAATTCAGCCCACTAGCCTACGCCGCTTCGAGTGCCGCCCTCACCGCTGCAATCGCATCATCGGCCTTGGAAGCGTCGGGGCCACCGGCCTGGGCCATGTCGGGCCGCCCGCCGCCGCCCTGCCCGCCCAATGCGGCGGAGGCCACGCGGACAAGGTCGACGGCGCTGAAGCGGCCGATGAGGTCGTCGGTGACGGCCACCACGACGCTTGCCTTGTTGTCTTCGCCGGCGCCGACGAAGACGACGACGCCGGAGCCGAGCGAGCTCTTGCCGGCATCGGCCAGCGGCTTCAAATCCTTCGGCGAGACACCGGAGACCGTCTTGCCGAGGAAGCCGACACCGGCGACCGTCTCATTGGCGGCTGGAGCATCGGCTGACGATCCCCCGCCCAGCGCCAGCTTCTTGCGCGCCTCGGTCAATTCCTTCTCGAGCTTCTTGCGCTCTTCGAGCAGCGTCTCGACGCGCGCCGGCACATCGGCCGGCGAAATCTTGAGCACGGCCGCCGTCGCCTTCAAACGCCGGTCCTGCTCGTCGAGATGTTTGCGCGCGGCTTCGCCGGTCAGCGCCTCGATGCGGCGCACGCCGGCGGCGACCGCGCTGTCCGACACGACACGCACCAGGCCGATATCGCCGGTCGCCCGGACATGCGTGCCACCGCAGAGCTCGACCGAATAGGGCCGGTTGGCCTTGGCGCCGTGCACCCCGGTGCCCATGGACACGACGCGCACTTCGTCACCATACTTCTCGCCAAACAGCGCCATGGCGCCTTCGGCAATGGCATCGTCGACCGACATCAGGCGCGTGGACACCGGGCTGTTCTGCACGACGATCTCGTTGGCCATGCGCTCGACCTCTTCGAGGTCCTCCGATGAAATGGGTTTGTTGTGCGAGATGTCGAAGCGCAGGCGCTCGGGCGCCACCAGCGAGCCCTTCTGCGCGACATGGCTGCCCAGCACCTCGCGCAGCGCCTCATGGATCAAATGCGTCGCGGAATGGTTGGCGCGCAACCTGGAGCGGCGCGCATGATCTACCTTCAGTTCGACGGCGGCGCCCGTCTTGACCGTGCCGCTGGCAACCTTGCCGATATGCACGAACAGCCCGTCGGCCTTTTTCTGCGTATCGGAAACCTCGATCGAGAAGCCCTCGCCTGAAATAACGCCGGTGTCGCCCATCTGGCCGCCGGACTCGGCATAGAACGGCGTCTGGTTGACGACGATCGCCACTGCGTCACCCTTGCCGGCGCTGTCGACGGTCTTGCCGTCCCTGACCAGCGCCTGGATGATGCCTTCGGCAGCTTCAGTCTCATATCCGAGGAACTCGGTGGCGCCGGCCTTCTCGCGCACGGAGAACCAGATGGTCTCGGTCGCCGCGTCGCCGGACCCAGCCCAGTGCTTGCGCGCCTCGGCCTTCTGCTGCTCCATCGCATTGGTGAAGCCGGCAAGATCGACAGAGATGCTGCGCTGGCGCAGCGCGTCCTGCGTCAGATCGAGTGGGAAGCCATAGGTGTCGTAGAGCTTGAATGCCGTCTCGCCATCCAGCATGTCGCCGGCATGAAGCGTTTCGGTCGCCTCCGAAAGCAGGCCGAGGCCGCGCACCAGCGTCTTGCGAAACCTGGTCTCCTCGAGCTTCAGCGTCTCGGTGATCAACTGTTCGCCGCGCAGCAGTTCCGGATAGGCCTGACCCATTTCGCGCACCAGCGCCGGCACCAGCTTCCACATCAGCGGTTCGTTGGCACCGAGCAGCTGCGCATGACGCATGGCGCGGCGCATGATGCGGCGCAGGACATAGCCCCGGCCTTCGTTCGAAGGCAGCACGCCATCGGCGACCAGGAAGGAGGACGAGCGCAGATGATCGGCAATGACCCGGTAGGACGCGACAGTCTCCTTGTCGGGACCATGCCCGATCGCGGACGAGGCCGCGTCGATCAGGTGACGGAACAGATCGGTCTCGAAGACGCTTTCCACCCCTTGCAGGATGGACGCCATGCGCTCCAGGCCCATGCCGGTGTCGATCGAGGGGCGCGGCAGGTCGATGCGCTCTTCTTTCGTCACCTGTTCATACTGCATGAACACCAGGTTCCAGAATTCCAGGAAACGGTCGCCATCCTCCTCCGGGCTGCCGGGAGGGCCGCCCCAGATGTGCTCGCCGCGGTCGATGAAGATCTCCGAACACGGACCGCACGGGCCGGTATCGCCCATCGCCCAGAAATTGTCCGATGTCGCGATGCGAATGATGCGGTCGTCGGAAAACCCGGCGATCTTCTTCCAGAAACCGGCCGCCTCGTCGTCCGTATGATAGACGGTGACCAGCAGCTTGTCCTTGTTCAGCCCGAACTCCCTGGTGATCAGGTTCCAGGCGAGCTCGATGGCTCGCTCCTTGAAATAGTCGCCAAAGGAAAAATTGCCGAGCATCTCGAAGAAGGTCAGATGGCGCGCAGTGTAGCCGACATTGTCGAGATCGTTGTGCTTGCCGCCGGCGCGCACGCTCTTCTGGGCGGTCGACGCGCGCGAATAGGGCCGCTTCTCCAAACCGGTGAAGACATTCTTGAACTGCACCATGCCGGCGTTGGTGAACATCAGTGTCGGATCGTTGCGCGGCACCAGCGGGCTCGACGCGACGATCTCGTGACCCTCCTTGCGGAAGTAGTCGAGAAATGTCGACCGGATCTCGTTCACGCCACTCATGAATGCTGCCTTTTCGGAAGAGCCGCCGGCAAACCGGCGGAAATGGGCTCTGCGATTTTAGAAGATTAGGACTTGGCCTTTTAGCCGCCGCGCCTCACCCTGTCCAGAAACACGGAGTTGGTCCAATCCACGGCCTTTGCCGGCCATTCGAACCGGCCTGTTTTCGCTGCCGAAACGCAAAACCGCCGGCACTGGGCCGGCGGTTTCGAAACGCAATAACGCGGAACTCAATTACATAAGCCTGAGATAATAGAACGCGATTATGGCCGAACTCCGGCCGGCATCGCGCACGAAGCTGTTACATGGCGCCGGATTCTTCCTCGAAACCGTCGTCTTCGCCGCGCTCAGGGCCGCCATTCTCGAGGAATTTCTCGGCGATCAGCCCGGCATTCTGCCTGATCGACAACTCGATCTCGCGTGCCGTGTCGGGATTGTCACGCAGGAACAGCTTGGCATTTTCGCGGCCCTGGCCGAGACGCTGCGAATTATAAGAAAACCAGGCGCCAGACTTCTCTACAATACCGGCCTTGACCCCGAGATCGACCAGTTCGCCGGTTTTGGACACGCCCTCACCAAACATGATGTCGAATTCGACCACCTTGAAGGGCGGCGCCAACTTGTTCTTGACCACCTTGACGCGGGTCTGGTTGCCGACAACCTCGTCGCGGTCCTTGATCGAGCCGATGCGGCGGATGTCAAGACGCACCGAAGCGTAGAATTTCAGCGCGTTGCCGCCCGTCGTGGTCTCGGGCGAACCAAACATGACGCCGATCTTCATGCGGATCTGGTTGATGAAGATGACCATGGTGTTGGAGCGCGAGATCGAAGCGGTCAGCTTGCGCAGCGCCTGGCTCATCAAGCGGGCCTGCAGGCCGGGCAGCGAATCGCCCATCTCACCTTCAATTTCGGCGCGTGGCGTCAGCGCCGCGACCGAATCGACCACCAGCACGTCGATGGCGCCGGAGCGCACCAGCGTGTCGCAGATTTCCAGCGCCTGCTCACCGGTGTCCGGCTGCGAGATCAGAAGGTTTTCGAGATCGACGCCAAGCTTGCGGGCATAGACCGGATCGAGCGCATGCTCGGCATCGACGAAGGCGCAGATGCCGCCCTTCTTCTGGGCTTCGGCCACGGTGTGCAGCGCCAGCGTCGTCTTGCCCGAGCTTTCCGGCCCGTAGATCTCGATGATGCGACCGCGCGGCAAGCCACCAACACCAAGCGCGATGTCTAGGCCAAGCGAGCCGGTCGGCACCGTTTCAATCTCGACGACCTGATCGTTGGCGCCGAGCCGCATGATCGAGCCCTTGCCGAAAGCCCGCTCGATCTGCGACAGCGCCGCATCCAGAGCCTTTGATTTGTCCACTGCCTTGTCCTCTACAAGCCGCAAAGAATTCTGAGCCATGATACATCACCCCTTGGTCGTCAATGAAGGCCGGACAATCCGTAATCCCTGCCTATTTGTACCTTTTTTGTTCTCATTTGGCAAGAGGGGTCAAATATCTGAAAAACAAAGAATATCCGGATTTGTTCTTTTTTTGTCCAAGGATTCGATCAGGGATGCACCACACATTGGGCCAGACGGCTCGGTTGTTTCGATCTGCCGAATCGCCGCCTTGCATGCGAAGCTCCGTTGCACAGCCTAGCGCTTGTGCGGCTGGAATAACAAAGGTCATATCGCCGGCATGCTGAAATCCGCGAAAATACTGGCCGTAGGCGGCGCCCATATCGACCGGCGCGGCCAGGTGTCCGGCGCTTACGTGCCGGCTGCCTCCAATCCCGGCACGATGCGCGAGGATGTCGGCGGCGGGGTCTTCAACGCTTTGCGCAGTGCGGTGCGGCGCGGCGTCTCCGCGTCGCTCATATCGGTTCGCGGCGGCGATGCCGCTGCCGACACCGTTTCGCGAGCCATTGCCGAGGCAGGCATTACCGACCTGTCGGCGGTCTTCCTCGACCGCACGACACCGAGCTACACGGCGCTGATCGACAGCGAAGGCGAGCTGATCGTCGGCTTTGCCGACATGGCGCTCTATGATTTGGCGTTTCCCAAGCAGATCAGGCGCTCCAAGGTGCGGGAGGTGATCGCTGCCGCCGATGCGATCCTGTGCGACGCCAACCTGCCCTCTTCGGCGCTGGAACGGCTGGTCGCGCTCGCCACGGGCAAGCCGGTTTTCGCCATTGCAATTTCGCCTGCCAAGGTAACGCGGCTGATACCGGTGCTGAAGGAGCTCTCGCTCGTCTTCATGAACCGGCGCGAGGCCATGGTGCTGGCCGGCGTCGCCGCGACTGCCACGGAGCGCGAGGTCGTCGACGGGTTGCGATGCAGCGGCCTCGTCAGCGGCGTGGTGACGGCGGGCAGCGAGCCCATGCTGGGCTTCGATGAAGCCGGCGCCTTCTCGATCCTGCCGCCGCCGCCAAGAAAGGTCGCTGACGTCACCGGGGCCGGCGATGCCCTGGCGGGCGCAACGGTCGCTGCTTTGCTGCGCGGACTGCCCCTGCGGTCAGCACTGCGCGAAGGCATTGCCGGGGCGACGCTTGCCATCGAAAGCGCCAACGCCGTTCCGGAGTTCACCGCGGCTGATTTCACTGAGGCATTGGCTCTTGTGCCGGATGCCAGGGAAGTGGCATGAGACCGGCAAATTCATAGTGCCACGATGTTGCCTGATGTCCCGACGGACGCGCTGCATTCCGGATTGGAGACCCTGATGACCCCTGAGACCGCCCGCCCCTTCATCGACATCCACGCGCCGGTGGCGCAGGCCCTGGCTGCCGGGCGGCCGGTGGTGGCGCTGGAAAGCACCATCATCACCCATGGCATGCCCTACCCCGACAATGGCGCCATGGCGGCCGATGTCGAAAAGATCATCACCGACGGCGGCGCCGTGCCGGCGACCATCGCCGTGGTTGGCGGCCGCATAAAGATCGGGCTTTCGGACGGCGAGCGCGAATCGCTGGCGATGACGGGCGACGCCATGAAACTGTCGCGCGCCGATCTCGGTTTTGCCGTGGCGCAAGGGCGCACCGGTGGCACCACGGTCGCCGCCACGATGATCGCGGCGCATATGGTCGGCATAAAAGTGTTCGCCACCGGCGGCATCGGCGGCGTGCACAAGGGCGCCGAAAAGAGTTTTGACATTTCCGCCGATCTCGACGAGCTGGCGCGCACCCCGGTCATCGTCGTCTCGGCCGGCGCCAAGGCCATCCTCGACATCGAAAAGACGCTGGAGGTGCTGGAGACGCGCGGCGTGCCGGTGATCGGCCTTGGCTGCGAGACGATGCCCGCCTTCTGGTCGCGGCAGTCGCCGTTCCGCGCGCCGCTGACCTTGCACGAGCCGGAAGCGATCGCGCATTTCTACCAGACGAGGGCAGCGCTGGGGCTCGCCGGCGGCATGCTGATTGCCAATCCGGTGCCGGAAAACCATGAAATCCCGGCTGAGGAGATGGCGGGCTATATCGACGCCGCGCAAAAGGCCGCAGAAGCGCTCAGCGTGACCGGCAAGGCGGTGACACCGTTCCTGCTGTCGAAAATCCTCGAACTGACCGGCGGCAGGAGCCTGAAGACCAACATCGCGCTGGTAGAGAACAATGCGCGGCTGGCGGCGAGGATTGCCAAGGCGTTGTAGGCCAACGTCGGCGGGACAGCACCCCCCTCTGTCCTGCCGGACATCTCCCCCGCAAGGGGGGAGATCGAATGTCGTCAACGCCTCTGCAATCTTCAACGTTGAAAAAGCAGGCAGACGGTGAAACCGCCAATCTCCCTCCTTGCGGGGGAGATGGCCGGCAGGCCAGAGGGGGGGGTGCTGTCCCGCTAGCGTTCCAAGGCTGGCATCACTTCCCCGCCCGCCGTCCAGCCGCATACGCCCGCCGTACCCAGGCCGCCATCTCGTCGGGATCATCGAAAGCGCTGTCGGGAACGCCCCAGTAGGGCATGGCGACCAGCTTGCCGTGGCGCGAGCCGGTATAGGTCCATTGCGTGCAGCCGGCGGCCTCGAACTCGGGCGCGCTTTGCTCGTCGGCCTTCAGCATCAACTCACCGTGCAGCACGATGGCGACGATGACACCGTCGAAATAGATGCCCTTGCCGCCGAACAGTTTTCGGATGCTGACAGGGCCGAGGCCCTCGAACAGTTCGGCGATGCGTTCATTGTCCATGCCGCGATCATGTCACCGGCGTTTGGCCTTGTCATCGCCGCAACCAAAATCATGCTGACAGGTTGTGTGAGGTCGATCGGAGTTTCCCGCCATGCCCGTCCTGCTCAAAGGGTCCTGCCGCTGCAATGCCGTGCGTTTCGAGGTGGAGAGCCACACGCCGGCGCCATTCATGCTGTGCTACTGCTCGATCTGCCGCAAGCAGCAGGGCGGCGGCGGGTTTGCCATCAATCTCGGTGCGGACAACGAAACACTGAACATCAGGGGCAAGCGCAGCCTCGGCGTCTTTCGGGCGGAGATCGAGGACGACGAGCATCCGCATTGCGAAATCTCGACCGGCGAGCGCAATTTCTGCAAGAAATGCGGGGCGGCCCTTTGGCTCTACGATCCGACATGGCCGGAACTGGTGCATCCCTTCGCCTCGGCGATCGACAGCGATTTACCCATTCCGCCAAGCAAGGTGCACCTGATGCTGAAATACAAGGCGAACTGGGTGGAGCCGGAGGTTGGCAAGCATGACAAGGTCTTCGACGTCTATCCCGAGGAATCGATCGCCGACTGGCACAAGCGGACGGGCATGTGGGTGGATTAGCGTCCTTCACCCCGTTTACGGCGGGGCGATTGCATATGGGTTTTTACGAAGAGGACCCCCACCCTAACCAAAAGGGGGAGGGAACGCTGCCGCGCGCCATCCTTTTGGCGTCGAAACCTCGGGGATTTGCGGAATCAGCGCCTACCGAGTCTCCCTCCCCCTTGTGGGGAGGGATTAAGGGTGGGGGTATTCGTAGAGCGCAAGCCAGTCATATGCGATCACCCCTGCCGCTTACGGGGCTGGAAGATCAGGCCGAGGCGCGTGCTTCTGCCAGCGCCTTGAGGTCCGCCGGCTTCAACTCGACGGACTCACCGCAGCCGCAGGCCGAACTCTGATTCGGATTGCGGAATGTGAAGCCAGTGCGCAGCGTCGTCTGCTCGAAATCCATCTCCGTGCCGAACAGGAATAGCGCTGCCTCGGGCGCCACATAGACATGCGCGCCATCGCGCTCGATATGGTCGTCCTTGGTGTTGGGCTCGGTCACCAGATCGACCGTATATTCCATGCCGGCGCAGCCGCCCTTCTTGATGCCGAGGCGGATGCCGTGCGCGTTGTCGCGGGTGGCAACGATCTCGCGCACCCGGTCGGCGGCCTTTTCGGTCATCGTGATGACGGCGAAGCGTCCCATTCTTTTTCCTTCCATTCCATGCAGGTTCAAGGCCTGCCGAATGATTCCTCACCTAAAATGGTGAAGTTTTATCCCTGGCGCAAGTGCACCAGCCTCTGTCGGGCTAGTACCAACCCACCGCGACCTGCGCCTCTTCCGACATGCGATCGGCCGACCATGGCGGGTCGAAAGTCATGTTGACCTCGACGCCGGACACGCCTTCGACGGCGCCGACGGCGTTTTCCACCCAGCCGGGCATTTCGCCGGCGACAGGGCAGCCGGGCGCGGTCAGCGTCATGTCGATCTTGACCGAGCGATTGTCCTCGATGTCGATCTTATAGATCAGGCCGAGTTCGTAGATGTCGGCCGGAATTTCCGGATCGTAGACGGTCTTCAGGGCCGAGACGATGTCGTCGGTCAGCCGCGCCAGTTCGTCGGCTGGAATGGCCGATCCCGAAACCAGCGCATTGGGCGCGGTTTCCG
Organism: Mesorhizobium sp. M0243; assembly: GCF_040321775.1. Classification (NCBI taxonomy): domain Bacteria; kingdom Pseudomonadati; phylum Pseudomonadota; class Alphaproteobacteria; order Hyphomicrobiales; family Phyllobacteriaceae; genus Mesorhizobium; species Mesorhizobium sp. M0243. Next base: position 30,052 of record NZ_JAMYSF010000039.1, on the reverse strand, counting down.
GAATGGTCTCGGCAGCGATGCTTGCATCATCCATGGTCGTCACCCAAAAAAATCATCATCCGAAGAATTTGCGCGCTTTTTCGAGCGCCTCGGCCAAAGCGTCGACTTCGGCCCTGGTATTATACATGCCGAACGATGCCCTGCATGTGGAGGTTACGCCGAAGCGTTTCAACAGCGGCTGGGCGCAATGGGTGCCGGCGCGGACAGCAACGCCCTGCCTGTCGATCACCATCGACACGTCATGCGCATGAATGCCTTGCAGCTCAAACGAGATGATGGCGCCCTTGCCGGGCGCATCGCCGAAGATGCGCAGCGAATTGATGGCGCGCAGCCGCTCATGCGCGTAGTTCTTGAGGTCTTCCTCATGGGCGGCAATGCGCTCGCGGCCGATTTTTTCCATATAGTCGAGCGCAGCACCCAGCCCGATCGCCTGGACGATCGGCGGCGTGCCGGCTTCGAAACGGTGCGGCGGCTCGTTGTAGGTGACGATGTCTTCCGTCACCTCCTCGATCATCTCGCCACCGCCCATGAAGGGGCGCATGCCCTGGAGAATGTCCTTCTTGCCGTAGAGCACGCCGATGCCCGAGGGGCCGTAGACCTTATGGCCGGTGAAGACGAAGAAGTCGCAGTCGAGATCCTGCACATCGATCGGCATATGCACGGCGCTCTGGCTGCCGTCTACAAGGACGGGAATTCCACGCGAATGCGCAATGCGCACGATCTCCTTGATCGGCGTCACCGTGCCCAGCGCATTCGACATCTGTGTGATGGCGACCAGCTTGGTGCGGTCGGTCAGGCGCTTCTCGAATTCCTCGATGTGGAAGACGCCGAGATCGTCGACCGGCACCCAGACGAGTTTCGCGCCCTGCCGCTCGCGGATGAAATGCCAGGGAACGATGTTAGAGTGGTGCTCCATGATCGACAGCACGATCTCGTCGCCCTCGCCGATGTTGGGCATGCCATAGCCATAGGCGACGGTATTGATGGCCGACGTCGTGTTCGAGGTGAAGACGATGTTGTCGGTGCTCGGCGCGTTGAGGAAACGGCGCACCGTTTCCCGCGCCTTTTCATATGCGTCGGTCGCCGCATTGGAGAGGAAGTGCAGGCCGCGATGGACGTTGGCATATTCCTGGGAATAGGCGTGCTGGATGGCGTCGAGCACCGCCTGCGGCTTCTGTGCCGAGGCGCCATTGTCGAGATAGACCAGCGGCTTGCCATAGACTTCCCGCGACAGGATCGGGAAATCGCGGCGGATCGCTTCGACGTCGTAGAAATCTCCGATCTTGCCTGGAGCGTTCATCAGGTCACCCGTGTGCCACGAACCAGTCGTCGAGCCGCGCTTCCAGCGCCTCGACGATCGCTTCGTCGTCCAGTTCCTCGATCACCTCCGCGACGAAGGCCTTCACGAGCAACCCCCGCGCGCTTTTCTCGTCGACGCCGCGCGCCATCAGGTAGAACAGATGGTTGTGGTCGATCTCGGTCACCGTCGCGCCGTGGCCGCAAATCACGTCGTCGGCGAAGATTTCAAGCTCGGGCTTGGTCGAGAACTCGCCATCGTCCGACAGCAACAGCGTGTTGCAGGCCATCTTCGCGTTGGTCTTCTGCGCATATTGATGGACGTTGATGCGGCCCTGGAACACACCGCGCGCCTTGCCCGTCACCACATTGCGGATCACTTCCGTAGAGGTCGTGTGCGGCACGGCGTGGTCGAGCACCATGGTCACGTCTGTGTGGGTGTCGCCGGCCAGCAGGTTGATGCCGCGAAGCTTGAAATCGGCGCCTTCGCCAGTCGTCCTGACCATGATCTCCTGGCGCACGAGCTTGCCGCCGGCGTTCATGACGAACAGCGTCAGTTTCGCATTCTTGCCGATATGGGCCTTGAACTGCGCCAGATGCGTCGCCGTTTCCGGCTGCTCCTGGACGACCAGCCACGTCACCTCGGCGCCCTCGTCGAGCACGATCTGACTGACCGAGCTGCTCAAGGCAGCGCCATCACCCGTCTGCCGTTCGACGATGACGGCCTTGGCGCCGGCGCCGACGCGCACGGGCAGGCGCACATGCGTCTGGCCGCCGGCCTGCAGGTTCTGCAGTTCGATCGGCTTTTCAAGTTCCACACCATCGGCGATGTCGACAAAATACCCGTCGGCGACGAAAGCCGTGTTCAGCGCGCCGATTGCGTCGTCGCTGCCATAGGGATCGAGCCCCGGTGCGATGCTGCCGTCGACCAGCTTTTCCGAAAGGCGCTGGAAGGTGACGCCTTCAAGGACAGGCACCTTCGCGTCGGACTTGCCGTTCAGGATCGACACCACGGCAGAACCCTCGACGATCGGTGCGATGGCTTTAGCCATGGCGGCCGGGTCGAAGTCCGGCACGGTATTCAGCAACCGCCGCAGGTCGGTATAGTGCCAGGATTCGACGCGCCGCGTCGGCAGGCCGTGCTTGATCGTCTCGATGGCGTCGTCGCGCTTCAGCATCACCGCGCCGTCGCCCGGCAGCAGCGACAATCGGTCGCCGAACGCGTCGATCAACGCTGTCTCGGCCGGTGTCCGCTGGGGCTGTGCGTGCATATTCATTAGTTTGACCTTGCCCTCTGGCATCTCACGCGGCTTCGCCGATCACGCCGGCATAGCCATTGGCTTCCAGGTCGAGCGCCAGCGACTTGTCGCCTGACTTGATGACCTGGCCCTTGTAGAGCACGTGCACGGTGTCGGGCACGATGTGCTCAAGCAGGCGCTGGTAGTGGGTGATGACCAGGAACGCCCGGTCCGGCGCGCGCAGCGCGTTGACGCCGTCGGAAACGATCTTCAGCGCATCGATGTCGAGGCCGGAATCAGTCTCGTCGAGCACGCACAATTTCGGCTCCAGCAGCTTCATCTGCAGGATCTCGGCGCGCTTCTTCTCGCCGCCGGAGAAGCCGACATTGAGCGGCCGCTTGAGCATCGCCATGTCCATGCTGAGCGAGGCGGCGGCTTCCTTCACGCGCTTCAGGAATTCCGGGATCTTCAGCGGCTCCTCGCCACGTGCCTTGCGCTGCTCGTTCATCGCCACTTTCAGGAATTCCATGGTCGCAACGCCCGGTATCTCCATCGGATACTGGAAGGCGAGGAAAATGCCTGACGTGGCGCGCTCGGCCGGATCCATTTCGAGGATCGACTGGCCGTTGTAGAGGATGTCGCCTTCGGTCACCTCATAGTCCTCGCGGCCGGCGAGGATGTAGGACAGCGTCGATTTTCCCGAGCCGTTCGGCCCCATGATCGCGGCGACCTCGCCGGCTTTCACCGTCAGGTTCAAGCCACGGATGATCTCGGTGCCGTCATCGACGATGCGGGCGTGCAGGTTTCTGATTTCAAGCATTTTTTCGTTTCCTGAATATATATCCGGTCAGCCGACCGAGCCCTCAAGGCTAATCCCGATCAGCTTCTGTGCTTCGACCGCGAATTCCATCGGCAGTTGCTGGATCACGTCCTTGACGAAGCCGTTGACGATCAGCGCGATCGCTTCCTCTTCCGGGATGCCGCGCTGCATGACGTAGAATTTCTGGTCCTCGGAAATTTTCGACGTCGTCGCTTCGTGCTCGAACTGCGCCGTCGAATTCTTGGCTTCCATGTAGGGCACGGTGTGCGCGCCGCACTGGTCGCCAATCAGCAGCGAGTCGCAGTTGGTGAAATTGCGGGCGTTGGTCGCTTTGCGATGCGCCGAGACCTGGCCGCGATAGGTGTTCTGCGAGTAGCCGGCGGCGATACCCTTGGAGATGATGCGGCTCGACGTGTTCTTGCCAAGATGGATCATCTTGGTGCCGCTATCGACCTGCTGATAACCGTTCGACACGGCGATCGAATAGAATTCGCCTTGGGAATCGTCGCCACGCAGGATGCAGCTCGGATATTTCCAGGTGATGGCCGAGCCGGTCTCCACCTGCGTCCACGAGATCTTCGAGCGGTCACCCCGGCAGTCGCCGCGCTTGGTGACGAAATTGTAGATGCCGCCCTTGCCCTCGGCGTCGCCGGGGTACCAGTTCTGCACCGTCGAATATTTGATCTCGGCATCGTCGAGCGCCACCAGCTCGACCACCGCGGCATGCAGCTGGTTCTCGTCGCGCTGCGGGGCCGTGCAGCCCTCGAGATAAGAGACGTAAGCCCCCTCCTCGGCGATGATCAATGTGCGCTCGAACTGGCCGGTGTTCTTCTCGTTCATGCGGAAATAAGTCGACAGCTCCATCGGGCAGCGCACGCCCTTGGGCACGAAGACGAAGGAGCCGTCGGTGAACACGGCGGAGTTCAGCGTCGCGTAGTAATTGTCGGAGGTCGGCACGACCGAACCGAGATACTTCTGCACCAGCTCCGGATGCTCGCGGATGGCTTCCGAGATCGAACAGAAAATGACGCCGGCCTGCGCCAGCTCCTTCTTGAAGGTGGTGACGACGGAGACGGAATCGAACACGGCGTCGACAGCGACGCGGCCCGATTTGTAGACGTTATCGCTGACCTCCTCGAGCTCCGAGGCATCGGTCTTCTGCACACCGGCAAGGATTTCCTGCTCCCGCAGCGGAATGCCGAGCTTTTCATAGACCTTCAAGAGTTCGGGATCGACATCGCTGAGCGAGGTCGGGCCGGGCGTGCTCTTGGGCGCCGCATAGAAATAGATGTCCTGGAAATCGATCTTCGGATAGTGGACGCGCGCCCAGGTCGGCTCGTCAAGCGTCAGCCAGCGGCGATACGCTTCCAGACGCCATTCCAGCATCCAGGACGGCTCGTCCTTCTTGGCCGAAATGAAACGGATGATGTCTTCGCTGAGGCCCTTGGGGGCCTTGTCCATCGCGATTTCGGTCTGGAATCCGTATTTGTATTGGTCGACGTCGATCTTTCGGACCCGATCGATCGTGTCCTGCACAGCAGGCATATGCGTTCTCCATCCACGCCGGGGTCAAGGCCCGACAGTTTTCAAACTATGGCACCGCCAAAACCGAACCCCAAGAGGTGCTCGCGGCGGCGTAAGTTTAATATAGTGCGCTTCGACCGGGAATTCACCCGGCCAGCATGAAACGCACGGCTCTACCAGGCCGAAAGGCCCAAATTCGTCCAACCGCTACGCGGCCCGTTCTCTATCCGCCCTACGTGCGGCAATACCCGCAAGCGCGGTGCGGAAAAGCTCAACGTCTTCCGCGCCGGTCGCCGGTCCGATGGACACCCGCAAGGCGCCGAGACTGTCGCCGTATCCCATGGCTTTCAGCACATGGCTCGGTCCGACCTTGCCAGACGAACAGGCAGAGCCGGCCGACAGCGCCACACCGGCCAGATCGAAGGCGATCTGCGCGGTTTCGGCTTTGACGCCCGCAATAGCGAAGAATGCCGTATTGGCAAGCCTTGGCGCACCGGTTCCGAAGATTTCCGCGTCCGGCACCAGCGTTTTCACGATGGCCTCGATCTCGTCGCGGCGCCGGCGCACCGCATCCATGGCCGGCAATCCGGCAAGGGCCTCGCGGGCGGCCGCGCCAAAACCGGCAATGGCAGCGAGGTTTTCAGTGCCGCCGCGATGGCCCTTTTCCTGGCCACCGCCAGTGACCAGCGGCTTCGGCATCATCAGATCCGAAGCCGCGACCATGGCGCCGACGCCCTTGGGACCGCCGATCTTGTGCGAGGACAGAATCAGATAATCGGCGTAACCAGCTGATAGATCGATCGAAACACGCCCGGCGGCCTGCACGGTGTCGACAATGAGGATACCGCCCGCCGCCTTGACAATCCCGGCGATGCGATCGATCGGCTGGATGACGCCGGTTTCGTTGTTGGCGGTGTGGATGGCGACCAGCGGCAGGCCTTCGCTCTTGTCATGACCGCCGAGCACCGATGCCAAGGCGCCGAGATCGGCGATGCCGTTGGCGTCGACACCGATCCGGGTAACCTGCGCTGCCGGGAAGTGTCCGCCATTCAACAGGCAGGGATGATCGGCCTCGGACACGTAAAGCCGGCTCATGCGCACGGTGCCGCGCCCCATCCGCCAGTCTGGTGACAGCAGCGTCGAGGCTGCTTCCGTCGCACCGGAGGTGAACACGATATGCTCCGCCTTGGCGTTGACGAGCGCCGCCACGTCACGCCTGGCGGTCTCGATCAGGCGGCGGGCCGCACGCCCCTCGGCGTGAACCGATGACGGATTGGCGGCGACGTCAAGCGCCGCGACCATAGCCTCGCGGGCCGCGGCAAGCAGCGGCGCACTGGCATTATAATCGAGATAGGCGCGTTTTGCGGCCATTTTCGTCCGTCAAGTCCCGTCAGAAGCCATTCCGATGTCGTATGGCGTTATTTCCTTGAAATTCCAAGGCGAGCCGTCCTATTTACGCGGCTTGCGGCGCGGGTGGCCGGGCTCGATGTCTTGCCACCCAGTTTTGAACAATTCTAAACTAGCTTCTAAGAAGACGCTCGCCCTGCGTCAAGGCCAGAGGAAACGTTCCAGGCACCGCGCGTTCGTATTACCAAGTGGAGTATTTTATGCCTGAGGTCATTTTCACCGGTCCTGCCGGCCGCCTGGAGGGTCGCTATCAGCCTTCCAAGGAAAAAAGCGCGCCGATTGCCATCGTCCTGCACCCGCATCCGCAATTCGGCGGCACGATGAACAACAAGATCGTCTACGACCTCTTCTACATGTTCCAGAAGCGGGATTTCACCACGCTGCGCTTCAATTTCCGCGGCATCGGCCGCAGTCAGGGCGAATTCGACCACGGCACCGGCGAGTTGTCGGATGCCGCCGCGGCGCTGGATTGGGTGCAGTCGCTGCATCCCGATTCCAAGAGCTGCTGGGTCGCCGGCTACTCCTTCGGCTCCTGGATCGGGATGCAGCTTCTGATGCGCCGGCCGGAGATCGAAGGCTTCATCTCGATCGCGCCGCAGCCCAACACCTATGATTTCTCGTTCCTGGCGCCCTGCCCGTCATCGGGCCTGATCATCCATGGCGATGCCGACAAGGTGGCGCCGCCGAAGGATGTGCAGGGCCTGGTCGACAAGCTGCACACGCAGAAGGGCATCACCATCACGCAAAAGACGTTGCCCGGCGCCAACCATTTCTTCGCCAACGATGCCGACCTGCTGCTCGAGGAATGCGCCGACTATCTCGACCGCCGGCTGGCCGGCGAATTGTCGGATCCGCGTCCGAAGCGGCTGAGATAAACAAGAAAAGAACGGACGGCGATGTACGAGCCTCCTCATTTCAGGGAAACGCGGCCGGAAATCCTGCACGGGCTGATCCGGACGCATCCGCTGGGCCTGTTGATTTCCAACGGGTCCGATGGGCCGGTCGCCAACGCTGTCCCGTTCCTGCTCGACGCGGAAATCGGGCCTAACGGCAGGCTGCGCGCCCATCTGGCGCGGGCCAACCCGCAATGGCGCCTGCTGGCCGACAATCCGGCTTCACCGGTATTGATCGTCTTCCAGGGCAGCGATGCCTATGTGACGCCGTCCTGGTACGAGACCAAGCGCGAGACCGGCAAGGTGGTGCCGACCTGGAATTATGCCATCGTGCAGGTTCGCGGCACAGTCAAGGTGATGGATGACCAGGATTGGCTGGCGCAGCAGATCGCCGATCTGACGGCGTCGCAGGAAGGCGCTCGCCAAGCGCCCTGGGCAGTGACCGACGCGCCGGAGCCGTTCATCCAGTCGCAGATCAAAGGCATTATCGGGCTGGAAATCGAGATCAGCGAAATCCACGGCAAGTGGAAGGTCAGCCAGAACCGGCCTGTGGCCGATCGCGTCGGCGTTGCCCAAGGGCTGGAAAGCGAAGACCACCAGTCGCCCGGCATGGCCGGCCTAGTCAGATCCTATGGCGGGCTGGACGGCAACTGAACTTCGGATGCTCAGGCAGCCTTCCTTGTCGGTCCGATCAGCCAAAACGTTGTCTTGCGGACCGGCAGTCCCGAAGGCATCGGCCGGAAGATGAAGCCGAGCCGGGCAAAGACCAGCCCGCAGGCCAGCGCGAAACCGCAGCCAAGGCCGAAGCCGGCGACGGTGTCGCTGGGATAGTGCGCGCCAACGAAGATACGGGTCGAGGCGATGCAGGCAGTGATCGCCAGGGCGATGTACCAGCGCCGCGGAAACAACAGCAAAGCGACCCCGAACACCGCGCCCATCGTCGTACCATGGCCGGATGGAAAGCCGGCGAAGCGCGCATCGAAAGCGAAGGGGTGCAGGGTAAGCACGCCAAAGTCCTCGTAATAGAGCGGGCGAGCCCGGCCAATCGCATATTTCAGCACATTGACGGCGATTCCCGACAGGCCGGTGGCGCACAGCACCAGAAAAGCCAGGCAGGTCCAGTTGTAGAGGAGCATCAGCGAGCGCCGGGAGAGGCTTCGCCAATCCGTCAGGTTCGCGGCGACAAGCAGAAGCGCCGACGGAATGAGATACCAGCCACCCAGGCCGAACTGGGTGAAAAAGTCGGCAGTCCGGGCAAATCCCGCCGACCACTTGCCGTGAAGCATTCCGGCCGGAGTGTCGAGACGAACAAACGCTGCCGCCGTCAGCAAAATCCAGACCAGCACCCAGACCGACCACAAAACGTTCGGGTATCTGGCCGGACGGGTGGCAAGGCGGCTTTTGGCGATCTGCATCGTATCGCGAAAATTGTCGAGCGACCGGCGCCCTACCCCAAGGAGCAGGCTCGAAACGGGCGGGCGTGATTTCACCAGCATAGGAAATTCGACCCCATTGTTGCCGTCATGGGCATCGGCGAGCCGTCACTGGGTTACACGATAGAGGCCGAGCGACAGCTTGTCTCCCGATGAATAGTTGAGGCCGTCGACCTCGGCAACGCGGTTCGCCGACTTGCCTTGCGCCGCCAGCAGCCCATTCAGTTTCTGCTCGTCGCCGACCTGCGCCAGCGCCAGGGCGCAGGCAGGATCGCCGAGCAGATGCTTGGCGACGCCATCGACATCGGTCAGGACGGTCTTGGTGCCGACCAGGAACACCAGGCTCGGCTCGTGATATTCCGCCGAAGCGAGCACCGTGGTGTCGCAAGGCCTGTTGGCCTGGAACGCCGCCTCGATCGCCGGGCTCAGCCAGATCGGCTTCAGCGAAGGCGCGATGACGCCGAACAACAGCCCATAGGTGATGCCCGCGCAAGCCGCGACGGCGCCGATGCGAGGAAGCGGAACCTGCAACTCCCGCGAGAAGGCAAGGTAGCCCGCCCCCAGTGCTGCCGCGGCGGCCGGAATGCTCCACCAGGAGAAGGTGCCGGTGAGGTAGATCGGCGCTCCGACGCAGACCGCCGCCAGGCCAAGGCTGACCACGGCAAGACCGAATGCGGTCGACCACCACAACCAATCCTGCCAGCGCCTGAGCGGCGCATTCGCCTCCTGCGGCGGCAAGGTCAGCAGCCAGCCGATCAGCAGCGCCATGCCGGGATAGGCCGGCAGGACATAGTGCGGCAGCTTGGTCGGGATCAGCTCGAACACCAGCCAGAACGGAATGTACCAGGCCAGGCAGAAACGCAACCGCGGATCGTCGCGCAGACGGTTGAGGGCCTGCAGCCCGGCGCCGACCGCGATCAGACCGAACGGCCACATGAACAAGGAATAGGTCAGCATGTAGAAGCCCGGCGGCAGGCCGTGCGATTCCTCGCCCGAGGCGACCTTGGCCATCATGTCCTTGCCGACGGCATCACTGAGAAAGGCGCCGCCGCTCTTCCAGGTGATGAGGGCCACCCAGGGCAACACGATGAGCACCACCAGAGCGACACCGCGCACGAGCTTCAGCTTCAGGAGCCAGCGCCAGTCGCGCTCGAAGGCAAACAGGGCGGCGACCGTCAGCACCGACAGGAGCGGAGCCACCGGCCCCTTGATAAGGATTCCGAGGCCTTGAGCCGCCCAGAAGATCCACGGCAAATGGGCGGCCACCGGTTCGTTGCGGCGCGATGCCAGATAAATCTGGGCGAGCGCGCCTTGCGCCGCCACGCAGCAGGCCAGCAGCATGGCGTCGGTCTTGGCGTCACGGCCCTCGAAGGCTGTGGCGAAGATAGCCGCCATTATCAGGCCGGCGGCGAGACCGGCATTGGCCCCGAACAGCTTGGTGCCTGTCCAGGCAATGCCGACGACGGCCAAGGCAATGCCAAGCATGGAGACGAGGCGGTAGACCCAGATCGGCGCCGCCGCCCCCTCGCCGCTCAGCGCCACGGCCGCCGATTGCAGCCAGTAGATGCCGATCGGCTTCTTGTAGCGCGAGGCATCCTGAAAACGGATGTCGACATAGTCGGAGGTTTCGACCATCTGCTTGGTGGCCTGGACAAAACGGGATTCGTCCCGGTCGACGGGTGGAAGGCTCGCCAGTCCGCTGAATGTCATCAGCACGCTGAACAGAAAGAGAAAGAGATAGTTCCTGTTCATCGCGGAGCTTTCCGGATCTGATCTGCGGGATGGCCCCGTCGCGGCGCCTCAGGCCCTGCCCCTGCGCGGCGCCTCAATACGCCAGCCCAAACGACGAAGCAAGGATTCGCAAACGCCATCCGCGTGGGCACCAAAACAGGAACCCGCTTTTGCTGATCGCTGGACCTTTGTCTGGCGCGCGATCAGACGCAAAACCGGAAACCACTTTTGCTGATCGCGCTTGGATGCTAAACGCCCGCGTTCATGCACATCCGAGCCACAGCGGCCGGGCGCTTTCGGGAAAGAAACAATGTCCGCCTTCAAATCCGATTTCCTGCGCACGATGAGCGAGCGCGGTTTCATCCACCAGACTTCGGATGATGCCGGCCTCGACAATATCTTCGCCAAGGAGACGGTGACGGCCTATATCGGCTTCGACGCCACCGCCAAGAGCCTGCACGCCGGCTCGCTGATCCAGATCATGATGCTGCACTGGCTGCAGCAGACGGGTCATCGGCCGATCGCGTTGATGGGCGGCGGCACCTCGATGATCGGCGACCCGTCCTTCAAGGACGAGGCGCGCAAGCTTTTGACCCCGCAGGACATCGAAGACAATCTAGCCGGCATCCGCCGCAACTTCATGCCCTACCTCAAATTCGGCAGCGGTCCGAACGACGCCATCATGGTCAACAACGCCGACTGGCTGATGGAGATCAACTACGTCAATTTCCTCCGCGATGTCGGCCGTCACTTTTCCGTCAACCGCATGCTGGCGTTCGATTCCGTCAAGTTGCGGCTCGATCGCGAGCAGTCGCTGTCGTTCCTCGAATTCAACTACATGATCCTGCAGGCCTATGATTTCGTCGAGCTCTACAAGCGTCTCGGCTGCCGCCTGCAGATGGGCGGCTCCGACCAGTGGGGCAATATCATCAACGGCATCGATCTCGGCCGCCGCATGGAGGATGCGCAGCTCTATGCGCTGACGACGCCGCTGCTCACCACCTCGTCGGGCGCCAAGATGGGCAAGTCGGCTTCGGGCGCGGTCTGGCTCGATGCGGAGATGCTGAGCCCCTACGAATTCTGGCAGTACTGGCGCAACACCGAGGATGCCGACGTCGCCCGCTTCCTGAAGCTCTACACGACGCTGCCGCTGGACGAGGTGGCGCGGCTCGAACAGCTCGGCGGATCCGAGATCAATGAGGCCAAGAAGATCCTCGCCACCGAGATCACCGCCCTGCTGCACGGCCGTGCAGCCGCCGAGCAAGCCAGCGATACGGCGCGCAAGACGTTCGAGGAAGGCGCGCTCGCGGAGTCGCTACCGACCGTCGAGGTCGACAAAACGGCGCTTGAAACCGGCGTCGGTATCCTGTCGCTGCTGGTCGCTGCCGGACTGGCGGCATCGAACGGCGAAGCGCGGCGGCATGTGCAGGGCGGTGCCGTGCGCCTGAACGACGAGCCGGTGAGCGACGAGCGCCGCCTGGTGACATCAAAGGATTTGAGTCCGGAAAACATCGTAAAGCTGTCTTTGGGAAAGAAAAAACACATTCTGGTGCGGCCAGTCTGAACTCGATCACCGGTACTCGAAGATCGACCTGAATATTCCAGGCGCGATCACCGACAGCGGATTGATGTCCAGCAGCGGCTTGTTGGCATTGCCCTTGAGCCGGTAGGTGACACCGATCAGGCCACGGTCGCGGCCATTGCCGAGCAGCGCGCCAACGATGGGCAATTCCCCGAAGATGCGATTGAGGCCATAGACCGGCATGAACGTGCCGGTCATGTCCATGTTGTTGTTCTGGTCGTAGAGCGTGCCCTGGAACGTCGTGCCGATGCGCGGACCGCGCAGCACGCCATTGGCCAGTTTCAGATAGCCGCTGCCCTTGTCGATCTCGGCGTAACCGCGTTCGAACTTCACCCGCGACGTGTCCAGCTTGCCCTTGACCGCCTGGTTGAGGCTGCGGTTGTCACCGGCCGGCGTGGTCGAGACGATGGAGGCGAGTTTCGGTTCGTTGACGACGAAAAAGTTGCTGGTGTCGACCTTGCCCTTGAGCGATCCGTCGCTCGGCCCGGCCAGTGCGAGCGTGATCACGCCGCCTTCCATATGTTCGTAGATGTTGAGGAATCTCAGAATGGCGCCGGCGTCCGCGGACTGCATGTTGAGCGTGCGCCGGCCGGCGCCGGTGGTGTTGCTGATTGATATGGCCGCACCTGAACTGGCCGTGGCGCTGACCTTCAGCCCGTTCACCCGCGAGCCGGCCGCGCTGTAGTCGAGCTTCAGATTGGACAATTGCTCGTCGTGGAAACCGGTCAGCCGGTCGACATCGGCGCTGACGGAAATGGCGTCGGAACCGGTCGTCTTGGTCGCTGTGTCGACGTCCGAGGTGAACTGCTTGATGAGCGAGCGGGCATCCAGCGCATTGCCTGATATGTCGACCGCGTAGCCCTTGCCGGATCGCTTCACCGACACCGCAACGTCGTCGCCCCTGTTCAAGGTGACCTTGCTGAACCGCGCCGACGACAAGGCGCCATTGACCAGCACGATGCTGCCGTCGACGGAGAACGTCTTTCCGTCGAGGTCGAAATCGGACAGCGTCATGGTCTCGCCGGACCTGGTCATGACGAAGGTGACCTTGGCGGGGACCCCTGCCCCCTTGCTCCAGCCCGCCCAGGGAATGTCCAGCCTGGCGTTGGTCAGATCGGCCGAGACGTTCTGGTCGCCGCTGCCGTTCTTGTCGATCGCCACCTTTACCGTTCCGGCAAGCAGCGGCTTCAGGCCGGGCATGGCGGCGGCGCGGATCTTGTCGTCAAGCACCAAGGCCACCTTGCGGCTGCGCGCGGGCCCGTCATCCCTGAGCGGCTCGATCAGATCGAGTTCAGCCGGAATGCCGTTCAGCGATGCCTTGGCGGAGATCACCGCCTTTACAGGGTCGACCGTGATCGAACCGTCGGCATCCGTCACGGTCTGTCCCTCGAAAGGCTTGGCCAACGACATACCGGTGTAGTCGAGCGACACCAGCCAATCGAGCTTCGAACTGTCGACGCCCGACTGCAGCGGAATATCAGCCTTGACGTGGCCGGTGACGCTGCCCGACAGCTCTTCCGGCAGAATGCCGACATGGCGCATGGCGTTGATCGGCTCGTAGGATGCGAGTTCGGCGACGGCCGACGCTTCGCCGTCGACGTCGATATCGAGCGCGCCGACGACCGGCGGGCGGTTGGCCGCCTTGACCGTCAGCGTGCCGTTGCTGGCCGCCACGGTGCGGCCGCTGGGCATGTAGACGGTGCCCGAGGACAGGGAGATATCGACATCGTTGCCGTGGAAACCGACGACACCGACCGCGTCGCGTATCGGCGGGATGCGGCCGGCGGTGTCGAAGCGCGATCCCTCGATCTGGAAGCGGCCGAACACCTCATCGGCCGAAAGCGGCACGCCGTTGCCAAGCCGGCCCGGCACAACCTGGAACTGAAGGTTGGCGTCGACGACACGGCCGCCGAACAGATTGGCCAGCACCCAGAGCCGGGCATTGCGCGCCGAAAACCACGGCCACAGCTGCTTGACGTGAGAGACCTGCATGTCGTGGATGTTGAACGCCAAATTGATCCCCGGCACTTTGCCGTCGACGAACGCCACGGCAGCGGTGCCAAGCACCTCGCCGGAGCCGGCGGACCGAAGCGCGATCTGCTCGGCGACCAGTTTGTGGCTCACCGTATTGTAGACCCCGGCAATTCGGGCGAGGAAGGTGAGCGCCGGCTCGGGCGACTCCGAAGGCGCAAGCGACGACCCGTCGCTGGTCAGGTCGTAGCGATAGGAGGGTTCTTCACCCACCGCTCCGCTTGCCGGCTTCGGCCCGATCGACCCGGCGAAATCGAATGTCGAGCGGCCGGTCTTCAGCAGCAATCTGTCGACCTGGATCTTGTTGCTGCCCGCAACCAGCGTCGCATTGATATCGACGTCCGCCGGAAGCAGTCCTCGCGTGCCGAGATCAAGGACAGAACCCGTCGACGACAAAGCGGCCGTCAGCCGCGATGCGTTCGCGCCGAACCCTTCCGATCCCGTCAGCTTCAGCGCGACGGTTCCCAGCTTGCCTGCAGCGGCCGCCATGTCGCCGGTATCGGCCAGATCGACGCTCGCATCCAGTGCCGTGACGCGGTGCGCCGCGATATCGCGGGAGGCGGAAGCGGCAACGGTAGCCGTCCTGCCGTCGATGTCCGCCGTGGACGAGAACTGCATGCCGCCCGGGCCTGACTGCACGACGGTGGCGTCGGTGAGCTTGACGAGCTTGATCGCTCCGGTTTCGGGCAGCACGAATTCGACATTGCGAAGGTCGATCCGGCGCAGCGAATCCTCCCGCACGGCATCGAGTGCGTGGTTGATGTTTCCGAACACCGCGGCGGACAGCTTCTCCGGATCGATGAGGCCGTCCGCATTGCGCAGGCCGGCGGTCCAGTCGCCGCCGGACGGCATCGCAGCCACGACGATGCGGGCATCCGAGATCCTGGCGCTGGTCAGCCGCACATCCCCCCACAGCAGCGGGAACAGACGCACGCCGAAGCGCACGCGGCCGGCATCGGCCATCGGCTTGCCGTCTGATGTCTTCAAGCTGACGTCGCTGACCTGAAGCGCGATGAAACTCGAACCGTCGAGCGTGATGCGGGCAGGCCCGACCGCGACATTGACATCGACGCCCGCCAGTTTCTCGAGCGCCGTTTCCGCCTCGGTGCGAAGCCGGTCGGCCCCGATGCCGGAGGCGCCAACCAGATAAACGAGCATGGCGGCCAGCAGCACGAAAGCGACCAGACCTGCGAACAGTCGCGACAGGATGCGAAAACCGCGTCCGATCGACGCCTGACCGAGCGGCGGCACACGGCAGGCGGACGGAAAGGTCCCCAGGTCGGTGATCTCATCACGCCTGAACCGGATCTTCTCGTGCTGCGGTCGCTCCTGATCCACGCAATTTTCCGTTGTACGAACTCGATCGTGGACGAATCCCCGTCCGACACTATATCGGTGTGGCTTCGCGCGTAACCTCAAACAAGGGCATCGGTATGGCTGACCTCGACGTAGGCGATCTCGCGCCGCAATTCGACCTGCCGCGGGACGGCGGCGGATCAGTCAGCCTTGCCGCATCGTCCGGCAAGCCCATCGTGCTCTATTTCTATCCGCAGGACGACACAACAAGCTGCACGCAGGAGGCGATCAGCTTCTCGCAGCTGAAGCCGGAGTTCGAGAAGGCCGGCGCCG
The DNA here is from genome assembly GCF_040321775.1 of Mesorhizobium sp. M0243. Taxonomy (NCBI): domain Bacteria; kingdom Pseudomonadati; phylum Pseudomonadota; class Alphaproteobacteria; order Hyphomicrobiales; family Phyllobacteriaceae; genus Mesorhizobium; species Mesorhizobium sp. M0243. The sequence goes on along the minus strand of NZ_JAMYSF010000039.1, from coordinate 14,468 downwards.
TGGTGATCGGCCTGTCGCCCGACCCCGTCAAGAAGCACGACAAGTTCAAGTCGAAGTACAATCTGACCATCGACCTCGCCGCCGACGAGGAGCGCAAGGTGATCGAGGCCTACCATCTGTGGGTCGAGAAATCGATGTATGGCCGCAAGTATATGGGGGTCGAGCGCGCGACGTTCCTGATCGGCCGCGACGGGCGGATCGCCAGGATTTGGCGCAAGGTCCGCGTCAAGGGCCATGCGGAAGAGGTGCTTGAGGCCGTTCGTGCGCTTTGAGATTTTACCGGCGAGGCCGGCCCGGTTTCCCTTACAACCTTGCGCACGCCTGGCGGGCAACCGCTGCGGACAAGTCGGCGCTGCAAGCCTTTGTTAACCTTAATAATGTGTAGTCAAGCTGTCGTGGTGTCGTAAACGAAAGCTTGGTCCCGTGAACGCAACCGGTCAGTCCGCAGTATTCGGCAGACGTAAGGAGCCCCATACGGTCATCATCGCCCGGGGCAACGAGATCAGGCATTTTACGATCCGACCGTGGCTGGCGGCCTTTATCGGCTCGGCGCTGGCCGCCATTGCCATAGGCTACCTCATGGCCACCTCCTATCTCGTGCTGCGCGACGATTTGATCGGCGCCACCACGGCGCGTCAGGCGCGCATGCAGCAAGCATATGAAGATCGCATTTCGGCGCTTCGCGCCCAGGTCGACCGCATCACCAGCCGGCAGTTGCTCGACCAGCAACTGATGGAAACCAAGGTCAGCGAACTGCTTGAACGGCAGAGCCAGCTGAGCCAGCGTCACGGCCGCCTTGGCCCGCTGCTCGAACGCGCCGAGAGCGAAGTCGGCGCAGCGCCGGCCGAATATCCGGCAGCGGTTGCGAAGCCGGACAAACGCGCCGAAGTGACCGGCAGCATCAAGGAGCCCGCGCGGAACTATGCGGTCGCCAGCCTGAGCGCCGATCCCGGGGCCGGCGACACAAGGCCGTTCTCGCGGTGGTCGACCCGCTCCGATCCGCTGCCCAACGATTCAGCCGCCGATCGTGCCGACAAGCTCTTCGTCTCGATCAACCAATCGCTGAGATCCATCGAGAGCGATCAACTGACCCGCATAAGCACGCTTGCCGACAATGCCTACAAGAGCGCCGATGCCATCACCCAGGCGCTCGAGGCGGCCGGACTGCCCGTCGACAGCGACTTCGGCAAGGGCGACAGCGATGTCGGCGGACCGCTCATCCCGGTCGACAGTTCGATGATGTTCGACAGCAAGGTCAAGGAGTTGGACGAAGCGCTTGACGCGCTCGACCATCTCAAGAAGGAAGCGCGCCAACTGCCGCTGACCAACCCCGCGCCGGGCCACTCCGTCACCAGCCCGTTCGGCGTGCGCACCGACCCGATCCTCGGCACCGCGGCACTGCATTCCGGCATGGATTTCAGGGCGCCGATCGGCATGGCCGCCAAGGTCACCGCGCCCGGCACCGTCACCAAGGCCGGCTGGAACGGCGGCTATGGCCGCATGGTGGAAGTCGACCACGGCAATGGCTTTGCGACACGTTACGGGCATCTCAGCGAGATCGACGTCACCGTCGGCGAGAAACTGGACGCCGGCGCCGTCATCGGCAAGACCGGCAGCAGCGGCCGCTCGACCGGCCCGCATCTGCACTACGAAGTCCGTCACAATGGCGAAGCGATCGATCCCTTGCGCTTCCTCACGGTCGGCAAGAAGGTCGCCCAGTATCTGTAAGCGATCCTGGGCTCCTGCCCCATGCGCCGATGACCATCATGATGGCTGACTAAGGCGCTTCCATCGACAGAAACGCCGTCGCTGCCGCAACCAGGGTGGCCGCGCCGACCTTCAGCGCGGCCTCGTCGACACGAAACCGGGCATGGTGGAGCGGAAACACCGATCCGATCTCCTCGTTGCGGATTCCCAGCCGAAAATAGACCGACGGGCGTTTCTCGCTGTAGTAGCCAAAGTCGTCCGCGATCGTCCATCCGGGCGTTTTGAGGACGTTGTCGGCACCGATGCAGGCCTTGGCGCTGGCGGCAATCAGCTCTGTCATCTCGACATCGTTGACGACACCAGGTTCGCCCTTGTGGATGTCGACCTCGACACGCGCGCCGTGGCTTGTCGCTACCCCATCGGCTATCGTACGAACGCGGTGCCAGGCCCGCTCGCGGGTGGCGTCGCTGCCGCTTCGGATGGTGCCTTTCAACGTGACCTTGCCGGCGGTGACATTGTAGGCGTTGCCGCCGTTGATGGCCGTCACGGAAATCACCAGCGGATCGTACGGGTCGATCTCGCGCGAAACGATCTTCTGCAATTCGCTCACCAGGGAGCAAGCCACGGCCAACGCATCGACACCCTCATGCGGTTTTGCCGCGTGCGCCGCCGAGCCGATGACGACCACATCGAAAGTGTCGCAGGCCAGAGTGTAGGGACCGGAGCCGACGGCGATCTTGCCGGTCGGTGTGTACGGATCGACGTGGACGCAGATGGCGGCGTCGATATCGTCGAGAAGCCCCTCTTCCACCACCCGCCTGCCGCCCGACGGTTCGTCCTCCTCCGCCGGCTGGAAGATCAGGCGAACGGTGCCGCCAAAACTGTCCCGCGACTGGTGAAGATGCGCGGCGACCGCGAAAGCCATCGATGCATGGGCGTCGTGGCCGCAGGCATGCATCACGCCTGGATTCGTCGATGCATAATCGACGCCGGACTCCTCCTCGATCGGCAAGGCATCGATGTCGGCGCGAATGGCGACCTTTCGATTTGACGGCTTGCCGGTGCCGACAATATCGACGGCAAGGCCAAAGCCGGCGACGTCGCGAATGTCGGCAATCCCCTGATCCACCAGCATCTGCCTGAGATAACGCTGCGTGCCGGCCTCTTGGTTCGAGAGCTCGGGATTGCGGTGCAGATGGCGGCGGACCTCGATCATCCGATCGAGAATTCCGGCGGCGATATCGGTCGTCACGGTTTTCGCAACACCACCCGCCGTGGCCGAACCCTCAGGATTTGACATGGATCTCTCGCGGGAACTTCGTCAGGGTCTCATGGCCGGTTTCGGTGACCAGGATGGTCTCGCTGATCTCGATGCCCCAGCCGTCCATCCACATGCCGAGGATGGAATGAACGACATTGCCCGGTTCAAGCACGGTCTTGTCGCCCGGCCTGAGGCTGATCGTGTGCTCGCCCCAATCCGGCGGATAGGCAACCCCGATGGAGTAGCCGATGCGCGATTCCTTCTTCAGTCCGTAGCGCTGGATGACCTTGCGCCAGGCGGCTTCGACGGCTTCGGCTGATGTTCCCGGCCTGACCGCGTCGAGCACCGCATCCATGCCCTCGATCACCGCTTTTGCCGTGTCCGAAACATTTGTCGGCGTCTTGCCAAGCTGCATGGTCCTGGCGAGGCCGGCGGCATAGCGGCGGCAGACGCCGGCAAGTTCCAGCGCGATCGTCTCGTTTTCCCCGAACCGCCTGTCGCTCCACATGATGTGCGGCGCCGAGGCATTCTCGCCACCGAGGATTGTCGGTGGAAGCGCGGTGATGTCGCCGGCAAAATCCGGGCTGCCCGCAATCTGCGCCGCCTGGATGGCGGCGATGGCATCGCATTCGCGAACACCCGGCGCAATCACCTCGAAGGCCCGCGTGACGGCCGCTTCGGCCAGGGTCGATGCCTTGCGCAAATACGCGATCTCGGGCGCCGATTTGACCGCGCGGATCCAGTTCACCAGCAGGTCGGCATCGTGCCATTTTGCGTTGGGAAGTCCGGCGACAAGCCGGGCGTGCGCCTTGGGGGAGAAATAATAGGCTTCGAGTTCGATGCCGATATGTCTGCTCCCCCAGCCCCTGGCGACGATCCAGTTTGCGATCCAGTCCATCGGATGGCGATCGACGCGCTGAACATGGTCTTCCGGGAAGCCAACCACGTTTTCCGGCTTCATCCAGGCTGTCAGAAGACCGCCGGCCGCATCCATGGCGCGCCCGATCCAGACCGGCTCGACCTCTTCGATTGGCACGAGCACGACCTGGGGCGTATAGAACGACCAGCCATCATAGCCGGTGATGTAATGCTGGTTGGCAACGTCGTTGACAACAAGGAGCTCGAGACCGCGCTTGGCCATCTCGGTGCGGATTTTTCGTAGCCGCTGTTGGTACTCGTCGCGGGCAAACGGCAATTCGATCATCTTTGCTCCATGCTTTGTCGGATCAACGGTCGCGGGGTTCGCCCACCTTTGAAACGGTTTCGACATGGCGGCAATCAGCCAGGGCGGCGTGTGAGCAGGTCCTGAACCGAATACGTCCTCGAAGGCCTTCCCTGGAAAACTTCGTCGTGAATTTATTTTTGAATTCCATTTGACTGAATAAATAAGCAATGCAAAGCTGCGCTCTCCTAAGGGGCGCAATCATGGCACTGCGGGGGACCAATCAGGAGTTCGGGCGGCCGTACAACCGGCGCATCGTGCTTGAGTCCATCCGCCTGCATGGACCGATCGCCCGCGGCGAGATCGCCCGGCGCGTCGGCCTCACCGTCCAGACGGTGTCGACCATCGTTCGCGAACTGGAAGATCAGGGCTACATCCTGTCGCTGCGCGAAGAGCCGAAGGGGCGCGGCCTGCCGCCAGCGACGCTCCGGATCAACCCCGATGGGGGCTATGCCGTCGGCATCCACATCACTCCGCTTGGTATCAGCGCCGCCTTGATCAATCTGAGCGGCGACGTGATCGAGAGCATCTACCGCGAGGCGCCAAATGCGACGCCGGACCACGCCTTCGAGCTGATCGGGGCGATGGTGGTGGAATTGACCAGACTACGGGCTGGCGGACGGGTGCTGGGCGTCGGCATGGCCCTGCCCGGCCCATTCGACGTGGAGTCCATGAGTTTCGTGGGGCCGACCACCATGACCGGCTGGAAGGATGTAGCGCTGCGCGAACGGCTGGCGGCCTCCACCGGATTGCCGGCCTTCTTTGAAACCGATATGGCAGCAGCCGCCATGGGCGAGCGCCTCTACGGCCTCGGCGCCCAGTTTTCCGAATATTACTATCTCTATTTCGGCGTCGGCCTTGGCGGCGTCATGGTTCATGATGGCAGCGCCTTGCGCGGCGCCTGGGGAAATGCCGGCGAGATCGGGCACATTCCCGTTATTCCGGGCGGCGAGGCTTGCCCGTGCGGCAACAGCGGCTGTCTCGAAAGATATTTGTCGCTCGAGGCGCTCCGGCGCTGGAACGGCAGCGAGGCGGATTGGGTCGCCGAAGTCGCACCGATCTTTCACAACGCCGTCGCCGTCATCGAGAACCTGTTCGACCCGGAGACGGTCATCCTCGGCGGGCTGGCGTCCGCCGACCTGCTCGAAATGCTGGCTGGTTCGGCCGGAGGCCTGCACAACTCCGTCTCGGCTCGCAAGGACCGCACGACGCCCAGGGTTGTGGTCGCACGCGGCGGGCAGCATTCCGTGCTGCGCGGCGCCGCCGCCCTTGCGGTTTCCGGGGTGCTGTCACCTCGCTTCGGGCAGATGTTCGCGGCCGAACGCGAACGCGAGCGCGACCTTCTCAAAGGCAGGGAGATTGCGGCATGAGTGAACCCCTGCTGGTGCTCGACAACGTCACCAAGAACTATGGCGCGATCGAAGCGCTCAAGGGCATCAGCTTCTCGATCGGCAAGGGCGAGGTCGTGGCGCTGCTGGGCGACAACGGCGCCGGCAAATCGACACTGGTCAAGATTATCGCCGGCGGACTGGAGCCGACCTCCGGCCGAATGCTGTTCGAGGGCAAGGAGTTCCTTGCCCGGTCGCCCGCAGAGGCCAAGGCAGCCGGCATCGAGACCGTCTACCAGGACCTGTCGCTGTGCACCAATGTCGACGTGGTCGCCAATTTCTTCATGGGCCGCGAAATCACCAGACAGGTTTTCGGCATTCCCGTGCTCGACGAGCGCGCCATGGAAGCCGTCGTCGGAAAGGCGCTGGCCAGTGCCGGCACCCGCATTCCCTCGCTGCGCGCCAATGTCGAGCACCTTTCGGGCGGCCAGCGGCAAGCCATCGAGCTCAACCGGTTCGTGCATTGGGGCGGCAAGCTGGTGCTGCTAGACGAACCGTTCGCAGCGCTCGGGGTCGAACAGACGCGGCGCGGCCTCGACATGATCCGCCAGGTGGCGAACCAGGGCATCGGCGTCGTCATCATCACCCATATCATGCAGCAGGCTTTTCAGGTCGCCGACCGGATCGTGGTGATCCGCCAAGGCGTCGTGGCCGGCGATGTCGCACGCAATAAAACAAGTCCCGATGCGGTGATCAACATGATCACCGGGTGAGACGCTTGCCGGTGCCGGACCGACAGGCTGAGGGACAAAGAGGGGTCCGGCTTAAGAGGAGCGAACGACATGAAGCGAATACTTCTTGCTGTCTTCGGTATCCTTGCACTGGCCTTTGCCACGCTCACGCCGGCATTCGCCCAGTCCAAGGGTATCGTCTACTATATGGTGCCGACCCTGCTGGACGAGTTTCAGACCGGCTCGGTGAGCGCGCTGGAACTGTTCCTGAAGCAGACCGGCTACGAGATGAAGACGCTGAACGCCGACAACAAGACCGACGCCCAGCAATCGCAGATGAACGATGTCATCGCGCTGAAGCCGGCGGCCATCATCCTGGCGGCAGTTGACTTCAATGCACTGAAACCGTCGATCGAGGCAGCCCGCGCCGCCGGCATCCCGGTGGTCGAGTTCGACCGCCAGATCACCTCGACGCCATCCGACTTCACCTCTGTCGCCGGAACGGTCGAGATCGGCTACGTCGCCGCGGACCAGGCCGAGAAGCTGCTGAAAGCCAAGAACGGCTCGGTGAAGGGCAAGGTTCTGCAGGTGCTCGGCGATCCCGGCGATCCCTATACGCTCGACATCCAGAAGGGCTTCGAGGAGAAGATGAAGGCGTTTCCGGACGTCAAGATCATCTCGCTTCCGGCCATGCAATGGGAAGCCAGCAATGCCGGCACAATCGTTGCCGACCAGATGTTGGCCAACCCCGACATCGACCTGATCTTCAGCCATGCCGCGCACCTATCAGTCGCCGCCGTCGCCTCGCTCGAGGCGGCCGGCAAGAAGCCGGGCGACGTCATGCTGATGAGCTCGAACGGCGCGCCGGTCGGCCTCGACCTGATCCGCAAGGGCTGGCTCAACGCCGAAATCGAGCAGCCGCTTTACGCGCAGGCCGCGGCTGTCGCCATGTTCATGGACAAGATCGTCAAGAAGCAAGAGATCAAGCCCGGTGAATACGACGTGCTCGGCTTGAAATCGACCGTGACCAAGGAAGCCTGGGGTCCGAACATCAAGATCCCCGGTGCCGCCATCACCAAGGAAAACGTCGACAATCCGGCCTTCTGGGGCAACCAGAAGCCGCCGACGGACACCGTCAAGTCGGTCGAATAGTCATTGAAAGCGCTCCGGGCCGTAACGGCCCGGAGCCTGCCCCTTCACACCGCCGCGTCCGAAAGGATGCCGTGGCGAATTTGAATCCGCGCCTTAACCCGACGAAATCGAGTTGATTTCGCGGGGGCGCCAACCGGATCAGCCCATGAACCCGCGCACACGCAAAGCCCTGGAGTTCGTACTCGACAACCTCGTCTGGTTCATGCTGCTGTTCGTGCTGGTGGTCTTCTCCATCTTCGTCCCGAACTACTTTCAGCTCGGCATCTTCGCCAACATCATCGAGGCTTCCAGCGTGCTCGGCGTCATGTCGATCGGCCTGGCGCTGGTGATCATCGCCGGCCACATGGATCTGTCGGTCGAATCCGTCGCAGCGCTCAGCGCCATGGCGGTCGGCATCCTGTTCTGCTCGTCGGGCATCGGCATGGGCGTGCAGCTGCATCCCGAATGGCTGATGGTTCCGGTTTCGCTGCTGCTGGCGCTGGCCGTCGGCGGCCTCATCGGCGCCTTCAACGGCTATCTGGTGGTCAAGGTGAAGATGAGCGCCTTCATCATCACGCTGGCGTCCTACATCTGGGTGCGCGGCCTCGTGCTGGTCGTGTCGGGCGGCCGCTCGGCGCAGGACCTGGCGCCGGCCATCCGCTGGTTCGGCATCCAGCGCCTGGTCGGCCTGCCGCTCACCGCCTGGATCGCGGTTGGCTGTTTCGTGGTCTTTTCGCTGGTCATGGCCAAGACGCCGTTCGGCCGGCATCTGGTGATGATCGGCGGCAACGAGACCGCGACCTTCCGCGCCGGCATCCGGGTGAACCGCAATCTCATCATCGCCTTCGTGCTTGCCGGCGCCATTGCCGGCCTTGCCGGCTGGCTGCTGGCGATCCGCACGTCGGGCGCCACCGCCAATCTCGGCGTCGGCTTGCTGTTCAACGCCTTCGCCGCCGTCGTCATCGGCGGGGTCAGCCTGAAAGGCGGTGTCGGCACCCTCCCCGGCGTCTATGCCGGCGTGCTTTTGCTCTCGGCCATCAACACGGCGATCAATTTGATGGGCCTGCCGGCCAATTTCACCCAGGTGATTCATGGCCTGCTGGTGTTGGCCGCCGTGCTGCTCGACGCCTTCAAGCAAACCATTCGCCAAAGACTCGCATGACAGGACGGCTCGCATGACCAATCGGTTACAAGACAAGGTAGCGCTGATCATCGGCAGTGCCCGTGGCATCGGCAAGGGCATCGCGCTACGCTTTGCCGAGGAAGGCGCGAGGCTGGTGCTCGCCGACACCGAGGTCGAGGCCGGGCAAGCCACCGCTGGCGAGTTGGGCGTCCCCTTCATCCGCACCGACATCTCGCAAATGAGCGACGCCGAGGCCGCCGTGGCGCTGGCGCTCAAACTCCATGGCCGCCTCGACGTCATCGTGCAGAATGCCGGCATCTATCCCTGGCAGCTGATCGAGAACACCAGCGCCGAGGACTGGGACCGCGTCATGGCGGTCAATCTGCGCGGCACCTTCAATGCCAGCCGCGCGGCCCTGCTGCCGATGAAGGCGCAAGGCTTCGGCCGCATGCTCTACACCTCCTCCATTACCGGCCCGCATGTCACCAGCCCGGGCCATGGCCACTATTCGGCCAGCAAGGCCGGCATCAACGGCTTCATCCGCGCCGCCGCACTGGAATTCTCCGGCTACGGCATCACCGTCAACGGCGTCGAGCCCGGCAACATCCTGACCGAAGCCATCGAGCTGCATCGCGGCGCGGCTTACATCAAGAACATGGAGGACTCCATTCCGCTCGGCCGCCTCGGCAGCCCGCGCGACGTCGCCAACGCCTTCCTGTTCCTCGCCTCCGACGATGCCAGCTACATCACCGGCACGACCATTGTCGTCGATGGCGGGCAGTTGCTGCCGGAGGGCAATGATTTTCGACTGTTGCCACCGTGAGTGCAGCACGAACCAGACGACTCGGTTCCGTGTCTGGGAACAGTTTGAATGGACTATGGAATGGTGGGCGATGACGGGCTCGAACCGCCGACATCTTCGGTGTAAACGAAGCGCTCTACCAACTGAGCTAATCGCCCGCTCCGGGCCGGACCTTTAAGCGGTCAGGGTCCGCTTCGCAAGGCCAAATGAATGCAGGACGCCCTGGTTGGATGCCGGTTTTGCCAACAAAACGCCGGCTGTCAAAAAACCTTCTCCTGTTTGCTGTTATGCTGTCCTGTCACGCTTGACACCCGGTGGCGAACCCCTTATCCAGCGCCCCAACGACGAACACGGCTGACACGTGTTCGCCATGCGCGGGTGTAGCTCAGTTGGTTAGAGTGCCGGCCTGTCACGCCGGAGGTCGCGGGTTCGAGCCCCGTCACTCGCGCCATTTCTCTCAAGGGATACAACCCCTTGGCTTCGGAGAAATGTCGACATTGATTGTCAAAAATATTGTCTTGCAAGAGACCTGAGGTCACTCAGGTCCTTTCAGCCCTTGCCTACGCCTGGCCCTGCAAGATCACCCCTCGCCAGCAGCGCCTCGACCTCCTGCAGCGTCGGCATTGACGGCGCGGTCCCTGGCCGGGTCACCGAAATGCCAGCGACGGCACAGGCGAAGCGCACCGCTTGCAGCGGCTCCACGCCCCGCGACAACGCGGCGGCCAGGCCGCCATTGAAGGCATCGCCTGCCCCCGTGGTTTCGGCCACCGGCCCGGCACTGACGGCTGGAACATGGTCGGAGTGGGTCGTCGAGTGCAAAAGCGCGCCCTTGTCGCCGAGCGTGACGATGACCGTGCCGACCCCCTTTTCGAGCAGGCTGTCCGCGGCGCGCCGCGCCTCGTCGACCGAGGACACCTTCATCCCGGTCAGTTCCTCCGTCTCGGTCTCGTTGGGTGTGAGATAGTCGCAGAGCGTGTAGATGCGGTCGGGAAGCTTTGCCGCGGGGGCCGGATTGAGGATCGTCGTCACCCCTGCCGCACGCGCGATCTCCAGCGCCCGCATGGCTGCTTCGATCGGCTGTTCGAGCTGGGTGACGAAGACGCCGGCACCGCTGATCAGCCCGGCATTGGCTTCGATGTCGGCTGGTGAGATCAGCATGGCGGCACCGGGGCTGACGATGATGGCGTTGTTGCCGGTCGTCTCCTCGACGAAGATGTAGGCCGCGCCGGTGTAGCTTTCCGGCGTGTCGATGACGGCATTCCTGACGCCCGCCTGCGCCCAGGTCTGCCTGGCCATGTCGGCGAAGGGGTCTACGCCGAGGCGGGTGAGGAAGGTGACGTCGGCGCCGAGCTTGCCGGCGGCCACCGCCTGGTTCGAACCCTTGCCGCCCGGACCCAGCGTGAAGGATGTGCCGAGGATGGTTTCGCCCATGCGCGGCTGCCGCTGCGCCCTGTAGGCGGTGTCGGCGACGAAGACGCCCAATATCACCACAGGCTTCATGACGACCGGCTTGCCCGAAGCCATGCCGCTACTCCGCATCCGGCGGTACGACGCCCTTGCGGAAGGCGAAGCAGCCGTAGAAGCGGCGTTCGCCGGTCTGGATGACGCAATAGGCCTGTTTGGCGCGCTCGTAGAAGGCGTAGCGCTCGACCGCGATCATCGGCCACGACTTTCCCTCGGCCTTGTCGACTTCCTTTTGCACTTCGCTTTGCACGGGCGGAATCTCGTCGGGCTTGCCGACAATCTCCATGCGTGCGGCGGAGTCGTCGACGAATGTGTCGAGCGGGTAGAGCGACAGCACCGCCTTGACCACTTGCGCCGCCGACGCATCGATGCGCAACACGCGGCCGAGCGCCGTCTGGCGCGCCACCGAATCGGACGGAAAATTGGTGTCGGCGATGATCAGATCATCGCCATGCCCCATTGCCCGCAATGCCTGCAGCACGTCGGCATTGAGCAGCGGGTTGATGCCTTTGAGCATGGTATTCCTCGTGAGTTGGGATCAGAGACGCTTGCCGGTCTCTGCGTCGAAAAGGTGGATCTGATCGAGCCGGGGCTTCAGGGTCAGCGTGTCGCCGGGCTTGAAGTCGTGCCGCTCACGAAACAGCGCCACCATCTCGCCGTCGCCGAAGCGCAGGAACACCAGCGTTTCCGAGCCGGTCGGCTCGACCACCGAAATCTTCGCTGGCACGCCATCGGGATGGATCTCGAGATGCTCCGGGCGCACGCCATAGACGACAGCCTGGCCATCCTGCGCTGCATTGCCTGGTGCAATCGGGAACAGCGTGCCTGCAATGTCGACACCGGGCCTGGCACCCTTGCGCATGACGCCCTTGAGCAGGTTCATCGAGGGCGAACCGATGAAGCCGGCGACAAACAGGTTGGCCGGTCTGTCGAACAGTTCGAGCGGCGCGCCGACCTGCTCGATGCGGCCGTCGCGCATGACGACGATCTTGTCGGCCATGGTCATGGCTTCGATCTGGTCGTGGGTGACGTAGATGGTAGTGGTCTTCAGCCGCTGGTGCAGCTCCTTGATCTCGGTGCGCATCTGCACGCGCAGCTTGGCGTCGAGATTGGAGAGCGGCTCGTCGAACAGGAACACTTGCGGATTGCGCACGATGGCGCGGCCCATGGCCACGCGCTGGCGCTGGCCGCCGGAAAGCTGGCGGGGATAGCGCTTCAGATAAGGGTTGAGGTCGAGGATATCGGCGGCGCGCTTGACCCGCTCGGCGACCACGGCCGGATCGGTTTTCCTGAGCTTGAGGGCAAAGGCCATGTTCTGCTCGACCGTCTTGTGCGGATAGAGCGCATAGTTCTGGAACACCATGGCGATGTCGCGCTTGGCCGGCGGCAGATGATTGACGACGCGGTCGCCGATGGCGATCGTGCCGGCGGAGACGGTCTCCAACCCAGCCACCATCCTGAGCAACGTGGACTTGCCGCAACCCGAAGGGCCAACCAGCACCACGAACTGTCCGTCTGCGATATCGACGCTGACTTCGTGCAGAACCTTGACCGTTCCAAAGGCCTTGGCCACCTTGCTGATCGCGACTTGCGCCATATCTCCCCCATCGGCTCCATTAGCCGTAGGCGCAGAAGCTACCCAACGCGACCTGCCAGGGCAAGTCGGTCTCTTATAGATAAAAACCCGCTCTCGTTGACACGGCGTTTGGTTGTGAGAATAGTGGCAGGCGCTGGTCAAAATGTCGGTACCCGATCCGCAGGGAATTTCAATCGACGCAGGGTGGGGTCCTGCCTAATTCGTTTCCGAACCGGGGAGCATCCTTGGCGCTCCAGCGTCCGACAGTTGGCCGATTTATTCACACTGATGTTCTGGGAGGAATAGGCGATGAGAACGGGTCTTTACGACAAACTGGTTCGAGCCGGCGCCACAAGGCGCGATATATTGAAGGGTGCGGCCAGCATGGCCGCGATCGCAGCCGCATCCGGCGCCGGACTTGGCGCCTTGACGCGCCCGGCCTCGGCGGCAAGCGAATTGCGCACAAAAATCCTGCAGATCCCCGGCGTCGGCAAAGGCCAGCCGACGGACGCCGATTTCCAGAAGGTCGGTGAACTCTGCCTCGAGGCGACCAAGGCCAATGTCAAGGAAGGCGAATTCGCCGGCGTCGAGCTGACCTTCATGGGTCTCAACAACCAGAACCTGCACAATGTGCTGTTCCGCGGCTTCCTGAAGCCATGGGAGACCTACACCGGCGCCAAGATCAACTGGATCGACCTGGCGCAGGCCGATTACAACGCCCGCCTGCAGCAGTCGATCGCGACCGGCACCGTCGACTTCGACATCATCGAAATGGGCGCGCCGTTCGAAGGCGATGTCTGCGGCAAGGGCCTGACCTCGGAAATGCCCGACTGGGTCAAGACCCAGATCGATTTCGACGATCTGGTCAGCTATCTGAAGCCGCCGGTCGGCACCTGGGACGGCAAGCAATACCGCGTGACCGTCGACGGTGACGCGCACAACTTCAACTACCGCACCGACGTGTTCGCCGATGCCGACCTCGCCAAGGCCTGGAAGGACGGCGGCGGCGAAGGTGAATGGGGCGTGCCGAAGACCTGGCAGCAGGTTCAGGCGGCGACCAAGTTCCTCAAGGGCAAGAAGCTCAAGGACCAGGACGTCTACGGCTATCTCGACGCGCCAAAGCCCTGGGGCGGCTTCGGCTTCTATTTCCTTGGCAGCCGCGCCACCGCTTATGCCAAGCACCCCGACGACAAGGCCTGGCTGTTCGACGCCGACACGATGAAGCCGCGCGTCAACAATCCGGCCTGGGTGCGCGCCATCCAGGACGTCATCGACGCGCTGCCGTCCGAACCCGCCGACCAGATCAACGCCGATCCGAACACGACCGCCTTCCAGCAGTTCCTGGCCGGCACCGGCTCGATGGTCACCTGGTGGGGCGATGTCGGCTCCAACGTCAAGACCAACGACTCTTCCGTCGTCGGCGACGTCACCGGCTTCTCGATCCTGCCTGGCTCGGACGATGTCTACAATGCGAAGACCGGCGCCTGGGACAAGCTCGCCAGCGGCCCGAACTATGCGCCCAACTGCGCCTATCTCGGCTGGGGCGTCTATGTCATGGCCCGCGTCGATGCCGACGAAAAGAAGAAGAAGGCGGCATGGTCCGCCGCCGCTCATCTCGGCGGCAAGGACCTGTCGATCTGGACGGCGATGTATCCATCGGGCTTCCAGCCTTACCGCAACTCGCATTTCGACATTCCCGAATGGGTGGCGGCCGGCTACGACGAGGCGTTCATCACCTCCTACCTCAAGTCGGAATCCGACAGCTACAACCATCCGAACGCGGCGATCGAGCCACGCATCCCCGGCATCTTCCAGTACTACAGCGCCGCCGAGGACATCCTGGCCAACACTTTCGCCGGCAAGATGAAGGCGCAGGAAGGCGCCGACGCCATTGCGGCGGCCTGGGAGAAGCTGACCGACCAGATCGGCCGCGACAACCAGATCAAGCTCTACAAAGCTTCGCTCGGCATGTAGGCTGGCCTATGAACCGTGGGGGGGGGGGGGACGCGGGCCCCCATTAAAAACCGCACCGGCGGCGACGGGCGGGAAAACGGCGCGCTTTTTGTGTGGGCCGACGTGTGGCGCGCACCACGGTGCGGGCGAGTTCCGCCCGGACGCAGTGT
>NZ_JAMYSF010000038.1:0-48574 GCF_040321775.1 Mesorhizobium sp. M0243 | reverse complement strand
CATCGGCCACCTCGTCGAAACCATCGAGGCAGCCGAATGCAAGAACTACTTCGAAAACGCAGGCTACGCTTCCGTCAAAATATGAAACGCTCTAGTCTAATGTAACGCCTTGATTAACGCCGCCACCATCGTCTGCGGCCGGTAGCCGAGCTTGGCCGGCGTTAGCCCCAGCCGCACGACCACCAGTTGCTCCGAGGGAATGATGGCTACCGTCTGCCCGTCATGACCTTCCATCCAGTAGGTGTCCTTGGGCAGGCCTGCGGCGACGCCGGCGCCGGGGTTTTCCTCATCGCCAGGGGCCTCGATCCACAACTGGCCCTTGCCGTAGACTTTCGAGGCAGCTGCCGGCTCCCGCATCCAGTCGACGAAGCCGGCCGGCAGGATCTGGTTGCCGTTCCACACCCCGCTTTGCAGCAGGAACTGGCCGAAGCGCGCCCAGTCATGGGCAGTCGCGTAGAGATAGGATGAGCCGACGAAGGTGCCTTGCTCGTCGGTCTCGAGCACCGCACTGTGCATGCCGAGCGGCTCGAACAGCGCCGTGCGCGGCCACGTCAGCGCCTTGGCCTTGTCGCCGATCGCGTCCTGCCAGAGGCGCGACAGCATCACCGCCGTGCCGCTCGAATAGGAAAACTGTTTGCTGACCTCTGCAGCCAGCGGCTTGGATTCGGCGAAGCCCGCCATGTCAGGTTCGAGATAGAGCATGCGCGTGACGTCGGCGACGTCGCCATAATCCTCGTTGAACTCCAGCCCGCTCGACATCGCCATCATGTCGGCGAGGCGGATGGCAGTGCGGCCGTCCGCCTTCCACGGCGCAAACAGGTTTTTGTCGTCGAAAGCCATCTTGCCGTCCTTGACCAGCGTGCCGACGATGGCGGCGTTCACCGTCTTGGTCATCGACCAGCCGAGCAGCGGCGTCTTGGCGGAAAAGCCATCGCCGTAGCGCTCGCCGACGACGCGGCCATTCTTGACCACCACCACCGCGCGCATGCCGGTGCCGGCCAGCGCCGCATCGTCCAGCAGCTTGGCAATCACCGGATCCTGTGATGCCTCGACGCGCTCGCCTTGCGGCCACAGGTCGCCCATGGTGGCCGCCGACGGCTCCGCTTGGATCGCGGTCCGCCGCGCCTTGCCTACATCGCCGTCCGGAACCGAAGCGCAGCCCAGCCCGTCACGGGCGACGGCGATGCTCTTGCCGAGGAAGCCGAACAGGCCCGCCGACACCGTTCCCCTGTTCTTGTCCACCGAAACCCGCATTAGCCGCAGCAGGGGATGCCCGGGCGCCTGCACGTCGACGGCAAGCACCTCATTGGGATCGCGGCCGGCAATGAAGACGTTCGAACAGACGATCTTGGCCGAGTAGCCCGAGCCGACCCTGATCAACTCCGGCGGCGCGATATAAAGCCAGGCAAAAAGGGCGGCGATCGCCAGAACGATCAGGCCAAGCAGCCATTTGACGATCTTGACCACGATCCGCATTTATTTCCTCCGGGCCCTGCGCGACCCTTATGTCATCGATTTGCCGCCATTGCTTCCGCAAATCACAATGCTTGTCGAGCGCCATCAACGGATTATCAACCATGATGGGCGATCACAGGATATGCTGAGCGATGCTGTGGGGCGATCGCTCGGAGGGGGCCCGATCACAAAACCGGCCATCAGTGTATAGACCCATCAGCGACCGGCTGAATCCGGCTCGGGAATTGCGATGCGCCGTCTTGCGGGCCTCATCATGCTGACGCTGCTTGGCGCCTGCTCGACCGTGGACGATCTCTCGCCGCTGTCGCCGTCCGCGTCGAGCAGCCCGACGGTTGCCGTGCGCGCGCCGCGCTTTGCCGATTCCAAGCCGCATGAATGGGAAAGCGGAGCGCCATGGAACTATGCCGTTCACGGCACCGACGTCTCCAAATACCAGACCTCGGTCGACTGGCCGGCGGCCAAGGCCAGCGGCATCTCCTTCGCCTTCATCAAGGCGACCGAGGGCGGCGATCGCTTCGATGAGTATTTCAACGAGCATTGGACCCGCACGAAAGCTGCCAGCGTTCCGCGAGCCGCCTATCACTTCTACTATTTCTGCACCCCGGCTGCCGTGCAGGCGCGCTGGTTCATCCGCAACGTCCCCGTCGACCGCTCGGCGCTGCCGCCGGTCCTCGACATGGAATGGAACCCGCAATCGCCGACCTGCAGGCTGCGTCCCGACGCTGCCACGGTGCGCGCGGAGATGACCACCTTCCTTGAAATCGTCGAACGGCACTACGGCAAGAAGCCGATCATCTACACCTCGATCGACTTCTTCGACGATAACGAGCTGTCGAGCTTTCGCGGCTATCCCTATTGGCTGCGCTCCGTCGCCGGCCATCCGCGTGAGAAATACGGCAGCCACCCCTTCACCTTCTGGCAATACACGGGAACCGGCATCGTTCCGGGCGTAAGCGGCAAGTCCGACATCAACGTCTTCAACGGCAGTGAAGCCGACTGGAACAAGTGGCTGCGGCAGAACACCCGTTGACACCGGGCCTGCCGCCTGCTTTTCGACACAGCCAGCGGTGAAAAGTGCAACCGCCAGTAATTCAGGGCGTTGGGCTTCCGGGGAGCACAACAACTGCCCGCTATTCGTTTCGAGAGGAAGCTGATGCGACTGCGTTCCAAAGTCCTCGCGGCTGCGCTGACCCTGTGCGCCACGGCCTTGCCGGCGATGGCGCAGGAATGCGGCGGCGACTTCGAATCCTGGAAGCAGGGCGTCGCTGCGGAAGCCAAGGCGGCTGGCGTAGGTACAGCGGGTCTCGACGCCCTTGGAGCGGCAACCTTCGACGACAAGGTGTTGGCACGCGACCGCGCCCAGGGCGTCTTCACCCAAACCTTTGTCGAGTTTTCCAACCGCATGATCTCGGCCTATCGCCTGAAGCAAGGTGCGGCAAACCTGAAGAAATACGCCGACGTCTTCGCCCGCGCCGACCAGCAGTTCGGCGTCCAGGCGCCGATCATCGCCGCTTTCTGGGCGCTGGAGACCGATTTCGGCGCCGTGCAGGGCGACTTCCACACGCTGAGCGCCCTGGTGACGCTTTCCCATGATTGCCGCCGGCCGCAGCTCTTCCGGCAGCAGCTGGTGCCGCTTCTGGAGCTGATCGATCGCGGCGTGCTGCCGGCCGATGTCAGGGGCGCCTGGGCCGGCGAGATCGGCCAGACGCAGATCCTGCCCTCCGACTATCTGGCACGCGGCGTCGACGGCGACGGCGACGGCAAGATCGACCTGCGCGGCAGCGTGCCCGATGTGATCATGACCACCGCCAACAAAGTGCTGTCGCGCGGCTGGAAACGCGACCAGCCCTGGATCCAGGAAGTCCGCGCGCCCGAAGACATGCCGTGGGACCAGACCGGCCGCACCAACAAGCTGCCGCTGTCGCAGTGGGCGCAATGGGGCGTCACCTACCCTAGCGGCGCGCCGCTGGTCGACAACGGCCTGAAAGCAGGCCTGGCGCTGCCGATGGGCCGCAAGGGGCCTGCCTTCCTCACCTACGACAATTTCGACGTCTATCTCGAATGGAACCAGTCCTTCACCTATGCGCTGACGGCAGCCAACCTTGCCGCACGACTCGCAGGCGCGCCGCCGCTCGACCCGCGCAATCCCGAAACCGGCCTCAACAACGAGCAGATGAAGGCGTTGCAGACCAAGCTGGAAGCCAGGGGCTACGATGTCGGCACTGTCGACGGCATTTTGGGTACCAACACCCGCGAGGCGATCCGCAAGGAGCAGATGCGGCTAGGCCTGCCGGTGGATGGCTGGCCGACGCCGGAGCTATTGGGGAAATTTTAGGGCAGTAGGCAGTAGGCAGTAGGCAGTAGGCAGTAGGCAGTAGGCAGTAGGCAGTAGGCAGTAGGCAGTAGAAAATTACTCCGAAAGCCGTGCCTGCCACCCCTATTCCCTATTCCCTATTCCCTATTCCCTAATCCGCCATCGTCTCCAGACTCGCAAACCCCTGCGGCGCGTCGCCCTCGTCGAACGGCGTCGTCACCTCGACGAAGGTGTCGGGGTAAAACCCGTTGAATCGGGTCCTCAGCGACAGCGAATAGGCGCCGATATGGCCGATCTCGATCCAGTCGCCGGTATCGACCGTTTCCGGCAGCCAGAATGGCCGCGACAGGATGTCGACGGAATCGCAGGTCGCGCCGCAGACCTTGAACGGCACGATGTTCTTCTCCTCGCCATTGCGCGAGCGGATCGCAGGATCGGGAATGAAGCGGGCCGGCAGCGTGATTTTGCCGGTCCATGAATCCGACAGCGACGCCCAGATGCCGTCATTGATGTAAAGCCGCTTGCCCTTGCGCAGCAGCACCCGCACGATCAGCGACAGGCAGCGCGCCACGATCACCCTACCCGGCTCGGCCACCAGCGGCATCTGGTCGAACTGATACTCTTTCAGATCGCCCGAAAGCCGCGACATGATCTGGCCGAGCGACGGCATCTCGATCTGCTTGCGGTTGGGATCGTGGCCGTATTCGGCGGGGAAACCGCCGCCGACGTCGAGCCCTGCAATATCGAAGGTCAGCCGGTTGCGCACCCAATCGGCGGAAGCCAGCGCCCGCTCATAGGTGTCGGGATCCTCGATCTGACTGCCGACATGGAAACACAGACCAACCTTGTAGCCGGTGCGGTTGAGCCGCTCGGCCAGTTCGACCGCATAGGCCGGCCCGGCGCCGAACTTCTTCGACAATTCGTAGGCGGCATGCCCCTTGGTCTGCACCCGCACGAACACGCTGATCGAGCCCGGATCGATGTCGAGCGCCCGCACCACTCGCGTCAGCTTGGTGATCTCGTCCTCGTGATCCAGCGAAATGACGCGGATGGCGTATTTCTCCAGCGCCAGCTTGATGTCCGACTGCGCCTTGACCGGATGCATGTAGAGCATCTCGGCATCCGGAGAGACCGCGCGCACGGCGGCGAACTCGCCCGGCGAAGCGACGTCGAAAGCCTTGACACCGGCTTCGACCAGGGTCTTCAGCACGATCTGCTCGCCATTGGTCTTGACCGCATAGGCGGTCTTGCCGGGGAACATGCCCATGAACTGCCTGGCATCCGCCATCAGCACTTGCGGGCGGAAGCAATAGACCGGATCGTCCGGACGAAGCGCCAGTGCCGCCTCGCGGGCATTTTCGAATCGCTGCATCGACGAATCCTTGACCTAGCCTGCGCACAATTAATCCAAGCTAGCGGCTAATGAAAACAATTCTGTGTCTCGTGCGGCTGACGCAGCGGCGCTAGGTCTTTGCCAGCAACGTTTGCCAGCGATCAGGTTTCGGGTGGCCCTTGTCACTGGCGCCGATATGGCTTCTGCCTGAGTGACTGGCATTCAGGCAGTCTGGGAGGGCGACTCACATGGCAATGGCCGCGACATCCGCACCACGCGGGCCGATGGTGCTCAAGGATTGGGGGCAACTCCTGCTGCTCGGCGCGATCTGGGGCGGCTCGTTCTTCTTTGCGCGCATCGCGGTGGCGGAACTCCCCCCGCTGGTGCTGGTGCTGTTTCGCGTCGCCATCGCCGCCATTGCGCTGCAGATCTATCTCGGTCTGCGCGGTCCGTCCTTCCGCCTCGCGCTTCCGCATGCAGGCCTGTTCTTCCTGCTGGCGCTCACCAACAATGTCGTGCCCTTCTCGCTGATCTTCGTCGGCCAGACGGAGCTTGGCGCCGGCGTCGCCTCGGTGCTCAACGCGACGACGCCGTTCTGGACGCTGATCCTCGCGAACGCGCTGACATCCGACGAAAAGCTCTCCTGGAACAAGCTCGCCGGCATTGCGCTCGGCATCGCCGGTACGGCCGTCATGATCGGCCCCGGCCTGCTTACCGGGCTCGGCGGCCCGGTCTGGGCCAAGTTCGCGCTGATCGGTGCTTCGCTGTCCTATGGTATTGCGCTGATGGTCGCCCGCCGCTTCAAGGGCGTGCCCTCACCGGTCATCGCCACCGGACAGTTGACGGCGTCGACCATCATCATGATCCCGATCGTGCTCTTCACCTACGGTCCATCCGGCCTGTTCTCGGCCTCGCCCCCGGTCTGGGCGGCGGTGCTGGCGCTGGCGCTTCTGTCCACCGCCTTCGCCTACATCCTCTATTTCAACCTCGTCGCCTCGGCCGGCGCGACCAACGCCTCGCTGGTCACGCTTGTCGTGCCGGCCAGCGCCATGCTGCTCGGCTTCCTGTTCCTTGGCGAGCGGCTGGAGCTGTTCGAAATCGGCGGCGTGGTGCTGATCGCGCTCGGCCTCGTCACCATCGACGGGCGGTTGTTCGGCCGACGTTAGAGAGCCGCGCGTCCACTGGACGCGCAAAGAATGCTCTAACCGCCTAATTGCCCCCGCATCGCGAAAGCCGAATTCGGCTTTCGCGGGGGTAGCGCTGCCATGACACAGCAGCGACACGAGCGGGCCACATTTTGTTCACAGGTCTGAAGCCGGTTTTTGCCTAGGAGTTTCAAAGCCTAACGGCAAAAGACATGTCGCGGATTTCACAATCACGTCGCAATGCAGCACATTTTCCGCTTGCCTGTGGCACAAATGAACCTAGACTCCATGACATAGCTCTTTAAGAGGAGGCTATGTCATGGGACTTACGAGGCCTATCAACGCATTGATGATCTGTGCTGCGTTCGCCTTTATCGGAGCCCTTATTATGGGCTTCCTTCCCTGACCGCCAAAGCGGGGAAGACCAGCACCCAAATAGTCCAACCAATTCAAAAGGCCGGGTTTTTCCCGGCCTTTTGTTTGAACCCGACCTCAAGCCGCGGCTGATCCGGCCGCCGCCGCCTCGTGCGAGCGGATGCCGATCATATGGCAGATGGCAAAGACCAGATCGGCGCGGTTCATGGTGTAGAAGTGGAAATCGCCGACACCGCGCTCGACCAGATCCATCACCTGTTCGGCTGCCACCGCCGACGCCACCAGCGCATGCGTCTGCGGGTCCCGGTCAAGGCCTTCGAAACGCTCCGCCAGCCAGCCGGGCACATGCGCGCCCGCCCTGGCGGAAAAGTTCGCGACCTGCCTGAAACTGTGAACCGGCTGGATTCCCGGCACGATCGGGATGTAGATGCCGGCGCGGCGGACGCGCTCGACATAGCGCTCGTAGAGATCATTGTCGAAGAAGAACTGGGTGATGGCGCGCGTCGCGCCATTGTCGACCTTGCGCTTCAGCATCTCGATGTCGGTGGCGAAATCGGGACTTTGCGGATGCTTTTCCGGATAAGCCGCGACGGAGATGTCGAAGTCCGCGATTGCCTTGAGCCCGGCGACCAGCTCCGCGCCGTTCTCGTAGCCACCGGGATGCGGCCGATACGGTTCGCCGACGCCGGAGGCCGGGTCGCCGCGCAGCGCCACGAACCGGTTGATGCCGATCGACCTGTAATCCTGGATGACCGCGTCGACCTCGTCGCGTGTTGCACCGACGCAGGTCAGATGCGCCGCTGCAGGAATACCGGTTTCCGTCAGGATGCGCTTTACAGTGCGCGCGGTACGCTCCCGCGTCGAGCCGCCGGCGCCGTAGGTCACCGAGACGAATTTCGGCTTCAGCGGCTCCAACTTTGTTACCGTCTCCCACAGCCTCGCTTCCATCTCGTCCGTCTTCGGCGGGAAGAATTCGAAGGAAACCCTGACCTTGTCGCCAATGTCGGGGCGGCGGGAAAAGCGGAACTGGTTCATGCGATTTCCCCTATCGAGTTCGCTTTGGCCTGCCTTGTGTCGTTGGAAGGATCGGCGATCAAGAGGCGCCGGTCGCGGCCAAGCCAGAGTTTTACGGTGAGCCTGGCCTCGTTGCCGCCGCGCGGCTCGAATTCCTGACTGTCTTCAAGATCGAGGCCGGCTTCCGAAAACCAGTCGGCGATCTGCCGGTCGGAAAAACCGAGCCGCATATGCGCGTGCTCCTCGCGCAGGAATTCCAGCGCATGCGGCGCGAAATCGACGATGACCAGGCGTCCGGCCGGACGCAAAAGCCGCGCCGCCTCGTGGATGGCGCGGGCGGGATCGTCGAGATAGTGCAGCACCTGATGGATGGTGACGAGATCGAAGGCATCGCGCTCGACCGGCGGTGCGAAGATGTCGCCCTGCCGAACCTGTGCGTTCGAAACCCCGGCCTTGTCGAGATTGGCGCGCGCCACGGTCAGCATCTCGCGCGACATGTCGATGCCGACACCGCGCCGATAAAGCGGCGAGAAGATTTCAAGCAGCCGCCCGGTGCCGGTGCCGAGATCCAGCATCGACTGGAACGGCCGCTTGCCCACCAGCTTCAACATTGCGGCTTCGACGGCGCGGTCCGGCACATGCAGCGAGCGGATATGGTCCCAGCTTGCCGCATTCACCGAAAAATACGCGACCGCGCGGTCCTGCCGCTTGCGCTTGACCGAGGCCAGACGCTCAAGATCGCGCTCGACCTGCGGATCGGCGCCGCGAATGCCGGAAACCAGTCCCATGACGAAGTCACGCGCTGAATCCGCATCCGACAGACGGAAGAAGGCCCAGGACCCTTCCTGGTAGCGGCCGATCAGCCCGGCCTCCAGCAAGAGCTTCAGGTGACGCGAAACGCGCGGCTGCGACTGGCCGAGAATTTCGGTAAGATCGGAAACCGTGAGGTCGCCGCGCGACAGAAGTGCCAGTATGCGCAATCGGCTGGATTCGGCCGCCGCCTTCAATGTATCAACCATGGTGTCGAGCGAGACATGCATCAGCGTATTCTCTTTGAAAAGATATAAACATATGTTTATGTCGGTTTTCGAAACCTTGCAAGCGCTATGTCGCTTCCGGACCAGAAAATGCCGCTCGTGTGGCGTTTTAAGAGACGCGGGCCATGACTGAAACGCGTGAGATGTTCGAGGCGCGCGAAGGGGAGCAGAGGCTGGAAAACGATCCGGCCCTGATGCCGCCTGATGGCGGCATCGTCTTCATCGGCCGCATTGCCTCGCCGTGGACGACGCGCGAAACCTGCCCGAAGAACATGCGCGTCGCGCGCGAGACCGGACAGAAGGCGGTGCTGACCATCGACGCGCCCTACCGAAGGGGCCTGCAGGGGCTGGAGCGCGCCAGCCACGTCATCATCCTATCCTGGCTGCATCATGCGCCGCGGACTCTGATTGTGCAGAAACCGCGCCATGCCGTTGAAGCGAAAGGTGTATTTGCGCTGCGCTCCCCTGCCCGCCCGAACCCCATGGGGCTGCACATCGCCAGGCTGATTGCCGTCAACATCGAAACCGGCCGCATCGATCTCGACGCCATCGACGTGCTCGACGGCACGCCGGTCATCGACCTAAAACCCTATTTCGCCTCGACCGACGCCATATCAGAGGCGACCATCGAAGGGCGCGACGAGCCCAATGGGATCCGGCGATGACAGCGCCGACCGGCCGCCGCCGCGCCATCGCCAAGGCGCTGACCGCACTTCTGCCGCTGGCGCCCTATGCCGATATGGAGAAGATCCGCACCGACGCCGGCGCGGTTCACATGAAGACCCTGCCGCCGGGCATCGCCGTATGGCTGGCGACCATTGCCCATATCCGCCACATGCACACCGATTACGAAAAACTGCTCAGCGAAGGCTATGACCGCGACTCGGCGCGTTTCTTCGTCATCGAGCAGACCAACATCGTGCTCACCCGCTGGCGCGCAACCCGCCTGCTCGACGCCGACGACGAGGAGGAATGACCACGGCTACTTCCGCTTTAGCACTGCGACCGCATTATAAGGCTGGCCGTCGGCCTGGCCGACCCAAGTCCAGGACAGATTTCCCTTGAAAAACCTGACCGTGATGTTGCCGCCGTCGATGCACTTGTCCTGACCGTAGGTGATGCTCTCGTGGTATTCCGCCGAAATGTCGTCCCTGGACGTCTGCGACAGGGATCCGCCGCAGCCGAGCGAGGGATAGTCGATGGACGCACCCCCATCATTGATCGTCATGGCGATCGGCCAGTCGGCGCCGGCATCGCCGGCCGGGCTCTGGTGGCCGCTGCCGAGCCAGGTGCCGCTCAGCGTCGGCACATTCACCGCGCAAGGCACGTTCTGGAAGATCGACGTCAATTCGCTGCCGGTTTTCTCGCAGCGATAGGTCTGGCCGCTCTGGCACAATTCCTCGCCTTCGCGTGCGCACTGGGCGCTGGCTTGGCCCGCGGCGGCGAACATCATCATTGCCGCTGTGACGGCCCCAAACCTGCCCATTTTCCCCTCCCGTTCAGACCCGGAACGATAGGGCAATCGCGATCGAATGTATCGGCCAGATCGTCATGGAGGCCGAACAGCGCCGGGCGGGTGGCTCTATGCCTTCTGCCCAGCGCCGCTAGCCTCTCGCCTGCTTGACAGGAGGCCTCGATGAGCCGGACGATGGCAACACAGGACGAGAAGCAACTGCCCATAGTTGGCGACCGCCATGCCGACCCGCACTCCTACCCCGAGGGCGTCGCTTTCCTCGACGGCCAATATTTGCCGATGTCGCAGGCCAAGATCTCGGTTCTGGACTGGGGCTTTCTGCATTCCGACGCAACCTACGACACCGTGCATGTCTGGAATGGCCGCTTCTTCCGCCTCGATTTGCATCTCGACCGCTTCTTCGGCGGGCTGGAAAAACTGCGCATGACCATTCCCTTCGACCGCAAAGGCGTGGCCGAAATCCTGCACAATTGCGTGGCGCTGTCGGGTCATCGCGCCGCCTATGTCGAGATGCTGTGCACGCGCGGCGCCTCCCCGACTTTCAGCCGCGACCCGCGCCAGGCACTCAACCGCTTCATGGCGTTCGCCGTGCCGTTCGGCTCGGTCGCCAATGCCGAGCAATTACAGCGCGGCCTGCGTGTCGCCATCAGCGACAAGGTGCGCATTCCACCGGCCTCGATCGACCCGGCGATCAAGAACTACCACTGGCTCGATCTGGTGCGCGGCCTCTACGATGCCTATGATCGCGGCGCCGAGACTGCGTTGCTTCTGGACTTCAACGGCAATGTCGCCGAAGGCCCGGGCTTCAACGTCTTCTGCGTCAAGGATGGCAAACTGTCGACGCCTTCCATCGGTGTGCTGCCCGGCATCACCCGCCGCACTGTCTTTGATCTGTGCGCCGAAGAAGGTCTTGCAGCCACCGCCACCGATGTCAGCGTTGCCGCATTGCACGAGGCAGACGAGGTTTTCATCACCTCGACCGCAGGCGGCATCATGCCGGTGACGGAGATCGACGGTGTTCGGATCGCCGACGGCAAGGTCGGCGCGATCACCAGCCGGCTGATGGCGCGCTACTGGCAAAAGCACGATGACGCGGCCTGGTCGTCCCAGGTGAATTATCCCTGATAATTCAGGCGTCTTTTCAAAACATTCCCGTCGGCTCTGGAAAATCAGAGGATCGACCGTATATGCCCGAAAGCGGAGAAGCCTCCGCTTTCACCCAAAAATCACGCCCGCAGGGGCAAGGACTCCAAGATCATGACAAACAAGGTTTGGTTCATCACCGGATCGTCGAAGGGCTTTGGCCGCGTCTGGGCCGAGGCGGCACTCGCGCGTGGCGACAGCGTCGCGGCGACTGCCCGCGACGCCGGCACGCTCGCCGATCTCGTCCAGAAATACGGCGACAGGATTGCCGCGATAAAGCTCGACGTCACAGACAAGAAAGCCGTCGATGCCGCTGTCGCCGAAGCGCACAAGCGTTTTGGCCGGCTCGACGTCGTCATCAACAATGCCGGCCACGGCCATTTCGGCGCCATCGAGGAGGTCAGCGAACAGGAAGCCCGCGACCAGATCGAAACCAATGTCTTCGGCGCGCTGTGGGTCACTCAGGCCGCACTGCCGATCATGCGGGCACAGCATTTCGGCCACATCATCCAGATCTCGTCGATCGGCGGCGTCAATGCCTTTGCCTCGCTCGGCCTCTACCACGCCTCGAAATGGGCGCTGGAGGCCTTCAGCCAGTCGCTGAGCATCGAGGTCGCGGAATTCGGCATCCATGTGACGCTGGTCGAACCCGGCGGTTTCTCCACCGACTGGGCCGGCCCGTCGGCCAAGGTGTCCCAACCGATCGAGGCCTATGCACCGGCCCGTGCCAAGATGACGGAGCGCCGCGCCAATTCAGTCGCCGGCGATCCAGAGGCCACCGGGCCGGCCATGCTGGCCATTGTCGATGCCGCCGAGCCGCCGCTCAGGGTGTTCTTCGGCGACGGCGGCCTGCCGATGATCAAACAGGAATACGCCAACCGCATCGCCAGCTGGGAGAAGTGGGACGACGTCTCCATCATGGCGCAAGGCGCCAAGAAGAACCGCAAGGGCTGAAGTCCAGCACTCTTGCTACGCCGCTCCATGGGCGGCGTAGCTCGCCTCAGGCTTTATAGATCCACTGTTCCGGCACGCGCACCGAAATCTCTTCGCCGGTCTTGACCGTTCCCGGCTTCTCGACCCAGGCGACGACGCCGCGCAGCCGCTTCGCCATTTTTGGGAACAGTAGCGCGCCGGCTTCGACGTCGGCCAATCCGGCGTTTTCGGCGATCGACCGGCCGGCGATGCGGCACGGGCCGTTCTGTGCGTCGACCTTGATGGTGACGCCGCCCTTGAAGAACAGCAGCGTGCCGGCCGGCAGCATCGAGAGGTTCGGCACCCCTTCGATCACAAGATTGGCGCCGATCCACTCCGGCCTGATCTCGGCCAGGCCCATGCGTTCGGCGACAACCGCCAGCTCGTCCGCCGCCACGATGGACAATTGCCGTTCGTTGCGTATTTCCGTGCCGCGCGGATACCAGGGCTCGCGCCCGCCCGAGCGCCGTGTCGGTCCGGCATGGAAGTCGCCTGAAATGCCGTCGAAACCCAGCCGCAATTCGTCCACCGGGCGGGTCTGAAAATGATCCGCCGGCGCCACGTAAAGCGCTGCCGCCCTGGCGGCAAGCTTTCGCGCGGGGATGATTTCAACCGGCTTTTCTGCCTCGGGGAAGAGATCCAACATGGCGTTCTTTCCTTTCGTCATCCAGCGAAGTAGCCGGGCGGACTTCGAGGCGTCCAGTCGAAAGTACTGATTGTCCGATCAACACCATCGATATGATGGCGATCACGCATTTCTTACCTGTCATCGATGTGATGGCGCATTACCGACGTGCCGTTCATGGTGACGTCCAGACAATTCACGGAGGCCGATCATGCGACCCGTGACGGCAATCACGTTGCTTTGGTTGGATGGTGATCTGGTCCGCCGCCATATGGTCCGCCCATGCCCAGCAGCGCGCCGGATTCAAGGGCGGAGGCCCGGTATCGAGGTCTCGCATCGCTCATCATCGGCATCGTGACGAAGGCAAGACTGGAAGAGAGTTTCCTGCACGACGAGTTGGGCAGCGCCTATGACGACTATATCAGACGGGTGCCGATGCTGGTGCCGTTCGCACCGGTCTGACACGAATAGCTCTCTACAGCATCCTGAGAAGCGCGCCGCCTATCGAATACCCCGCGCCAAAGGCGCAGATCAGGCCGAAATCGCCGGGCTTCATGTCGGCGTGGTTCTCCGACAGCGCGACGATGGCGCCGGCGCCCGCCGTGTTGCCCAGCCGCTCCAGCACCATCGGCGCGCGGTCGTGGTCGACTTCGTGGCCGAACGACAGTTTCAGGATCATCGCATTCATGCGCGCATTGGCCTGATGCAGCCAGAAGCGCCTGATCGCCTGCGGCGTCAGCCCGTGCTCGGCGAGGAATTCGACGATGAATTTTTGCCCGGCGACGGTGACTTCCTTGAACACCTTGTTGCCGACCTGCTTGATCAGATTGCCTTCCAGGTTGATCATGTAAGGATCTTCCTGGGCGGTGCGGGTGTGATAGCCCAGATTGGTGCGGATGTTGTTCGACATCTGCGTCCAGACGCGCGTGTCGAGCACCTCGAAGCGCCCCGGCCGCTTGTCGCCCTTGGCCAGGCCTTCGACCACCATCGACACCGAAGCGTCGCCGAAGATGAAATGCGTCTGCCGGTCGCGGAAATTGAGATGCCCGGTGATGATCTCCGGCGTCGTCACCAGGATGCGTTTGTGCGCGCCCGACCGCACCAGGTTGACGGCGACGTGCAAGGCGGCCGCGGCCGAGGAACAGCCAAGCCCCATGTCGAAGCCGGCGCCCTTGGTGCCCAACGCCTCCTGCATTTCGATGGCGATTGCCGGATAGGGCCGCTGGTGATGCGAGGCCGAGCAGATCACCAGGTCGATATCCGACGGCTGCAGCCCGGCGTGGTCGAGCGCCTTCTTCGCCGAGGCGATGCCGAACTCCGCCTCCAGCGACAGCGCGTCGTCGGGCCGCGCCGGAATGCGCGGCGCCATCCGGGTCGGATCGAGAATGCCCTCGCGCTCGATGACATGGCGGGTGCGCACGCCCGAGGCGTGGACGATGAAGTCGCTGTCCGATTTCGGCAGCGGCGGCTCGCCAGTATCCTGGCGGCGCGCATTTTCCGTGTCGACCCAGGCATTGAAGCTGGCGACCAGTTCTTCATTGGTGATTGTGGGTTCGGGGATTTCAACGCCGATGCCGCTGATGATGACGCGATGCATGTCCAGTCCGTCCCATCCGCAGGCGCTGCGGCTTCATGTGGGCGCCGGAATGCTCCGGCGCAACAGTTTTCTCACCGAGGCGGTTTACGCCGGCTTAAACCAAAGATCTGGGCCGACTTAAGCCGATCCTTGACATGGCCACAGGCAAAGCCAAGCGGCCCTAAGACACCGCGCAACACGGATAATCAAGCTCGTTTTGCGACAATGAAAATGCGCGGAAAGCGCAAGAGCACCTTGCCATCAGCCGTCTTCGGATAGGCCTTGGCGATCTTGGCCGTGTAACATTCGAGGAACAGCGTCCGCTCATCGGCACCCAGCGGATCGAGGAACGGTTTCAGGCCCGTCGACTTCACCCATTCGACGATCGCCTGCGCATCGGCAAGCGGGTGGTTGTAGATGGTGTGCCAGATATCCAGCCGATCGCTGAGCGGCGACAGAAGATCATAATAGAACGACACCGGCGGCAACGGCCCGCGTGCCGCGCCCTTGAGCTTTTCGGCAAACGGCATTTCGGCGGCGGTTTCACGCATCAGGCGGTGCGAGTCCTCGCCCATATTGTCGGGCATCTGGATGGCCAGCGCGCCGCCTGGCGCAAGAAAACCCATCAGCCGCTGGAACACAGCGGGATGCTCGGGCAGCCACTGGAACACCGCATTGGCGAAGATCACGTCGACCGGCTCCGCCGGCTGCCATTTGGAGGCATCGGCCAGATCAAAGGTGACCTCGGGCAGACGCGCCCTCGCCTTCTCGATCATGTCGGGCGAAGTGTCGAAGCCGCTCACCTGCGCATCCGGCCAGCGCTCGACGAGCAGCTCGGTCGAGTTGCCCGGCCCGCAGCCGATGTCGACGACCGGGCGCGGGAAGTCCACCGGCACCTGTGCCACCAGGTCTCGCGCGGGCCGCGTGCGCTCGTCCTCGAATTTCAGATATTGGGCGGCGGACCAATCAGCCATGTGAACTCCTCACGTCTTCTTGAGAATTCGCCGCCCGGAAAACCCCTTACCGCGTCAGCCTCTTGTAGGTCATGCGGTGCGGGTTGACGGCATCCGGCCCGAGGCGGCGGATCTTGTCCTGCTCGTAATCCTCGAAATTGCCTTCGAACCACTCGACATGGCTGTCGCCCTCGAAGGCGAGGATGTGCGTCGCCAGGCGATCGAGGAACATGCGATCGTGCGAGATGATGACGGCGCAGCCGCCGAAGTTTTCCAGCGCGTCTTCGAGTGCCGCCAGCGTTTCGGTGTCGAGATCGTTGGTCGGTTCGTCGAGCAGCAGCACATTGCCGCCGGTCTTCAGCATCTTGGCCAGATGCACGCGGTTGCGCTGGCCGCCGGACAGATTGCCGACCTTCTGCTGCTGGTCGCCGCCACGGAAGTTGAACGACGCGCAATAGGCACGCGTGTTGGCCTCGAATTTGCCGAGCTTGACCACTTCTGCGCCGCCGGAAATCTCTTCCCATACCGTCTTTGACGGATCGAGCGCATCGCGGCTCTGGTCGACATAGCCGAGCTTCACCGTTTCGCCGACGCGCACTGAGCCCGCATCCGGCTTTTCCTGGCCGGTGATCATGCGAAACAGCGTCGTCTTGCCGGCGCCGTTCGGGCCGATGACGCCGACGATGCCGCCGGGCGGCAGCTTGAATTCCAGGCCGTCGATCAAAAGCGTGTCGCCAAAGCCCTTCGACAGGCCTTCCGCCTCGATCACCACATTGCCGAGCCGCTCGCCATGCGGGATGACGATCTGCGTATCGCTCGGACGCCGCTTGTCGGCTGCATCCAAAAGATCCTGGAACGCCTGGATACGCGCCTTGGACTTCGTCTGGCGGGCCTTCGGGCTCGACTGGATCCATTCGCGCTCGCGGCCGATGGCGCGCTGGCGGGCATCGTCCTCGCGGCCTTCCTGCTTGAGCCGCTTGGCCTTGGCTTCGAGGTATTTGGTGTAGTTGCCCTCATAGGGAATGCCGCGGCCGCGATCGAGTTCGAGAATCCAGCCGGTGACGTTGTCGAGGAAGTAGCGATCGTGGGTGATGATCATCACGGCGCCCGGATAGGCACGCAAATGCTTTTCCAGCCACGCCGTGGTTTCGGCGTCGAGATGGTTGGTCGGTTCGTCGAGCAGCAAAAGGTCGGGCTGGCGCAGCAAGAGCTGGCAGAGCGCGACGCGGCGCCGCTCGCCGCCCGAAAGCTTGGTGACTTCCGAATCCTTGGGCGGGCAGCCCAGCGCTTCCATCGCCATCTCGACCTGCTGTTCGAGATCCCACAGGTTGAGCCGGTCCATCTCGTCCTGAAGCTTGGCCGACTCGTCGGCCGTCTCGTCGGAGTAGTTCATCATCAATTCGTTATAGCGTTCGATGATCGCGGTCTTGGCGGCAACGCCTTCCATGATGTTTTCGAACACGGTCTTGTCCGGATCGAGCGCCGGCTCCTGGGCCAGGTAGCCGACGGTTGCGCCTTCGGCCAGCCAGGCTTCGCCGTTCCACTCCTTGTCGAGCCCGGCCATGATCTTGAGGATCGTCGACTTGCCCGAACCGTTGGGGCCGAGGATGCCGATCTTGGCGTCGGGATAGAAGGAGAGATGGACATTCTCGAGCACCTTCTTGGTGCCATAGGCCTTGTTGAGGCCGGCCATGTGATAGATGAACTGGCGTGCCACGCGCGCTTTCCCTGAAAAAACTGACTGGCCCAGAAAACTGACTGGATCTGTCGAATTGAGTGGAGGTTGGCCGCTATGTAGGCGATGCGGCGGCGAACGGCAATCGCTTTTGCCATATCTGCCCGGTCACACGCGGAAGTGTCCGCCAACCGCCGAAGTTTTCCACCAGCACGAAGCGTGCTGAAATCTCCGGTTAACTCTTCGGCGTCAAAACAGGATCGGAGTGGAATCGCTCGCTATTCGCGATTTCGAGAAAGAGATCGGGTCGACGGCATTGCTGAACAGTTTCCTGCTCCTTGCCGAAGCGGTCGTCTATTTCAGCGTCATGGTGACGCTTTTCCGCTTCCGGAGGCGCATCGGCCTCGGCGTGTTCATCTGCGCGCTCGGTGTCATGCACTTCCTCGAGACCTACCTCGCCAGCGTTTTTTATGTCGCCTTGCCGTTCGGCATGGTCTCGCCTGGCTCGGCGGTGCTGTTTTCCGGCAAGCTGGTGATGCTTTTGCTGCTCTACATGAAGGAGGATGCCGCCACTGTGCGTCAGCCGATCTACGGCCTGCTGCTCGGCAATGCGCTGATGATCGGGCTGGTGCTGCTGCTGCGCCTGCACGTCATCGCGGCACTTCCCGACGGCAGGCTTCCAGACATCGGCTTCATCGACCAGATGGGCTGGCTGATGGTGTGGGGCACGACGCTGCTGTTCGTCGATGCCATCCTGATCATCCTGCTTTATGAAAAGCTCGGGCGTTATCTGCGCAAGGCGCCGTTCGCGCGCATCCTGATTTCGGTCGCTTGCGTGCTGACCTTGGACCAGGCCGGGTTTTTCACCGCCCTGCATTTCGTTGCCGGCGCGCCGATAGCCGTCTTTTTCGGCGGCTGGTTCGCCAAGATGGCGGCGGCGGTGACGTTCAGCACCATGCTCGTCGCCTATCTCAAATGGTTCGAGGAGCGCCAAGTCACCGCGCCGCGCGGATTGACCGATATCTTCGATACGCTGACCTATCGCGAACGCTACGAAGCGCTGGTCGAACATGTCGGACGGGACGGCCTGACCGGCCTGCTGCACCGCGGGCGCTTCGACGCCGACGGGGAAGCCGCCGTCCAGACCAGCCTGCGCACCGCCAGGCCGCTCAGCCTGCTGATCATCGATGTCGACCATTTCAAA
Organism: Mesorhizobium sp. M0243; assembly: GCF_040321775.1. Classification (NCBI taxonomy): domain Bacteria; kingdom Pseudomonadati; phylum Pseudomonadota; class Alphaproteobacteria; order Hyphomicrobiales; family Phyllobacteriaceae; genus Mesorhizobium; species Mesorhizobium sp. M0243. The sequence goes on along the minus strand of NZ_JAMYSF010000038.1, from coordinate 30,258 downwards.
TCGATCAATGACCGTTTCGGCCATGCCGAAGGCGACAAGGTGTTGAAAGCCGTTGCCGCGCTGCTGCGCGAGGTCGCCAATCCCGAGGACCAGGTGTTCCGCATCGGCGGTGAGGAATTCGCCATCCTCAGTTCTCGTCCGCACTCGGTTACCAGGCTGTTTGGCGAAAGCATTCGCCATGCGATCAAGGCTTCAGCGGCTACCAGTCGATTCGAATTCACCGTCAGCGCCGGCGTTTCCAGCGTCAGCGAAACCACGCGCTGCCTTGCCGACCTGTTCGCGCTTGCCGACCAGCGTCTCTACAAGGCGAAGTCGACCGGCCGCGATCGCGTCGTCGGCGAGCCGGGCGGCCAAGAAGCCGACACGGCCGCTGCGCGGACCAAATCCGCACAGATCTAGTTCGTTACGAATTCCTCTGCCGTCGAAAGCCCGTCACGGTCGAAACCGCCATCAGCGCGATCGCCAGCCATTTCAGCACCGTGATGATCGGCCCGGCCTGCATATCGTAGGCAATGAACAGCAGGATGCCTGGCACCAGCAGGCCGCACATGACCAGCATGATGCGGTTGATCTGCCAGGACACTTTTGACGCCAACGCCTCGTCGCCGAGTGCTGGAACCAGCACCGCCCGCACCGTCTTGCCGCCCACCAGCATGGCCGAAAGGTGCATCGAGATCGGCAGACCGAGCCCGATGATCAGGAAAGCGCAAGCGGCCAGCAGGAGCGAAAACTTCAGCGCGCTGGTTTCCGCCGCTATGGGAAACAGCAGCGTCGCCAGCGGCAGGAAGACACCGAAAATGCCGATCGCCGCGATCGTGATGAAGATCGCCGCATTGACGATCGTGAACAGCTGGTAGGTGCCGACGCCGATCGGTTCGGAGAGCGTCCGCATGCGTGCCCACTCGGCGTCGGTATACGAAAAGCCCGGCCATTCCATGCGGGCATCGTTTATCGAGACCATGCCCTTGGCCCAGAAAGCCAGCCGCGCCAGCGCGCTGCTCGTCATGCCATCCATTGCCGCCCCCGCCAGAATGATGCGCTCGCAGCATAGCACCAGGGCGCGGCAGCGCGACAGTCCGGTATCTCTGTTGAGAGTTACTGGAAGCCGATCGCGTCGACATTGCCTGTCGGGCAGCCGGCCTTGTTGGTCGGCACCGAAGCCAGCAGCAGATCCTTAAGCGAGCTGTTGGGCCCGATCGGACCCGCGAGGCCGAGCGTCAGTTCGCCGATCAGCCGCCTGCCGCTCGACGGATCGATGACGCAGGAAACGCGCACGCGATCCCCTGCTCCCGCCCCGAAGGCAGTGTCGAAAGCGCCGCGGATCTGGTCCGCCGTCAGCTTGCCGCCGATGTTCTTGGCAAAGAGTTCGCGCACCGGCGAGCTGTTCACCGCGCGCATCAGGTTGAGCGCATCGGAGAAATAGTCCTGCTGGCTCTTGCCGTAGCAGGTGCCGTGCTTGATCCATTCATGCCGATCGAGGTGGGAGGCCGTGCCGGGCATCACCTGATCGAGTTCCGTGCGGGTGTTGGCGTCAAGATTGACCGGCGGCAGGTCTTTCCAGTGGGCCGGATTGTCGTTGGCCTTGTCGCTCGCCGTCGCCTGGCAATAGAAATTGCCGTTCGGCTGCGGCCAGAGACCGTGCAAGGTGAAATGCGTGGCGTCGAAATCACCAGCACTCTGCGCCCTGCATTCGGTCTTGTTCGACTTTGTCTCGCAAAACGCCGGCTGCCAGCTCAGCGCGAAGACGTATTCGGGTTTCCCCGATGCCGCCGGCTTGCCTTGCCCGTCAGGTGCGGCCGGCACGGTCGCCGCGCTGCTGCCGGAAACGTGGCCGCAGCTGACCTTCACCCAGCGGCGCTCCGGATCGGCGCCCGGCACCAGGATGAGATAATGCGTCGGCGTATCCTTGTTGCCGGCAAGCAGCTGATAGCTCTGCCCGGCATCGGTCGAGACATTGCCGGGGTTCTTGCCGTTCTTGATGGCTTGCGTTGCCGGACAGGCAGCGTCGGCCACAAAGGAGCCGCTCATCTTGACGTCGGCACGCGCGGCACCGGCCAGCGACGCGGCCAGCATGGCCAATCCGAAAACGACACCAATGCGCATGGAAAATCCTCGGCTGGACAAGTGGGCGACAGACTGAAGCTGTCTCCATGTCAGAATTGCGATATTTTGCTGGCCAAACGCAAGAAACATCGTCGCGAAAAGCGGGTTTGCTGGATTGACGCATAATGTGGGCCGGCGCAAACAAAGCCAACGACGATAATGCAAGGGCGGGACCGAGCGGCATGTCATTCAGCCAGCAGCGCGTGGTTCGCTCCCCAACCGGTGCCGAGCTCAATCTTTTCGTCAGGCAGGCCGATGGCCGGGCACGCGCCGTCGTCCAGATCAATCATGGCCTGGCCGAGCACGCAGCGCGCTATGCCCGCTTTGCCGATTTTCTTGGCTCCCGCGGCTTCGATGTCTATGTCCACGATCATCGCGGCCATGGCGCGACCAAGGCGCCCGACGCGCCGCTCGGCAGGTTCGCCGCCAGCGACGGCCCGGCCAAGGTGATAGCCGACGTCGGCGCCATCCATGATCTCATCGCCAGCGAACAGCCAAACAGACCGGTCATCCTGTTTGGCCATTCGATGGGTGCGTCGGTCGCGCTGAACTACCTGTTGCGCCATTCGCCGCGCATTCATGCCGCCGCGATCTGGAACGGCAATTTCTCCGAAGGCCTGCTCGGGCAGGCGGCGCTGGGCATCCTTGCCTGGGAACGGATGCGGCTCGGCTCCGACGTGCCGTCGCGCCTTCTGCCAAAGCTCACCTTCCAGGCCTGGGGCAAGGCGGTGCCCAATCACCGCACATTATTCGACTGGCTGTCGCGCGACGAGGCGGAAGTGGCGAAATACATCGCCGATCCGCTCTGCGGCTGGGATGCCTCGGTATCGATGTGGCGCGATGTGGTCTCGATGGCGCTGAACGGCGGCAAGGATGCCGGCTTTGCCGGCATCCGGCGCGACCTGCCCATCAGCATCGTCGGCGGCGAAAGAGATCCCGCCTCGGATTATGGCAAAGGGATCACGCATCTTGCCAGCCGCATGCGCGCGATGGGCTTTTCGAATCTGGTTTCAAAGGTTTACGCCGACACCCGCCACGAAAGCCTGAACGAGGTGAATCGCGACATCATCATGGATGATTTCGCCGCCTGGGCCGACAAAGTCCTCAAAGCGTGACGGATTGGCCCATTGCAAGAGCCGTGACAGCCGTTGCAGGGCTTGATAGAGGCTCTGCTTTCGCAGCAGTCACGGTGATTGCGGCAACCACGGTGATCCATGGCTGAGCCCCCGCTGAAAGGCGTCCGCGTCGTCGAACTCGCCCGCATCCTTGCCGGGCCATGGGCCGGGCAGTTGCTTGCCGATCTCGGCGCCGATGTCATCAAGGTCGAAAGCCCCGATGGCGGCGACGACACCCGCAAATGGGGGCCACCCTTCGTCATGGGCAAGGACGGCGAGAACCTGTCGGCCGCCTATTACCATTCCTGCAATCGCGGCAAGCGCTCCATCGCCATCGATATCTCGACACCGGAAGGGGCCGAGACCGTGCGCCGGCTGGTCGCCACCTCGGACGTGCTGATCGAGAACTTCAAGCTCGGCGGTCTGAAGAAATACGGCCTCGACTATGACAGCCTGCGCAAGATCAACCCGCGCCTCGTCTATTGCTCGATCACCGGCTTCGGCCAGGACGGACCCTATGCGCCGCGCGCCGGCTACGACTTCATCATCCAGGCCATGGCCGGCATGATGTCGATCACCGGCGAGGTCGGCCGCGAGCCGCAAAAAGCGGGCGTCGCCATCTCCGACATCTTCACCGGCCTCTATTCGGTCATCGCCATCCAGGCAGCATTGCGCCATGCCGAACAAACCGGCGAAGGCCAGCACGTCGACATGGCGCTCTTCGACACCCAGATCTCGGCGCTCGGCAACCAGAATTTGAACTATCTCGTCTCCGGCAAATCGCCGGTGCAGATGGGCAATGCGCATATGAACATCGCCCCCTACGAGGTGGTGCCGGTCCGGGATGGGCACATCATCCTGGCGGTCGGCAATGACGGCCAGTTCGCCAAATTCTGCGCCGCTGTCGGACTGGGCGACCTGCCTGCCAATCCCGACTTCGCCACCAACCCCGCCCGGGTCGCCAACCGGGTGAAATTGCATGAGCGCATGATCGAGGCGCTGAAGGTTTTTGACCGCGATCCGCTGCTGGCCAAGCTGGAAGCGGCCAGCGTGCCGGCGAGCCCGATCAACACGATCGGCCAGATGTTTGCCGATCCGCAGACGATCGCGCGCGGCATGCGGCTTGATCTCGACGACGGCCATGGCAATCTTCTGCCTTCGGTGCGTGCGCCGATGGTGATGTCGGGCACGCCGCTGGTCTATGAGCGCCCCTCGCCGCGCCTGGGCGAGCACACGCAAGAAATCCTTGCCGAACTGGAGAAGTCTGGACAATGAAGACCGGCGGACAACTCATCGTCGACGCGCTCGAAGCCAACGGCACCGACCGCATCTATTGTGTGCCGGGTGAATCCTATCTGGCGGTGCTCGACGCGCTGCACGATTCTGCGATCCGCACCATCGTCTGCCGCCAGGAAGGCGGTGCCGCGATGATGGCCGATTGCCACGGCCGCCTGACCGGGAAGCCCGGCATCTGCTTCGTCACCCGCGGCCCCGGCGCCACCAACGCCTCGGCCGGCATCCACATCGCCATGCAGGATTCTATACCCGTCATCCTGTTCATCGGCCAGGTCGCCAGCCACGCCAAGGAGCGTGAAGCGTTCCAAGAGGTCGATTATAAGAGGTTCTTCGGCGATATCGCCAAATGGGTGGTCGAGATCGACGACGCCTCGCGCATCCCCGAATTCGTCACCCGCGCCTTCGCGGTGGCGACATCGGGCCGGCCCGGCCCGGTGGTGATCTCGCTGCCCGAAGACATGCTGACCAGCATCGTCGAAGCACCTATCGCCTTGCCGCACACGCCGGTTGAGACACGGCCGGGCGAAGCGGAGCTCGATGCGCTGGAAAAGCTGCTGGCCAAGTCCAAGCGGCCGTTCGTCATCCTCGGCGGCACGCGCTGGGACGCCGAGGCGGTGGCGCAAATGCGCACGATCGCCGAGGCGTGGTCGCTGCCGGTGGGCTGCTCCTTCCGCCGCCAGATGCTGTTCGATCATCTGCACCCGAACTATGCCGGCGATGTCGGCATCGGCATCAATCCGAAGCTGGCGACAGCGATCAAGCAGGCCGATCTCGTGCTGCTGGTCGGCGGCCGCATGGGCGAAATGCCGTCGTCCGACTACACGCTGCTGAAAAGCCCCTACCCCGACCAGACGCTGGTCCATGTCCATGCCGACGCTGGCGAGCTCGGCCGCGTCTACAGGCCGACACTGGCGATCAACGCCTCGCCGTCCGCCTTCATCGACGCTTTCGCCAAGCGCAAGCCGGCCTCGGAGCCGACCTGGGCAGCCGAGACACCAAAGCTGCATGCCGCCTATCTCGACTGGTCGACGCCACCTGAAGGCGGCCCCGGCTCGGTCCAGATGGGCCCGATCATGAACTACCTCGAAAAGATGCTGCCCGACGACGCCATTCTCACCAATGGCGCCGGCAATTACGCGACCTGGGTGCATCGCTTCCACCGCTTCCGCCGCTTCGCCACTCAAGGTGCGCCGACATCGGGCTCGATGGGCTATGGCACGCCTGCGGCCGTCGCTGCCAAAGAGCTGTTTCCGGAGCGCACCGTGGTCGCTTTTGCCGGCGACGGCTGCTTCCTGATGAACGGGCAGGAATTCGCCACCGCCGTGCAGTATGACCTGCCTATCATTGTGGTCGTCGTCAACAACGGCATCTACGGCACCATCCGCATGCATCAGGAGCGCGAATATCCCGGCCGCGTCGTCGCCACCGATCTTAAGAACCCCGACTTCGCGGCTCTCGCCCGCGCCTATGGCGGCCATGGCGAAACGGTCGACAAGACCGCCGATTTCGCCCCGGCCTTCGAACGTGCCCGCGCCAGCGGCAAGCCGGCGATCGTGGAAATCCGCCTCGACCCCGAAGCGATCACGCCGACCAAGACGATGACGCAGATACGCGACAAGGCGTAATCCAAACAAAAAAAGAGGCGGTCGCCCGCCCCTTTTCGTCATGCGGCTTGCGCTATTTCGCGGCCTCGATCTGTCCGCGGATTTCGCCGTCCTTGTTGGCCGCAGTGTGTACGTTGACATAGTCCTTGCCGGCCATCAGGTCGGCGGCCTGCGCGTCGGTCAGCACAGCCGATCCCTTGATCGGGCTCTTGAGCTTGCCCTTGAACGGGATCGCCACCCCGGCGTTTTCGCCCATCGCAGCCGGGCCGTGAATGTGTCCCGCGGTCGCCGGCCCGCTGAGGCCGGAATATTTGACGTTCCAGCTGAGTTTCTTCGTGGCCGTGTCGAAGGTAAGAGCTGCGGTGCCCTTGCCTTTTGTGGTCACCGGCGGGTTCTGCTGGGCGCCGTCGAGCGTCGCTTTCAGCTTCACCGTCTCGGCCAGGGCCGGCGCTGCCGTAAGGAAGGACGCCGAGATGGCCAGTGCCGAAAGCATCGGCGCCAAGGATTGGATACGCATGAGGATCTCCGTTTGCTGATGACATCCAGCCACGGCTCCCCGGCGCGCGGATGTATCGGCACAACGCTTATAAGAGCGAATGGCTGCGCGCGAGTAACACTTACGTGCAAACTAATGGACCGCGCGATACCCCGGATACGGGGAGCGTCAGACCGCCGCCAGCGCCTGCGTCAGGTCGGCGATCAGATCGTCCGGGTGCTCCACGCCGATCGACAGCCTGACCGTGGTCTCCAGCACGCCGATGCGCTCGCGCACCTCGAAGGGTATGCCCGAATGCGTCATGGCCGCGGGGTGGCTGGCCAAGGATTCCGTTCCGCCCAGGCTCACCGCCAGCTTGAAGATCTGCAAATTGTTGAGAAAGGCGAAAGCCGCCTTCTCTCTGCCCTTGATATCGAAGGAGAAGGTCGAGCCGGCACCAGTGCATTGCGCCCTGTAGGTGCGGCCAGCCGGCGTTTCCTCGCCCAGGAACGGCAGGTAATGCACCTTCTCGACCTTGGCATGGTCGCGCAGGAATTCGGCGACCAGCCGCGCATTGTCGTTGGCCCGCTCCATGCGGATCGACAGCGTCTCCAGCGAGCGGCCGAGCATCCAGCAGGAATGCGGGTCGAGCTGCGTGCCGATCGCGCCGCGCAGCGCCTTGATCGGCTTGGTGACCGCCTTGCCGCCCATGGCGGCGCCCGCGATCAGGTCGGAATGGCCGCCGACATATTTGGTCAGCGAATAGACGGACACGTCGGCGCCATGTTCGATCGGCCGCTGGAACACCGGGCCGAGCAGCGTGTTGTCGCAGACGACGATCGGCGTCGACCCCTGGCTCGCGCCGATCTCGTCGGCGATCTTCCGCATCAGCGCGATGTCGACCAGGCTGTTGGTCGGATTTGACGGCGTCTCGATCAGGATGACCGACACGCGGCCCTTCGCGACGGCGGCGTCGGAGGCCGTGCGCACCGCCGTCTCGTCGACGCCGTCCGCGAAACCGACAGCACCGATGCCGAAACTGGAGAGCGTGCGCGTCAAAAGCGTCTCGGTGCCGCCGTAAAGCGGCTGCGAATGAAGGATGACGTCGCCCGGCCTGATATAGGCGAGCAGTGTCGTGGCGATCGCCGACATGCCTGATGAAAACAGGATGCAGGCATCCGTCCCTTCATAGATTGCCAGACGGTCCTCGACGATCTCGCTGTTGGGATGGTTAAAGCGCGAATAGACCAGGCCGGACGCCGTGCCGCTCGGCGGCTCCTTGCGGCCGGAGGTGTAATCGAAGAAGTCGCGACCTTCTTCCGCCGACTTGAACACGAAGGTCGAGGTCAGGAACACCGGCGGCTTGACCGCGCCCTCCGAAAGCTGCGGATCGAAGCCATAGCTCAGCATCAGCGTCTCCGGGTGGAGCTTGTGGTTGCCGATATGGGTTTTCGACGGGCGTGGCGCGGTCATGATCTTTCCTGCCTTTTTCGAGTGATATCGCACGGCAATTTATGCGATCCTCATCCGCCAGTCCTTGCTATTTTCAAGCTGATATGACTGCACTCCCGCAACGAATTGCTGAATGGGCGCAAAAATGCAGCAGAAGATAGCCGATGATTTCGACCGCAAGATCCTGCGCGAACTGCAGGCAGACGCCCGCATCACCAACAACGAGCTTGCCGAGCGGATCGGTCTGTCGCCATCGCCCTGCCTGAGGCGGGTGCGGCGGTTGGAGGAGACCGGAATTATCAGGGGCTACACCACGCTGGTCGATCCCTCAGCCTTTGGCTGGAGCATGGTCGCCATCGCCACCATCCGGCTCAGCCGTCAGAACGAAGACGAGATCGTGATGTTCGAGGACGCGATCCGCGGCTGGGAAGAGGTGCTGGAATGCCACCTCGTCACCGGCTCGCGCGACTATGTGCTGAAGGTGGTGACGGGAAGCCTCGAACAGTACGAGCGCTTCATCAAGGAAAAGATCGCGCGGCTGAAATGCGTCGCCTCGATCGAAACCAGCTTCGTCATGAACACCATAAAAGAACGGCGCCTCTGACATTTCTGCCGGAGGCGCCGCTTTCTGGATAGATGTGTTGCCGACTAGGCTTACTTCACGGCCTTGTCGGTGATGGCGGTGGTGTAGGCGCCGGTCGGCTCCTTGGTAATGATCTTCTGGTCGAGCAGCGCCTTGGCGGTGCGCTCGTAGGTCGCCGGGTCGAGCTTGCCGTCGGCATTGTCGATCAGCTTGGCGACTTCGCTCATCATGCGCTTCTGGTGGTTCTCGTCCTGGCCGCCGCCGTCCATGACGATGCCCGCGGCCTCGTCATTGTTGTCGATGGCGTGTTTCCAGCCCTTCATCGAGGCGCGCACGAAACGCACCATCTTGTCTTCGAAGGCCGGGTCCTTGAGCTTGTCTTCGGACGCATAGAGCCCGTCCTCGAGCAGGTCGTTGCCCATGGCCGAGTAGTTGAACACGGTCAGCTGTTCGGGCTTGTAGCCGGCGTCGATCAACTGCCAGTACTCGTTGTAGGTCATGACCGAGATACAATCCGCCTGCTTCTGGATCAGCGGCTGCACGTCGAAGCTCTGCTTCAAGACGGTGACGCCGTCCGGGCCGCCGTCGGTCTTGAGGCCGAGCTTGTTCATCCAGGCGTAGAACGGATACTCGTTGCCGAAGAACCAGACGCCGAGCGTGTGGCCCTTGAAGTCGGCTTCGGTCTTGATCGGGCCGTCCTTCGGGCAGACCAGTTCCATGCCGGCCTTCTTGAACGGCTGGGCGATGTTGACCAGCGGCACACCCTTTTCGCGGGCAGCCAGCGCACCGCCCATCCAGTCGACGATGACATCGGCGCCGCCGCCGGCGATCACCTGCTCGGGCGCGATATCGGGACCGCCCGGCTTGATGTCGACGTCGAGACCTTCGGCCTCATAGAAACCCTTGGCCTTGGCGACATAGTAGCCGGCAAACTGGGCCTGCGTGACCCATTTCAGTTGCAACGTCACCTTGTCGGCGGCCATTGCCTGGAACGCGGCGAGCGACATCGCGCCGGCCAGAACGGGAATAATCAGTCTTTTCATTTTTTTACCCTCTGAAGTTAGTGCCCTAAACCCACCGCCCCTATCCACCACGGACAGAGGGATGCCAAAACGTGACGGCTCTTTCGACAAGAGCGACCACGCCATAAAAGACCGAACCCGCAAGTGCTGCAACTGCGATTTCGGCCCAGACCATGTCGATGTTCATCCGCCCGACCTCGGTCGAGATGCGGAAGCCCATGCCGACGACAGGCGTGCCGAAGAACTCGGCGACGATGGCCCCGATCAGCGCCAGCGTCGAGTTGATCTTCAGCGCGTTGAAGATGAAGGGCGCGGCTGCCGGCAGCCTGAGCTTCAGCAGCGTCGGCCAGTAGCCCGACGCATAGGTGCGCATCAGGTCGCGCTCCATGTGACCGGAGGCGGCCAAGCCGGCGACCGTGTTCACCAGCATCGGGAAGAAGGTCATGATGATGACCACCGCCGCCTTGGACTGCCAGTCGAACCCGAACCACATCACCATGATCGGGGCGACGCCGATGATCGGCAGTGCCGAGACCATGTTGCCGATCGGCAAGAGGCCGCGCCGCAGGAACGGCACGCGATCGGCGAGGACCGCGGTGATGAAGCCGGCGCCGCTGCCCACCACATAGCCGAAGATCACCGCCTTGAAGATGGTCTGGCGGACATCGGCGCCGAGCACCGGCAGCGAACCGGCAATGCGTGCGCCGATCGCGCTTGGCGGCGGCAGCAGGATGAAGGGTATGCCGGCCCCGCGCGTCACCGCTTCCCAGATGATCAGTATCCAGGCGCCGAAGATGGCCGGGATGATCAGGCCCAACGCGGTCCGCGCCCATTTGGCGAAAGGACGCAACGACGACAGCACCGCCACGCAGCGCCAGCCAAGCAGCCATGCGGCCGCGAGCAGCAGGAAATACGGCGCCCGCGCCAGACCTTCGAAGCCGGCGATGCCGCCAATCAGCAGCCAGGCGACCAGATGCGCGCCGATGAAAAGCACAACGGCTTCGACGATGGACGGTATTCTGGCCATCGTGATCAAGGCAACAAGAAGCAGCACGCCGAAGATCAGCCAGTTCGTCGCCACATAGGGGTATATCAACGTCCCTGAAGGCTGCGCCAGTGCATCGACTTTCGGCGCGGCGATCGGGCCGAGCGCCACAGCGATCAAGCACAGCGTGATCGCCAGCACCGCTTGCCAGGAGGGTTTCAGCCGGTTCATGCCGGCCTCCCGCCCATGGCGCGGTCGACGAGGCGCCCGGCAATGCCGACCACCATGACCAGAAGTGCCGCCACCACAGACCCAGCAACCAGCGCCGACCAGATGTCGATGGACTGGCTGTAGTAGGCGCCGGCGAGCAACTTGGCGCCGATGCCGGCGACAGCGCCGGTCGGCAGTTCGCCGACGATGGCGCCGACCAGGCTTGCCGCGACCGCCACCTTCATCGATGTGAACAGGAACGGCACCGAGGCCGGCACGCGCAACTTCCAGAAGGTCTGCGCACGACTGGCATTGTAGGTGTGCATCAGGTCGAGATGCATGATCTCGGGCGAGCGCAGCCCCTTCACCATGCCGACAGTCACCGGGAAGAACGACAGATAGGTCGAGATCATCGCCTTCGGGATCAGGCCGCTGATGCCGATCGCCCCCAGCACGACGATGATCATCGGCGCCACTGCCAGGATGGGAATGGTCTGCGAGGCGATGATCCACGGCATCAGGCTACGGTCGAGCGTCGCCACATGGACAATGCCGACCGCAATGATGATGCCGAGCGCCGTGCCGAAGGCAAAGCCGAGCAGCGTCGACGACAGCGTCACCCAGGCATTGTAGACGAGGCTGCGGTTCGAGGTGATAGGCCGCAGGAAGGTGTTCTCGAAGAAATTCACCGCCACCTGATGCGGCGCCGGCAATGTCGGCTTCGGCTGCGACAACGTCTTGCCGATGAGTTCGCTGAACGTGGAGGTCTCATTGGCACGGCGGTCGAGATCGCGCTGGAACGGTGTGTTGAGGATGACAGCGAAGACATACCAGAGCACGACCACCCCAGCGAGGATCGAGGTGACGGGGATGAGTTTGTCGCGGAAGGTGTCCACCTAGCGGCCCTCGCCCGCGAGGCGTGCGCTCTGCGTAACGCGGGCGGCCCACCACGCCTTCGTCATCCTAGGGCGAAGCAAGGAGCGAAGCGACGCGGCGCAGACCCTAGGATCCATGCCGTTACCTCTGTGCTCCGCAACGGTGCGGAACAAGGCTCCCTGTGCCTCGCCCTGCTTGGCCGATATTATGAACCGTTTTTGCCCTTCGGCGCACGTCGCGGCATGGATCCTAGGGTCTGCGCAGGCCGCTTCGCGCCTGCTCCGCCCTAGGATGACGAAGGTCTGGTGGGGCGCTCCCTCTTCGCACTCCGCTTCGCGGCGCCCTAGGATGACGAAGGCGTGGGTGGCCGCTCGCTTGCCAGGGCGCTCAATCATCATAGCTATGCCCTGCCCGCAGCCCGTCGCGCACGCGCGCTGCGATCGCCAGAAACTCCGGCGTCTCGCGGATGTCGAGCGGCCGCTCTCTCGGCAGCGTCGATTCGATGATGTCGCTGACGCGGCCCGGGCGCGGTGACATGACGACGATGCGCGTCGACAGATAGACGGCTTCCGGAATGGAATGCGTGACGAAGCAGATGGTCTTGTTGGTGCGTCCCCACAATTCCAGCAATTGCTCGTTGAGATGATCGCGCACGATCTCGTCCAGCGCGCCGAACGGCTCGTCCATCAGCAGCAGGTCGGCGTCGAAGGCCAGCGCACGGGCGATCGAGGCGCGCTGCTGCATGCCGCCCGAGAGCTGCCAGGGATATTTCTTCTCGAAACCAGAGAGGTTGACGAGCTCGAGCGTGCGCTTGATACGCTCGCCTTGCTCCGCCTTGGACAGACCCATGATCTCCAGCGGCAGCCCGACATTGCGCTCGATCGTCCGCCACGGAAACAGGGCGGCGGCCTGGAAAACATAGCCATAGGCGCGTTTCTCGCGCGCCTGTTCTGCTGTCATGCCGTTGACCGAAATCGTCCCCGAGGTCGGCTTCTCCAAATCGGCGATGACGCGCAGCAGCGTGGTCTTGCCGCAGCCCGAAGGCCCGATGAAGGAGACGAACTCCCCTTTGCCGATGGTGAGATCGACATTGGACAGCGCCTGCACCGGCCCGTCATTGGTCTGGAAGGTCAGTCCGAGTTTGCTTGCCGCGACGACGGCTGGCGAAGTCCCCGTCATCGGCTGCCGCCTGCCTGTTTCCGTCCCTGCGGCGGCTGGAATCCGATTGCTTTTATCGCGACGTTGTTTTCCACTCGCCCTGTCCCATTGGTCTTGTCCCACTCGATCGACGCCCGGAGTTTCCCCGATGTCGCCCAAACCCACTTGTCATCTTATCCGCCCTGAAAGCACTTATGAAGGCAAGCAGGGATTGACCTATTTCGCCGGCATTACCGCCGAAACCGTCGGCGCCTCCGGCATCTGCATGCACATGCTCACCATCCCGCCCGGCGCGCGCGCCAAGGCGCATATGCATGAGAGCCACGAGACGGCGATCTATGTGCTCTCCGGCGAAGTCCACACCTGGTACGGCGACCGGCTCGAGCATCATATCGTCACCAAGGCCGGCGACCTTTTCTATATTCCCGCCGGCGTGCCGCATCTGCCGGCCAATCTGAGCAGCGCCCCGTCTTCGGCCGTCATTGCGCGCACCGATCCCAACGAACAGGAAAGCGTCGTCCTGCTGCCGGAACTGGATGCGCTGGTCGCGTGAGGCCAGCATCGACGGAATGGTCGCCATCGGCACCGTCACGAACATAATTGCAGCGGCCCCATTTCCTCAAGGCCGGGGATGGTGACGAAGAAACCATCCTCCCCCTTGTTGGTGACCATGACGGTTTCGATTGTCGTTCCCGCCTCGCCTTCCGCCGAACAGGTCGCGCCAAGCGATTGCGCGCCCAGCACCGATGTCAATTGCTGTGTGAACCGGCAGCCGCTGCCATAGGTCTCGACGCCTTCGGCGGTCAGCACGATATAGGCATCGCTCTCCTGATAACCGGCTTTGACGCCGGCGCAGCCGACATCATTGCCCCAGGAGCCGGCCAGTAGGCCGTCCGCTGCTGCCGGACCTGAGGCAGTTGCCATCAGGACCAACGAAATGAGCGCGGCCGAACGCGCCAAGCTCAAACCCCGGTCGCCGGGATGCCGGTGCGTTCCACCTTGCGCGGCGCGGAGATTTCCTTCCACGTCGACAGCGCCCGGTTGACCGCCGCATTCGGCTCGCGGCCGACGAATTCTCCATGCCCGGGCTTGGCCTTGATCTCGGCCTCCTGGATCGACAGTTCGCCACGCGAGAACACGAACCGCGGCAGACCGGTCACCTCGAACCCTTCGAACACGTTGTAGTCGATGACGGACTGCTGCTGCTTAGAAGTGATCTTCTTCTTTCGCTTGGGATCCCAGACGACGATGTCGGCATCCGCGCCTTCGACGATGGCGCCCTTTTTCGGATACATGTTGAGGATCTTGGCGATGTTAGTCGAGGTCACCGCGACGAACTCGTTCATCGTCAGCCGGCCAGTGTTGACGCCTGTGGTCCACAGCACCGGCATGCGGTCTTCGAGCCCGCCGGTGCCGTTCGGGATCTTGGTGAAATCTCCGACGCCGTTGCGCTTCTGCTTGGTGGTGAAAGCGCAATGGTCGGTCGCCACCACCTGCAGCGAGCCCGCCTGCAGGCCCGCCCACAGCGAATCCTGGTGCAATTTGTTGCGGAAGGGCGGGCTCATCACGCGGCGCGCCGCATGATCCCAGTCTTTGTCGAAATACTCGCTCTCGTCCAGCGTCAGGTGCTGGATCAGCGGTTCGCCGAACACCCGCATGCCCTTCTGCCTCGCCCGGCGGATCGCCTCGTGGCTCTGCTCGCAGGAGACATGCACGACATAGAGCGGCACGCCGGCCATGTCGGCGATCATGATGGCGCGGTTGGTCGCCTCGCCTTCCACTTCGGGTGGCCGTGAATAGGCGTGGCCCTCGGGGCCGTTGTTACCGGCAGCCAGCAGCTTCTGCGACAGGGCGGCAACGACGTCGCCATTCTCGGCATGCACCAGCGGCAGCGCGCCGAGATCGGCGCAGCGCTGGAACGACGCATACATCTCGTCGTCGTCGACCATCAGCGCGCCCTTGTAGGCCATGAAATGCTTGAACGAGGTGATGCCCTTGTCGACGACAGTGGCCATCTCGTCGAACACCTGCTTGCCCCACCAGGTGATCGCCATGTGGAAGGAATAGTCGCAGGACGCCTTCGAGGTCTTGTTGTCCCACATCTGCAAGGCTTCGAGCAGCGACTGCTGCGGCGCCGGCAGGCAGAAATCGACCACCATCGTCGTGCCGCCGGAGAGCGCCGCGCGCGTGCCGGATTCGAAATCATCGGCCGAATAGGTGCCCATGAACGGCATTTCGAGATGGGTGTGCGGGTCGATGCCGCCCGGCATGATATAGCAGCCGGTGGCATCGAACTCGTGGTCGCCATGCAGGCCCGAACCGATGGCCACGATCTTGCCGTGCTGCATCAGCACATCGGCCTTCCAGGTGCGGTCGGCAGTGACGATGGTGCCGTTTCGGATGACTTTGGTCATTGGTTGTTCCCTTGTTCTTGCCGCGCTTCTTACGAGCGTCGTTTGAAGGTAGATTCTAAGCTCACTCCACGATGACAGCCGTCTCCACCACCGCGTGGAACAAAACGTCGGCACCCGCCGAAGCCCATTCCTTGCTGATCTCCTCTGCCTCGTTGTGGCTGAGGCCATCGACGCAAGGGCACATCACCATGGCGGTGGGCGCGACGCGGTTGATCCAGCAGGCGTCGTGGCCGGCGCCGGAGACGATGTTGCGGTGGGAATAGCCGAGGCGTTCGGCGGCATCACGGATCGCCTTGACGCAGCCGGCATCAAAGGTCACCGGATCGAAAGCACCGACCTGTTCGATCTCGTAGCGAATGTCGAGTGCATCGCAGATCGTGTCGATGCCTTCGCGGATGCGGCCGTCCATCGCGTCCAGCACTTCCTTTTCCGGCGAGCGGATATCGACGGTGAAGACGGTGCGCCCGGCGATGATGTTGCGCGAATTGGGATAGACCTCCATGTGGCCGACCGCGCCGACGGCATCGGGCTGGTAGTCCATGGCGATCTCGTGCACCAGTTCGATCACCCGCGCCATGCCGAGCCCGGCATTGCGGCGCTTGGGCATCGGCGTCGAGCCGGTGTGGGCTTCCTTGCCGGTCAGCGTCACCTGCAGCCATTTAAGGCCCTGGCCATGGGTGACGACACCAATGTCGATATCTTCGTCCTCGAGGATCGGACCCTGTTCGATATGCAGTTCGAAGAAGGCGTGGATCTTACGGTCGCCGACCTTCTCGCTGCCCTTCCAGCCGATGCGCTCGAGTTCCTCGCCGAATTTCTTGCCCTGTTTGTCGACATGCCCGTACACATCGGCCTGGTCGAGCACGCCGGCGAACACGCCGGACGCCATCATCGCCGGCGCGAAGCGCGAGCCCTCCTCGTTCGTCCAGTTGGTGACGACGATCGGATGTTTGGTCTTGATGCCGAGGTCGTTGAGAGAGCGCACCACTTCAAGCCCACCCAGCACGCCGAGCACGCCGTCATACTTGCCGCCGGTCGGCTGCGTATCGAGATGGCTGCCGACATAGACCGGCGGCAGGCTGGGATCGGTGCCTTCGCGGCGGGCAAACATCGTGCCCATCTCATCGACGCCCATTTCGAGCCCGGCCGCATCGCACCAGCGCTTGAACAGATGCCGCCCTTCGCCGTCTTCGTCGGTCACGGTCTGACGATTGTTGCCGCCGGCAATGCCGGGGCCAATCTTCGCCATCTCCATGATGGAATCCCACAAACGGTCTGAATTGATTCGCAGATTCTCGCCGGGTGCGGCCATCTTGAGTTCCCATCTACACCAGGGTTCTTGTCGCCCCTTGAGTGATTTACAGCTTGACCGTATGGTCAGCTTTTAAACTACACAACCTGACCAAGCGGTCAACTAGAATCTTGGGGTAGACATGGCAGAACCCACCCGCCCCATGCGGCGACAGGAGATCCGACGAGAGAATGAAAAAACCATTCTCGTCGCTGCCGAGAAGGTGTTTGCGGAGGCAGGGTTCGGGGGCGCCACGATGCAGTTGATCGCGGATCTGGCGGGACTGCCGAAGGCAAATCTCCACTACTATTTCGCCACCAAGGAAGAGCTTTACCGGTCGGTCGTTCAAAACATCTTTGAAATCTGGCTACAGGCGGCCAATTGCTTCGACGCGGCGCGCGGACCCATAGACGGCATCAGTGCCTATATCGACGCCAAGATGGAAATATCACGCCGCCATCCTGACGGCTCGAAGGTCTGGGCCTCTGAAGTGATGCACGGTGCGCCGGTGCTTCAGGACTATATGGAATCGACGCTACGCGAATGGACGGACGGCCGCGTCGAGATCATCAGGCGCTGGATCGAGGAAGCCAAGATGGACCCGGTGGATCCGCGCCATCTGCTCTATATGCTTTGGGCTACGACCCAGCACTACGCCGATTTCGGTCACCAGATCGAGACGCTCAATGGCGGCAAGCCGCTGTCCGACCGGCAATGGCGGGAAGCCAAGGAAAATATCAAGCGGGTGATCCTGACCGGGATCGGCGCGTTGCCCGCCTGACTGTAACCGTTCGTTGCAGCAAAAGATCAGGTCGGCGCGCTGCCGCGCCGACCCCACCGACCGCTTCGCGGCGACCTCCCTCGAGAGGCAGGGATATCCGCGTCGGCCCGTCAATCGATAGACCTCAGCACATCGCGCACATGGTCGATCAATTCGTTGATCTGGCCCTTGGTGATGATCAGCGGCGGCGACAGCGCGATGATGTCGCCGGTGGTGCGGATCAGCGCGCCGCGCTCGAACGCCTTGACGAAGGCCGAGAAGGCCCGTTTGGTCGGCTGGCCGGCGATCGGCGCCAGCTCGATCGCACCGATCAGGCCGATGTTCCTGATATCGATGACGTTCGGCTCGCCTTTCAGCGAATGCAGCGCGTCTTCCCAGTACGGCGCCAGCTCCTCGCCACGGGTCAGCAGGCCCTCTTCCTTGTAGGTGTCGAGCGTGCCGAGTGCAGCCGCGCAGGCAATCGGGTTGCCCGAATAGGTGTAGCCGTGGAAGAACTCGATCATGTGCTCGGGGCCGGTCATGAAGGCGTCGTGGATCTCCTTCTTCACGAACACAGCGCCCATCGGGATGACGCCGTTGGAGACGCCCTTGGCGGTGGTCATGATGTCGGGCGTGACACCGAAATAGTCGGCGGCGAACGGCGTGCCGAGACGGCCGAAACCGGTGATGACCTCATCGAAGATCAACAGGATGCCATGCTTGGTGCAGATCTCGCGTAGCCTCTGAAGATAACCCTTCGGCGGCAGGATGACGCCGGTGGAGCCGGCGACCGGCTCCACGATGACGGCGGCGATGGTGGAAGCGTCATGCAGGGCTACGATACGCTCCAGCTCGTTGGCGAGTTCCGCGCCATACTCCGGCACGCCCTTGGTGAAGGCGTTCTTTTCCGGCAGATGCGTGTGCGGCATATGGTCGACGCCGCCGAGCAGCGTGCCGAACATCTTGCGGTTGGTGACGATGCCGCCGACCGAGATGCCGCCGAAATTGACGCCGTGATAGCCGCGCTCGCGGCCGATCAGCCGGGTGCGCGAGCCCTCGCCTTTAACACGGTGATAGGCGATCGCCATCTTGAGCGCTGTCTCGACCGATTCCGAACCGGAATTGGTGAAGAAGACATGATCCATGCCCTTGGGCGCGAGGTCGACCAGGCGGTTGGCCAGTTCGAACACGATCGGATGGCCCATCTGGAAGGCGGGCGCATAGTCGAGCTCGGCGGCCTGCTGTTGGATCGCTTCGGTGATCTTCGGCCGGCAATGGCCGGCATTGACGCACCACAGGCCGGCGGTGCCGTCGAGCACCTTGCGGCCGTCGCTGGTCGTGTAGTGCATGTCCTTGGCGGACACCATCATGCGCGGCGCCTGCTTGAACTGCCGGTTTGCCGTGAACGGCATCCAGAATGCGCTGAGATCGTTCGGCGTGACTTTCAGCCGGTTGGACATGACCAGGACTTCCCCTTGTAAACTGTTTCGCTGCGCCCAACGCTTGGTCTTTGCCGCGTTTTCATGCTACGCAAATTTTTGACCGATTGGACAAACGTTAGCACCGCCCTCTCGGCGGTCAAGGATTACTAGCGGAAATGCGGCACCTGAAGTGCGTTCCACAGGCTAGGGAAAAACTGGTCCAGAGAATTGGTCCAGATGACCCTCAACACGAGGGCTTGCAACGGTGACCATCAGCACGGACGCCCCTCGCCGCACCCGCATCCAGCAGGAAAAGCGCGAACTGATCCTGGAGGCGGCGCTCGAGGTTTTCTCCACCAACGGCTTTCGCGGCTCGACCATCGACCAGATCGCCGAAGCCGCCGGCATGTCGAAGCCCAACCTGCTCTACTATTTCCGCCGCAAGGAAGACATCCACGAGACGCTGATGCAGCGCCTGCTCGACACCTGGCTGGCGCCGCTGCGCGAACTCGACGACATTGGGGATCCCCTTACCGAACTGCGCAGCTACATCAGGCGCAAGCTGGAGATGGCGCGCGACTTTCCGCGCGAGAGCCGGCTGTTCGCCAACGAGATCCTGCAAGGCGCGCCGCGCATCATGCCGCTGCTGGCCGGAGAGTTGAAGACGCTGGTCGACGAGAAGGCGACCGTCATCAAGGGCTGGATGCGCGCCGGCAAGATCGCCAAGACCGATCCGTGGCACCTGATCTTCTCGATCTGGGCGACGACGCAGCATTATGCCGATTTCGACGTCCAGGTCCGCGCCGTGCTCGGGCCGAACCGCGGCGGCGACGGCCGCTTCGAGGACGCCGCAAGGTTTCTTGAGCAGTTGTTCCTCGATGGGCTGAAGCCGAAGGGCTGACGCCTCAGGCGCTGCGCCGCTGGGCCGGCAGTTCATCCAGCAATGTCTGCAGCTTGGCGATCGAATTCTGCTCGGCGAGCGGCGTGTAGACGATCAGCTTCATGTCCGAGCCGTCGCCGATCGACAGGCTCATATGCTCGAAGGTCATGGCGCCCGCGCTCGGGTGCCGGACATGCTTCACCCCCGACAATCGGTGCGCGACGTCGCGCTGCGGCCACCAGGCACGAAATTCGGGGCTCGAACGCGTCATCAACTCGATCAGCCGCTCGAAATCCGGATCGCCGACATAGCGGGCGCTCGCGGCCCGGAACGAGGCCAGCACGGTGCGCGCCAGTTGCTCCCAGTCGACCAGCAGGCGCCGGTGGTGCGGGCTGGTGAACACCATGTGGACGATGTTGCGGGCATCCCCTTCCAGCAGGCCATAGTCGCCGAACACCGCCACCGCCGCCGGGTTCCAGGCCAGCACATCCCAGCGCCGCCCGACCACATAGGCCGGCTGCAGCACCAGGCTCTGCAGCATGTGCAGCAAGGGGCCGTCGACCCTTTCCGGCGCCACGGCACGGCGCTCCGGCTGCTGGCGGTCGGCAAGGATGAACAGATGCTGTTTTTCGGCGGCGTCGAGGCGCAGTGCTTCGGCGAGTGCCGTCAGCACCTCGACCGAGGGCCTGACCTCCCGCCCCTGCTCCAGCCATGTGTACCAGGTGGTGCCGACGCCGGCGATCATCGCCACCTCCTCGCGCCGTAGTCCCGGCGTGCGCCGCCTGAGACCGGTGGCGATGCCGGTGGCCGAGGGCGTCAGCCTTTCGCGGCGCGAGCGCAGGAAGGCGCCGAGTTCGCGCCGGCGGCTGTCTTCAGCGGAGTGGTTTGGGGCCGCGTGGGGTTGGGACTCCATGCGCCCAGTATAGCAGTATTGATACCAGGATAAAGTTTGAACTGTTTGGCTCGCGCCAACTGTCCCATCTTCCGTTCAGAGCAACAGAACGGAGGCTCTGAACATGGAACTCAAAGACAAGACGATCCTCATCACCGGTTCGACCGATGGCGTCGGCCGCGTCGTCGCGCAACGGCTCGGCGCCGCGGGCGCCCGTGTGATGGTGCATGGCCGCGATGCGAGGCGCGGCAAGGCTGTTGTCACCGAGATCGAAGCGGCCGGCGGCATGGCGGAGCTTCTGGTCGCCGACCTCTCTTCGCTGGCCGAAGTGCGCCGGCTTGCCGAGGCGGTGCGCGCCCGGACGGGCCGGCTCGACATCCTCGTCAACAATGCCGGAATCGGCACGGCGGGCCAGGGTGCCAAAAGGCAGGTCAGCGCCGACGGCTACGAACTGCGCTTCGCGGTCAACTACCTCGCCGGTTTTCTGCTGACATCGGAGCTTCTGCCGTTGCTGAAGGCGAGTGCGCCGGCCCGCATCGTCAATGTCGCCTCGGCCGGACAGCAGGCGGTCGATTTCAGCGATGTCATGCTGACCCGCTCCTATGACGGCGTGCGCGCCTATTGCCAGAGCAAGCTGGCGCAGATCCTGTTCACCGTCGATTTGGCCGAACAGTTGAAAGGTACCGGCGTCACCGTCAACGCGCTGCACCCAGCGAGTTACATGAATACCACCATGGTCCGGCAGGCTGGTGTGACGCCGTGGAGTTCGGTCGAGACCGGTGCCGAGGCCATCCTCAACCTCGCCGCCTCACCCGCGCTCGACGGAAAAAGCGGCCTCTATTTCGACGGCCTGCGGGAATCCCGTGCCGACGCCCAGGCTTATGACGCCAAGGCAAGGCAACGGCTGCGAAGCTTGAGCCTCGATCTCATCGACCCGGCCTCCCTCACATCGAAGGAACAGCATTGATGACCAAGACAATCGAACACACCGTCGTCATCGGCGGCTCGTCCGGCATCGGCCTGGCGACGGCACGCAAGTTGCTCGGCCCGGACATGAAGGTGACCATCACCGGGCGCAACGAGGAGAAACTGAAGAGCGCTTGGAAAAGCCTTGGCGGCGCTGCCGGGAAGGCTGCTTTCGACGCCGCGAAGCCGGACGAGGTCCGCCAGTTCTTCGAGAGCCTCGGGCCTTTCGACCATCTGGTGCTGGCGGCCAGCGGCGGCAAGGGCCTCGGCCCCTTCCCGACGCTTGACCTGAGCGACATCGGCAGTGGCGTGGAGGAAAAGGTCCGCCCGCAGCTGTCTTGCCTGCAGGCCGCCTTGCCGACACTCAACAAGGCCGGCTCGGTCACCTTCATCTCGGCGGTGTCGGCGCAGCTCGCGGCGCCGGGCGTCGCCGGTATCGCTGCCATCAACGGCATGCTGTTGACCGTGGTGCCGATTCTGGCGGTGGAACTGAAGCCGCTGCGCGTCAATGTCGTGGCGCCCGGCGTCATCGACACGCCCTGGTGGGATTTTCTGGCCGAGGAGCAGAGGCAGGCGCTGTTTGCCGATTACGCAGGCAGGACCCCGGTCGGCCGCATCGGCCGCGCCGAAGACGTCGCCGCGGCAATAGCCTTCCTCGTCTCCAACGGCTTCATGACCGGTCAGATATTGACCTGCGACGGCGGCCTGCGATTTGCGGCATAGGACAGGACCGTTAATTGGCCTTCTTTGGAACGCGGTCGTCCTCGTCCGCAGGCCTGTCGTCTGCCGGTTTTGCCGAAACAGGCTTTTCCGGCACATGGGAATAGTCAGATGTATCCGCCCCATACATCTTGTTGTCGATTGCCTCTTGCCAGCTGAAATCCGCGTCGGACGGTGAAACGTCGGCAATCTCATCGCGGGAGGAGCGAGAGTGCAGCCAGTTCGGGGTGATCTCTCGAACCAATTGTGCAAAGCGTCCCATCGAAACCGTTCCTTTCCTTGTCCTTTCCAGGACGCGCGATCGCGGTTGCGCCGGCTGGACCTAAAGTTGACCTCTCAGCCAGGCCAGCGTCTCGGCGACGCCGACCAGCCCGTACTGCGCGGTGGTGTGCGCCGGTGGCTTGACCCGTATCGATATGCCGCCCGCATCATTGACGGTTTCGAAGCCGTTTTCGTCCGACGTGTCGTCGCCCAGGAAGACCGGGCGACGGCCCGTGAATGGCGCGATCTCCATGAAACGCCGGATCGCGGCGCCCTTGGCGGCCTCCAGCGGCAGCAATTCCACGCCGGCGTTGCCGGCAACCACCCGGTAGCCCTTTGGCAGCGTGGCCAGCGCCTGCTCGACAAGCTGCGTCGCGCGGGGAAGCAGATGGGGGGCGGCGCGCGTGTGGATGGCCAGCACCCTTCCCTTACGCTCGATATAGGCCCCACGACCGAGCTCGGCCTCGATCTCGTCGGCAAGGGCCGCGATATCCGCCGGCTCCTCCGCGACTTCGACGTCGTCGCCCGGCAGAAGCCGGTGCTCCAGTCCATAGAGCCCGGCCGCGCGCAGTTTCAAAGGCTGAAACAGATGGTCGACAGCCGCAACGGACCGGCCCGTGATGAACGCCAACGCCCCGTTCAGCTTGCGGTCCAGGCCTTGCAGCAAGGAGCGGAGCTCGTCGCTGACCGAGACGGCGTCCGGGTGCTCGGCATGTTCCAGCAGGGTGCCGTCGATGTCGAGGAACAACGCCCATTCGCCGGTCAGCACAGTCTGCGGTTTCGGCATGACGGCCTGCGGCTTTTGCGGGCTTTCGCTGATCATCTTTTGCAGGACCTCGTTCATGACATGACTACCCGTTTGCGCTCGAACATGGACACGACATTGTCGACGCTAGGCGGCCGCTCACCGACACCGGTTACCCGGTCGAGGTCACCGCGCTTGCGCAAGCGCGCTGCATCCAGAAGCATGCTGCCGGCCCAGCGATAGACATTGTTGTTGCGGATCGTCTCGCGCATGGGCCGCATGCGCTCGCGCTGTTCGTCTGAAGTCATGATCAGCGCCTGCAGCAGCGCTTCGCTCATCATGGCGGCGTCGTAAGGGTTGACGATCAGCGCCTCCAGCAATTCGCGCGAGGCGCCGGCGAAGGTGCTGAGCATCAAGACGCCCTGTTCGTCGTCGCGCGCCGCGACGAACTCCTTGGCGACCAGGTTCATGCCGTCATGCAGGCTGGTGACCATGCATATGTCGGCGGCGCGATAGATCTCGTAGACCTGTTCCTGTGAGTGATGCTCGGCCACCATGACCACCGGCCTGTAACCCTCGCTGCCATAGCGTTGGTTGAGCTCCTCGGCATAGCGGTGGCATTCGTCGTGGAGCAGCTTGTAAGCCGGCAGCGTGCCACGGCTGGGGGCCGCGACCTGCAGGAAAACCAGTTTTCCGATCCATTCAGGGTATCGCTTGAACAATTCGTCCAGCGCCTGAAACCGATCCAGAATGCCCTTCGTGTAATCGAGACGTTCGACCCCCACCGCCAGCTTCACATCCGCTTTCAGTCCGAACCTATTGCGCAGGCGGGCGCGGCAGTCATCGACATGAGGCAATTTTGCCAACAGGTCCGCCGGCCATTCTATCGAGATGGGATAGGCGTGCACCAGCGTCGTCTGACCACCGTAGGAGATCGCCGCATCGGCGCGCTCGATGCGGCTTTCCAGGAAGCGATCTACGCTTTCGGTGAAATTGTTGGCGTGGAACTGGGTGTGGAAACCGATGATAGAGCTGCCGAGCAGCCCCTCGAGGATGCGTTCACGCCAAGGGCAGATGCTGTACACCTCCGAGTTCGGCCATGGGATGTGCCAGAAGGTGATGACGATCGCCTCCGGCAGGCGCTCGCGGATCATGCGCGGCAGCAGCGCGAAGTGGTAATCCTGGACCAGCACGATCGGCCGCTCGTTACGCGCTTCGGCAACCACCGTATCGGCAAACTTCCGGTTAACGGCTTCATAGGCAGCCCAGTCGGAGGCGCGAAAAATCGGTCGGGTGAAGGCGATGTGGCAAAGCGGCCAGAGCCCCTCATTGGCGAAACCGAGATAATAACCCTGATGTTCTTCCTCCGTCAGCCAGACCCGGCGCAGCGTATAGGACGGATGGCCGGGAGGCACCTGTACCCGGTCGTGGTCGTCGACGGTGAGGCGGTCCGCCGTTCCGCCGCCATAGGCGATCCAGGTGCCGCCACAGGCGCGGGTGATCGGCTCGAGCGCGGACACCAGCCCGCTGGCCGGCACCAACAATTCGACGCCATCATCCCTGATGTTGTGGATATAGGGTTCGCGGTTCGACACCACGATGACCTGCGCATCGGGCAGATCGTCGGCGAGGATCTTGCGCAATGTCTCGGGCGACCACGTCACCAGCGCCGCATCGGCCGATTGGCCGTTCTTTTCGAACTCACGTATCACCTTGCGCGCCGCCTCCGCGGCCACGTCTTCGCCCGCTGTATGGGCAACCGCCGGAGGGTGACTGCGGCGCTGCCGCGATAGGGAGAGGAATACGGCAAGAGCGGAAAAACCGAGGCTCGCGAAGATCAGAACCCAGAGCAGTTCCGCACCGTAGTTTGTCATTGAATGTCAACTCACCCGGCCGTCGGCGACCGTTTTTTCGTGTTTCCCGTTTGAAAAGGTCCGCCGACCACGGGGTCGGCGTTCGGACCCGTATTTTTGCAACGCACAAAGCTCGGATCGGTTCCGCCAATTTTGTTCGGATCATGTCCTTACGATGAGCGGCACCAGCCCTTCATGGCGGTCGGCAAGGAAAGCGACGACCCGGTCGCCGACGCGCTGGAAGGTGAGATCGACCACCCGGTCGCCGACGCCCAGGTGCCGCAGTGTCAGCGTGTCGATGCCGATCGGCAGCCTGGGACGGCTAACGCGAATCTCACCATCCCAGCCGTCGATCTCCAAGCCAAGGCAGGCCTGCATCAGCATGAAGGCCGAGCCCGCCGACCACGCTTGCGGCAGGCAGGCGACAGGATAGGCGATGGGTGCTTCGCCCGGCGCGCGTGTAAAACCGCAGAACAGTTCGGGCAGCCGCATGTTGAAATGGACCGCGGATTCGAATGTGCCGCTCATCAGGCGAACCACGCTTTCACGCTCGCCATAGCGTGCCAGGCCGGCACCGCAGATGGCGGTGTCGTGCGGCCAGATCGAGCCATTGTGGTACGACATCGGGTTGAAGAACACCGCATCGTCGGCAAGCGTCCTCAGCCCCCAGCCGGAATGGAAGGAGGCGGAAAGCAGCTGGTCGGCGACCATCTGCGCCCGCGCCGGCTCAGGCAACCCGACAAAGAGCAGATGCCCAGCATTCGAGGTCCGCACCTTGCAGGGCTCGCCGGCACCGTCGATCGCGAGGGCGTAGAAGCCGAGATCGTCAAGCCAGAAATCGCGTTCCACCGCCACCCGCATCGCCTCGGCGCGGTCCTCCCAGTGATCGGCTTTGTCGTCTTCGCCACGGCGGCGGGCAAGCTTGGCCAGCCCCCGGAAAGCGGCAAAGACATAGCCTTGCACTTCGACCAGCGCGATCGGGCCCTTGGGAATGCGGCCATCGGCATGGAAGACCGAATCGAAACTGTCCTTCCATCCCTGGTTGGCGAGGCCGGACTCGGCCGCTCGCTGGTAAGTCACGAATCCGGTCTCCCGGCCTGCCTCCTCCGTCCATTCGGCCGCGGCGCACAGTGACGGCCACAGGCCGTCGATGAACGCCATGTCACCGGTACGATCGGCGTAGGCGCAAGCAAGATAGATGTAGAGCGGTGTCGTATCGACGCCACCGTAGTAGCGGCCGAAGGGGAGCTCCCGCAGCGCCACCATTTCGCCCTTGCGGGTCTCGTGCATGATCTTGCCCGGCTGCGAATCGCTGAACGGCGATGTCTCGGTCGCCTGGTGCTGGGCCAGAAAGGCCAACACGCCCCGCGCCAGGCCCGGATTGAGCCACAGCATCTGCAGTGCCGAGATGACGCCGTCACGACCGAACGCCGTCGAGAACCAGGGGATGCCGGCATAGGGATAGGGGCCGGTCGCCAGTTCGGTGGTCAGCAGCGCGACATCGGCGCGGGCGCGCTCGACCCAGTCGTTGAAGACGCGGCCCGAGCTGCGCACCGTCGCGCCATGGCGACGTTTGGCCCGCATGCCAAAGCGGGCGCGGGCAGCAGCGGCGCGAAACCGGTCGCGGTCGGGCTTATCGGCCACCTCGGGACCGACCTCGACATAAAGCACCTTCCTGCTGCGCTTGGTCACGGCGATCAGGAAATCGGCACGGGTGGCTGTCAGTTGGTCCGGCGCCTGCGAGAACGATATCGCAGAGAGGCGGGCCAGGCCGTCGAGCCCGTCATAGCGCAGCAGCACGGACGTCGCGTCTGTTTCGGCGGCATGGGCCAGCCCGCGCTTCAGCCGTGTCGAGCCGCGCACTTCGAACATGTCGCGGAAATCGGCGGAATAGTGCAGGGAAACGCTGATCGTCGAGTGTTCCCGGCTGTAATTGGAAAGGGTGATGCGTTCGAACAGCCTGTCCTGCCAAAGCAGCCTGACGCGTTCGATGTGAATGGCTCCCTGCGGGATGTCGCGTCCACCGGCGCTCTGTATCGGCAGATTGGTCAAATTGGTGGTGAACAGCACATTGTCCTGGCTGAGCGAGGCGCCGAGCAGCGATGTCTGCCTGCCGCCGACGGTCAGCCGGAACTCGGAAAGAACCCGTGTGTCGTCGCGAAAGAAACCGTCGCCGGCTCCGCGTATGTCGCCATAGGCGTCGGCAACCGCGAAGCAATCGCCCTGCTTGAGGGCAAACAACCGATGCGGCTCGCGAGGGGCGGTGGCGTCGAGCGATGCAAGCGCAACCGCGGGATCGAGCTGGCGCTCATCGAGTTGGGCCATTCGTCAAAGATCCCTGTTGTTTCGTTGTCGTGGCTCGAGCACGTCGTTGCTCAAGACGCCTTCGCCGCGCTCGGGACGCCGATCAGGCCCGCATAGGCGGCCAGATAATCGCCAGCCATTCTTCGAGCGGAGAACCGCTTTTCGAAAACGGCCCTCACCTTTCGCCTGTCGAGTTGCAGCAAGTCGGGCACCGCGGCGACCGCGCCGTCCACCGTGTCAGCGATGAAACCGGTGACGCCTTGATCGATGATTTCGGGCAGCGCGCCGCAATTCCAGCCGATGACCGGCGTGCCGCAGGCCATGGCCTCGATGGCGACAAGGCCGAACGGCTCCGGCCAGTCGATCGGGAACAGCAGGCCGGCCGCCTTGCCGAGAAATTCCGCCTTCTGGTCCTCCTCGATCTCGCCGACATAGACGATGCGATCGCCATCGATCAACGGTTCGACCACCTCGTGGAAATAGGCGCGGTCGTCGTCGCCGATCTTTGCCGCGAGCTTGAGCTTGAGCCCCGAACGCAAGGCGATCTCGATGGCGCGGTCCGGGCGCTTGTCGCGTGAGAACCGGCCGAGGAAGGCAAGGTAGGGTTCTTCCGCCGTCGTCTCAAAAGTCGGTTCGTAGAGAGTGGTCGGCAATCCGTGATGGATCGTCGCCAACCAGTTGGCGTTGGCAAGGCCAGCCTTCTGGCTGTGCGAAATGGAAATCAGGGGAAAACGCGGAAACCGTTCATAGGCCGGCGCCAGGTCGACATAATCCAGCCTGCCATGCGGTGTCGTCACCGTGCGGTCGACGAGATCCTCGAAGAAGGAAAAGTGCAGGAAATGGCTGAGGTGGAAGTGGATGACGTCGAACTCCGACGCCCGGTCCCTCACCTGCGAAAGCATCGACAGATGCGCCGCGATCTCGGATTTAAGCGGACGCGGATCGAGGCGCAGCGCGCGTTCCCGGCTGGGTACCAGCGTCGCGGAAGTCTGGCTGTCGCCGCTGGCGAACAGCGTCACCTCATGGCCCAGATCAACCAGCGCTTCGGTCAGATACGAGACGATGCGCTCGGTGCCGCCATAGAGCCTTGGCGGCACCGATTCATAAAGCGGCGCGACATGGGCGATTTTCATATTCCATCCTGGATGCTGGGCATGCAGGTGTGAAATGCGTCAACGCCTCGATTGGTTCCGATTTTATGATCGAGCCGTGGGCACCAGAGGCCGCAGTCGGCATGGAACTGTGCGTCAAACGGATTGCGCGATCAGGGTCAGAAAGCCACCGCTCAGCGCGACATTGCCGACGAAGCCGTTGATGCGGGACGCACGATCCTGGCCCTGATGGTCCCAAAAATTGTGAAACATCGGCGTGGCGACGATCAGGAACACCAGCAGCACCGCGGCCGCGAGTGCCGTCCACAATCCTGCGATGACCAGCACGCCGGCGGCGATCTGAAGCACGATGCCGAGCCACAGCGCCCATCTTGCCTGCGGCACGCCGCGCGCGGCCATCAGCTGGGTCAGGAAGGCCGCGTTCTGGATGTTGCGCAGGCCGGCGAAGACGAAGGCGCCGCCGAGCAACAGGCGAGCGAGAAACAACAAGGTCGAAGGCAAATCGGCAGGCATCAAACGCTCCCTTTGAAAGTGGAGCGCCGCCTTTCGACGGCGCTCCCAACATAACCGGACAATCAGGCGGCCTTCGCCGCCGGCACCGGGTGAATGGCCTGGAACGGGATGCACAGCCGGTTCCAGGTGTTGATCATGCCGAGCGCAACGGAAAGCTTGACCAGTTCCTCTTCCGAGAAATGCTCGAGCGTCTTTGCATAGAGTTCGTCCGGCACGCCATTGCTGGCGATCAAGGTGACGGCTTCGGTCCAGGCCAGGGCAGCGCGTTCGCGCAGGGAAAACAGCGGCGATTCCTTCCAGGCTGAAACCAGATAGAGCCGCTGCTCGGTCTCGCCGTCGCGCCTCGCCTCGCGGCTATGCATCTCGACGCAGAACGAGCAGCCATTGATCTGCGATGCCCTGAGCTTGACCAGGTGCAGCAGGCTCACCTCGAGCCCGCATTCGTCCACCGCCTTGTTGAGCGCCGACACAGCCTTCATGATCTCCGGCGCCTTGGCGAAAAATTGCAGCCTCTGTTTCATCTTCCTGTCCTTTCAAATCTGCTTTGGGTTTGGGTCTACGGGGTTAACTGGATTTCTGCGGCCGCTGGTGGCGCTCGACGAAGGCGCAGCTCGCAGCAAGCGACCTGGGATCGCCTTCTGCCGCATAGGTGGCCACGATATCGGACAGCTTGGTCTCGGCGAGCGCGGCGCGATAGGCACGCTCGGCCTTCAGCATCGCGGCGTTGATGCCGCAGGGTTTGACATAGGCCGAAGCATCGAGCTTCACCGGACCGCGCTGGCGGATCTCGCCGCAACGGAAAGCCGGCTCGCGCCCTTCGATGGCCAGCACGATGTCGAGCAGCGTGATGCGCTCGGCCGGCCGCGCCAGCCGATAGCCACCGGCAGGCCCGGGCACCGATTCCAGGATGCGCGCCGCGCTCAGCATGTTGAGATGCTTCAGCAGATAGCTAGGCGACAGGCCAAAGGACTCGGCCAGAGCGGCGCCAGGCATGGTGCTGTTCCCCTCCACACTGGCCAGCGTGGCAGCGCAATGGATAGCTGCCTCAACGCCCTCGCCCAGCTTCATTGGATCGGCTCCTTTATCATGGATATATACTATCGTGGATAATTATTATCTGCAATAGGAAAATTAAAAACGGCGCTCGAAAGCGCTAATGCAGTTCACTTAGGCACCTTCAGTGTTCTGACAGGATATTTGGCTGGTAGCTTTTTGACGACACGGGGGCATGATCGCCCCCGTGTTTT